>JAJZBW010000247.1 GCA_021798745.1 Actinomycetes bacterium
GTCTGCAGTTTGTCCGTCCGGGGTGACGACGGTCGAGACGAGGTCGACGTCGGTTGCCATGCTCTCCTACGCTTCCCTGCGTCTCGACCGTCTCGTGCTATCCCGAACGCTTGCGGTCCCTGCCCCGGCCCATCTGCCTCAGCCGACCGTGGGCCACAGCTTCGCAAGCACCGCACCTGCGGCCTTCTGCTGGGCCTGGGACGGGAAGGCGGGCGTGCCGGAGACCGGCGGGATCGCGGCCAGCTCCTTCTTGTCGACCGTGCCGTTCTTGATCATCGTGTTGAGCAGCACGGGACGGGCAAAGCCACCGAGCCAGCCGTTCTGTCCCTCGTTCGAGTACAAGAACTCCTCCCACAGGCGCGCTGCAGCGGGGTTCGGCGCGAACTTGCTGATTGCCTGTACATAGTAAGCGGCGTAGTGCGCGTCGGTCGGGATGACGACCTTCCAGTCGATGCCTTTTGCCTTGAGCTGCTGCGCGTACCCTGCGTTCAGGTAGTCCCAGTCGAGGCTGATCTTGACCTGGCCGGACGAGATCGTCGTCGCGTCGGACTGCGCAGTGATGAAGTTGCCTTCCTTTGCGAGCTTCTGGAAGTAGCTGACGCCCGGCTTGATGTTCGAGAGCGACCCGCCGTTCGCCAGCGACGCCGCGTAGACCGCTGCGAACGCGGCCCCGGCCTCAGTCGGATTGCCGTCGAGGGCGATAGCGCCCTTGTAGGCGGGGTTCGCCAGGCTCTTGAACGACGTCGGGGCGGGCTTGACCGCGCCGGCGTTGTAGCCGATCGAGATGTAGCCGCCGTAGTCGTAGTACCAGTCGCCGTTGGCGGCCTTCTCGTTTCCCGGTATCTCGCTCCACTCGGTGACCTTGTACGGGGCGAGGAGACCCTGGGACGCTCCTTCGAGAGCGAAGGACGGTCCCATGTCGAGGACGTCGGGCTCCTTCGAGGTCCCCTTCTCGTGGATGATGGCGTTGATCTCGTCCTGGCTCGACCCCTCGGGGTCCGCGTCGTTGATCTTGATGTGGTACTTGGCCTGGAACTCCGACATCAAGGTCCCGTAGTTCGCCCAGTTGGCCGGCAGGGCGATCACGTTGAGCTGCCCCTCGGCCTGCGCGGCCTTGACGAGGGCGCTCATGCCGCCGCACGACGCGACCGACGTCACGGTGGCCCAGTTGCACGACGAGGACTTGGCGGTGCCGGGACGCACGGACGCGCTCGAGACAGGCGTGACCCCGGCCGCGATGGCCAGCGAGGATCCTGCGATCCCGAGTGTCCAGCCGAGCGAAGTGATCTTCCCCATGCAGATTGTCCTTCCTAGACGTCCCCGCCCACGCGGGATCCGGACCCCGGGACTCGATCGGCGTCCCGGGCTGTCGGAAGCTGAAGCTAGGAGAGGGACATGGACGGCACGCGTGCCGGACGCGACTGCTCGGTGAACGAGATGCGAAGCTTCTCTCGCAGCGCGTGAACACAGGAGACCAAAGACTGCGCCGGCGGCAGCGGCCGAGCGCCGCCAGCAGCGGGACCGGACCGGCTGCCGCGCCGGGCGGGCGGCGTGGCGGGTGTCAGCCGGTCGCGATCCCGACGAAGCCGCCGGGTCGCGGCCCGGGTCGCCCTTCCGCGTGGGCGTCGCCGAAGGCCCGCACCTCTCCAGAGGAGGCCACGACCCAGTAGCCCCGTCCGTCGGGCGTCGGAGCCATCGCCACGGCGGGAGCGCCGAGCGAGGCCGAGCCGTAGCCGTGCGCGCTCCCGAAGCGGTAGACCGACCGCGACGACGTCAGGACCCAGTAGCCCGGGGCTCCCGGGCTCGATCCGGGTGTTACGGAGATGGCGACTGCCGCACCGCCCGCGCGTCCCACTGCAGAGCCTTCCACCTTCGCGTCGCCTCGACCGTAGACGGCCCCGGCGGACGTCACGACGTAGTAGCCCCGACCGTCCGGGGTGGAGGTGATCCCCACGACCGATCCCCGCAGGGCCTGCGCGCCACCCGGTCGGCCGTAGTAGCGAGCGTGGCCGAAGGCGTAGACGCTCCCGGTGCTCGTCACTTCCCAGTAGCCGAGCCCACGCGGCGTCCCGGCGATGGCCGTGACCGAGCTCGACGTGAGCGAGCCGCCGACGCCGCCGACGCCGGGGAGGGTGCCGAAGCCGGCGACGCTGCCCGACGCTGCCGCGAGACGGTAGCCCGCTGCCCCGAGGGTCGCCCCGAGAGGTCCGACCGAGGTCCACTGGCCACGACCGTGCGCGAGGTTCGACGCCACGATCCTGGACGTGTAGAGATGGTTCGAGGCGATGCGCCCGATGACGAGGGACCGGGCCGAGGCGGGCACGGTCGCTCCCGCCGGAGCCTCGCCGGCGGTGAGCGCGACGACGGTGTACGACGAGATCGGCGAGCCGCCGTCGCTCGCCGGCGGCTTCCACCGCACCGTAGCTCGGGAGCCCACGAGGCGGACCCGCTCCGCCTGTGGCGGCCCTGGACCGCTCGCGACGTAGCGGAAGCTAGCTCCGGCGACGCGGGCTGTGCCAGTCCTCGTGACCACCGTGACCGGCACCGTCACCCCGGCGGGACCGGGAGCCGAGCTGGCTACGAGGACGTAGGGGTCGCCGTCGGGATAGCCCCGCGTGGACTGGACCAACGCGCTCTGTGCCACCCCGAAGCTAACCAGAACCTAGCAATAGCGTTCTGAGCTGCTAAAACGCTGTCGCCGACAGCCCCGAAAAGTAACGGGTCGTTACCACCGTTCGCGCTTGGCTTACCCCCACCCGAGCCGGGTGATCTCTGCGGCCACGTCTCCGACATAGGACCAGGCCGGCAGCCTCGGGTCGTGATAGCGGGGTATCGCGAGACAGACGTTGACGAAGGAGAACCGTGGTCGCGTGACAGGGATGTACGCGATCGCGCCGGCGGTGAGCGGATCCTCCTCGCCGACGCTGAAGCGGTCGGCCCTCGGGGGTCCGGGAAGCTCCTCGCCTCGGAACGCATACGCCTGGTCGACGGTGTCGCCCTTCGCGCCCCAGGCGGTCTTGATGTAGACGACACCAGGCTCCAGCTGATCGGCTGTGAGTCCTCGCCAGCTCCTCCGGCGGGCGTCGAGCCAGTCACCGACCTCGTCCGGCGTCAGCTCGACGTCGCAGATCTCACGGGCGAGCCAGGAGAGCGGGTCGTCGGGCCGGACGAGCGAGACCACTCCGCGTGCTCCACCGCGTCGCCTGAGCGCCGTCGTCACTTCGGCGAGTCGCTCGAGGCTCGTGGCGACCGACAACGTGGGCACCGATCTCCACGCGTCGACGAATCGTCGGACCGAGGTGGTGAAGCCGAGCCGATCGGGTCCGAGCGCGTCGTGCGACTCCGCCGACCCCGCTCACGCTCATGACAAGGGACAACGCTGAACGCGTGCCAGAGACAGAAACGTCCTCGAAGCGGACCTCTGACCTTTCCTCGGCGCCTCACGCCGCGCTCAGTGAGGATGCGAGTGTCTCCTACCTCCGGCACCAGCAGGCTGACGTCCATTCAGATCGATGCCGAAT
>JAJZBW010000248.1 GCA_021798745.1 Actinomycetes bacterium
GCTCCGCTCGTACCTCAGCGCGACCTCCGCGTCCCGACCGCCGACTGCCCGGAACGAGCACCGAGCAGGAGCGTAGCGGCGCAGCGCCGGGGCGGGCCCCGGCCGGCCCCGGCGTACACTTCGCTCCGTGCGTCGCGACCCGCCCCGACGGTGATCCTCGTCTGCGGGGAGGCGGTCCTCGACCTCCAGCGGCGGCCGGGCCGCGAGCCGGAGGCCGGTGCCGCGTGCTTCGTCGCCCACCCGGGCGGGAGCCCCGCGAACACCGCGGTCGCCCTCGCACGGCTCGGAGCGCCGGTCGGCATGTGCGCGCGCCTGTCCGCGAGCGCGCTGGGCGGGCTCCTCCGGTCCCACCTCGAGTCGAGCGGCGTGGACCTCCGGCACTGCGTGGAGGTGCCCGACCCCGCGAGCCTCGCGTTCGTCGACCTCGACCCCTCGGGAGCCGCCTCGTACAGCTTCTACGTCGAGGGGGCCGCCGACTGGGGATGGCGCCCGGGCGAGCTCCCCACGGACCTCCCTCCGGACGTCACCGTCCTGCACACGGGCTCCATCGCGTCGATGCGCGCGCCGGGGCGCGACGCGATCCTCGAGTGGCTCCGCCACGAGCGCCGGGGCCGGGCGGTCTCGTTCGACCCGAACGTCCGTCCCGCGCTCGTCGGGACGCGGGAGGACGCGCTCCGCTCCGTCGAGTCCTCCGTCGGGACGGCGGACCTCGTGAAGGCGAGCGACGAGGACGTCGCCTGGCTCTACCCGGGCGTCGGCGTGCAGGACGTCGTCGACCGGTGGCTCGACCTCGGGACGTCTGCGGTCGTCGTCACCGCGGGATCCGCCGGCTCGGAGGCGTTCGTGCGCGGCGCCCGCGTCGCACGGGCCGCCCGCCGAGTCGAGGTCGTGGACACGGTCGGGGCCGGCGACTCGTTCGCGGCGGGGCTGCTCCGCTTCCTCACCCGCGAGGGGCTCGTCGGCGAGCTCCGCGCGGGGAGCCTCGGCAGCGACGCGCTTGCGGCGTCCCTCGACTACGCGGGCGCGGTCGCCGCGCTGACGTGCACGCGTGCGGGCGCCGACCCGCCGAGAGAGGACGAGGTCGAGCACCTCCTGGGCTCGCCCGCCTGAGCCGTGCCCGCCCGCCGGGAGGAGCGCCCACGCGGCGAGCGCCACGGCTCGTGGCGCCGCGGGCGCCCCCCGTGGTGCTTCGGAGCGACAACCTCGTAATTACATGGATCGCACGTAGATGTATGCACAGGACGATCCTGCACCTAGCGGTTGCTCGACGTCGGGTTTTCTCCTCTCGCCGCGACCACGTCGGCGCGAAGGTCCCCACACGGCGTGACACGGGACGGTGGAATCACGGGAAATAGTCCTGCTCGTCGGCGCTCGTGACACCCCACTCGGCACCCAGGATACCCCGTTGTGCCTGGGCTCCTCCGTTGGGTAGCCTCGGAGCGTGGCGTCCATGCGGCCGGAACTCGTTCACGACGATATCCCTGATCTCGCGCCCGAGATTTATCGTCAACGCCTCGTCGTCGAGGGACTGTGCACGCGGCCGATCGACGACGCGACGATCCGGGACTACCTGACGCGGCTGTCGACGGTGTGCGGGATGCGGACCCTCATTGAGCCCGTGACCCACCGTTCCGAGCGATACGGGTGGGCCGGGTGGATCCACTGGGAGACCTCGGGCGCGCACCTCTACGCCTGGGAGGTGCCGAGGCTCTTCTTCAGCGTCGACATCTACACGTGCGCCCCGTTCTCGACGTCGGACGTGCTCGAGTTCACCCAGTCGTACTTCGGCGCGACGCGCGTCGTCGCGAGGGAGTACTGACACGGGCGTCGAGACCGGCCCGGGGCGTCGCGCCCGGGCGGACCCGGAGGGCGCCGTCGAGGAGTTCGTCGGCGCGGTCGTCGACACGCGGGTGCCCGAGCCCATGGGCGCGTACATGTTCGGTCCGTACGAGGCGGGATCGGAGATCGGCCGGCACGTCGAGCGGGCCGTGTTCCTCGAGGCGTTCGGGAACACCCCCGAGCTCCTCGCGAGCGAGTACGGGCCCTACGAGGCGACGAGCGTGTTCCTCTGCGTCGTCGACCACCGGAAGAGGCGCCCCGCAGGGGCCGTGCGGATCATCCTCCCGTCGGACGACGGGCCGGGCCTGAAGACGTTCAACGACCTCGAGCTCGGGTGGGGCGAGCCCGCCGACGCGCTCCTCCGGCGCGCCGGCGTCGCGCCGCCGAAGGACACGACCTGGGACGTCGCGACGCTCGCGGTCATGCCCGAGTACCGGGGCGCCGCCGCGGCGGGGCTCGTGAGCCTCGGTCTCTACCAGTCCGGGATCCGAGCCGCCCGACGAGTCGGCTTCGACTGGATGGTCGCGATCCTCGACTCCGTCGTCCACCGGATGCAGCGCTTCGCGTTCCACGCACCGTTCGTCGCGTTCGCCCCGGCGCGCTCCTACCTCGGGTCGCGTGCGAGCTACCCCGTCCACCTGCACATCTCCGAGTGGGAGCGACGCGTCGCGCTCCTGGACCCCTCGATCCACGACGTGATCTTCGACGCTCGGGGCATCGAGGCTGCGATGCGTCCGCTCGACCTCGACCGGGTCGGGCAGCTCGTCGCCGCGCCCTCGGCGACGAACCGCCGGGCGAGGGAGCGACGCGCGAGCCACCACGTCGCGTGACGGCCGCGGCGCGGCGCGCACGTGCACGCGCGCTCTCAGGCGACGATCCCGGAGCCTGCGTCGGGCGCAGCCGCACGTGTCGCGCCGACGAGCCCCCCGGACGGGGTTCGGGCGAGGAGGCGGACGACGTCCACGAGCTGGTCGGCTCGGACCGGGCGCGAGTAGAGGTAGCCCTGCAGGGAGTCGCACCCGAGGGCGACGAGCTGCTTCGCCTGCTCGACCGTCTCGACGCCCTCCGCGACGGTCTCCATGCCGAGGGCCCGAGCGATCGCGACGATCGCCGCCACGAGCGTGTCGGCGGCGCCGTCGGGGTCCCGCAGCCCCTCGACGAAGCTCCGGTCGATCTTGAGCTTGTCCACCGGGAGCCTCTGGAGGTAGGCGAGCGACGAGTACTCGGTCCCGAAGTCGTCGATCGCGAGGCGCACGTCGAGGTGGCGAAGCGCGTCGAACGCCGCCATCGCGGTGTCCGGGTCTCCCATCACGACGGTCTCGGTGAGCTCGAGGCACAGGGCGGATCCCGGGAGCCCGTGCCGCTCGAGCGCGCCCCCCACGTGCTCGGCGAGGAGCTCGTCCCGGAGCTGGACCGCGGAGAGGTTCACGGCCACGTTGAGGTCCTCGAGGCCCGCTATCGAGCGCGCCGAGGCCACCTGGCGGAGCGCCTCGTCGAGCACGAAGCTCCCGATCTCGACGATGAGCTCGCTCTCCTCGGCGAGCGGGATAAACCGAGTCGGCATGATGACCCCGAGTGTCGGGTGGAGCCACCTGACGAGCGCCTCGACGCTCACGATCGAGCCCGTCGTGGCCGACACGATCGGCTGGAACGCGAGGTGGAGCTCGTGCCGGGCG
>JAJZBW010000029.1 GCA_021798745.1 Actinomycetes bacterium
GGCGCTCCGGGCCGCGCTCGCGCCGTCGGGCTCCTACAGGTACCTCGGCGAGCGTCACGTCGTCGCTGTCGAGGCGCACGCCGTGCTCGACCACCTCGGGGAGCGCCACGAGGGCGACCTCGTCGTCTGCTGCCCGGGCGCGCATCCGGGGGGCTTCGCGTCCGAGCACCTCGGCTCCGCCCCGGTCCGACGGGTCAGGATCCAGATGCTCGAGACGGCGCCGTTCCGGGGCGCTCTCGCACCGGCGCTCGCGGACGGGGACTCGCTCCGGTACTACCCCGCGTACGCGGGGGCCGCACGCGACGCGCTCCCGCCCCAGGGGGCGGTCGCAGCGAGGTGGCGGTCGCAGCTGCTGTGCGTGCAGAGGGCGAGCGGGCATCTCACGGTCGGGGACACCCACTCCTACGGCGAGCCGTTCCCGTTCGACCTCGCGGAGGAGCCGATGGAGGAGCTCGTGGGGACCGCCGCGCGCCTCCTCGGGAGCCCGCTCCCACTCGTGGAGCGCCGGTGGGCGGGCGTCTACGCGGAGGTCACCGACGGGGGTCTCTACCACCGGGACGAGATCGCCCCGGGCGTCGTGATCGTGACCGGAGCCGGGGGACGCGGCATGACCATCGCGCCGGCGATAGCAGAGGAGACGTTCGCATGAGTGACCGCGAGACGCTGCCCGTCGAGCTCGTGTGCCTCGACATGGCGGGGACGACCGTCGGCGACGGCGGGGCAGTCGAGGAGGCGTTCGTCGAGGCGATCGACGCCGCGGGGGTCGGGGACGGCCCGGAGCGCGACGAGATGCTCCGCTTCGTGCGGGACACGATGGGGACGTCGAAGATCGAGGTGTTCCGGTCGCTCTTCGGCGACGAGGGGCGCGCGCGGGGCGCGAACGAGTCGTTCGAGCGCGCCTACCGCCGGGCGGTCGCATCCGGGCGCGTCGCCCCGCTTCCCGGAGCGTCGGAGGCGATCGCGGCCCTCCGGTCCACGGGGTGCAAGGTCGCGCTTACGACCGGGTTCTCGGTCACGACGCGTGACGAGATCCTCGACGAGCTCGCGTGGCGCGACCTCGTCGATCTCGCGCTCTGCCCGGAGGAGGCCGGGCGCGGTCGCCCGTACCCGGACTTGGTCCTCGCGGCGGTGCTGCGTCTCGGGGTCGGCGACGTCGCGGCCGTCGCCGTCGTCGGCGACACGGCTGCGGACCTCGAGTGCGGCCGCCGCGCCGGTGCGTCCGTGCGGGCCGGCGTGCTCACGGGAGCGGACGACGCGGGTCGGCTCGCAGCGGCGGGGGCGACTCACGTCCTTCGGTCCGTCGGGGAGCTCCCCGAGCTGCTCGCCGGACCGGTGCTCCCCGGTGCCGAGGGGCTGTTCGCTACGAGGTGGCGAGCCGTTCAGCGATGACCCCCGGCCGCGAGGGGCGGCCGAGGAGCGCGCCCTGTGCGTGCGCGCAGCCGAGCTCGCGAAGGGTCGCGAGCTGCTCGTCGGTCTCGACTCCCTCGGCGATCACCGTGAGCCCGAGCGACGTGCTCATCGTGAGCGTGGCGACGACGATCGCCCGGTCCTCGAACCCGCTCGCGAGCCCCGCGACGAACGACCGGTCGATCTTCAGCGCCGAGAAGGGGAAGCGGCGGAGCGCGGTGAGCGAGGAGTAGCCGGTCCCGAACGAGTCGATCGCGAGGCGCACCCCGAGGCTCCCGAGCCTCGTGAGCGCGGCGGCGTCCTCGTCGGTCGCGTCCGAGTCCTCCGTGAACTCGATCTGGAGGCGGGACGGGGCGATGCCTGTGTCCTGGAGGACTCCTGCGACCTCGGACGCGAGGTCGGGGTGGCGGATCTCGTACGCGGGGAGGTTCACCGAGCAGATGAGCGACCGGCCCTCGGGGTGCGCCCGCTCCCAGCGCTGGAGCTGCGCGCACGCCTCGCGGACCACGTAGGAGCCGAGCTCGACGGCGCGTGCCGTGGACTGGGCGAGTGGGAAGAAGCGCGCGGGCTCGAGCAGCCCGAGATCCGGGTGGTCCCAGCGGGCGACCGCCTCGACCCCGAACAGTGTCCCGGTCGCGAGCTCGACGATCGGCTCGTAGAAGAGGACGATCTCGCCCCGCTCGATCGCGCCGGGGAGCTGGGACTCGAGGATCTTCGACTCGGCCGCGAGCCTCTCCATGTCGGAGTCGAAGGTCCGGAACGACCCCGGGTTGGTGCGCTTCGCCTCCAGGAGCGCGAGGCCGGCGCGTCGCAGGAGCTCCTCGATCCCGTCGTCGGAGGCGTGAGCGGCACCTGCGGTCGCGCGCAGGGAGAACCGCCCGACCGAGCTGTCGATGGGCTGTCCGACCGAGTCTGCGAGCGTCTCGGCCGCAGCCGAGAGTCGCGCGGGGCCGACGTCTCGGAGGGCGACCACGAACTCGTCGCCTCCGAGCCTCCCGACGACGCCGCGCTCGCCTGCCGAGGTGACGAGCCGCTCGGCGAACCGGGCGAGGAGCTCGTCGCCCACGTGGTGCCCGAACGTGTCGTTCACCGCCTTGAAGTCGTCGAGATCGACGAGCACGAGCGCCGTCGTGCTCCCGTGCTCGGAGACCTCGCGTGCGAGAAGCTCGAGGAAGTGCCCGCGACTCGCGACGCCCGTGAGCCCGTCGACCTGCGCGCGCCGCGCGGCCTCGGCCTCTATGGCGCGCCGCTCGGTGATGTCCTCTGCCATCCCGAGAACGGCGCGCACGGAGCCACGGGCGTCGCGAACCGGCGCGGCGGAGATCGTGAGCTCGACGGGGGAGCCGTCGCGGCGCCGGCGTGTCACCTCGACCCGGGAGAACGGGGCGCCCTCGACGACCCGCGTCCGGAGCGCGTCGAACTGGTCGGAGTCCTCCCGTGCCACGAACGGGAGCCGGGATCCGAGCGCCTCGGACTCGCTCCAGCCGAACAGCTGCTCGGCAGCAGGGTTCCAGAGCTGGACGACGCCCTCGTGGTCGACCACGTAGATCGCGAGCGGCGAGGCTGCGATGACCGCACGGAGGAGCCCGCGCTCGCTCCAGCTCCCGGGCTTGGGCGTCGCGGGGGCCGGTGACCTCGGACCCGGAGCGGCCTCGGGAGCAGCCGCGGGGCGCCGCTGCGCCGGAGGTCGCGCCGTCACGGCGCGCGCCGTGACGCTCGCGGCACCTCATGCCAGATCGCGACCGCTCCCGTGGACCTGCCCACTGTCGCCCCCGTGCGTCAAATGCTCTTCGACCATCATCGCAGACTCGCGCGCCCGGGCGCCCCTGCGTCGCCGTCGGACCACGGCTCCGTGCCGGGCCCGAGAAGCCGGGCCACGCAGCGCCGATCCTCTGTCAGAGGTGCCACGCGTCCTGCGTGCCGCGCGTCGCGAGAGGCGGTCCGCATGCGCGTCCCCTCGCTCGCGCGACGCCGCGGCGGACGGTCTCCGCGAGCGCGCCGCACGCGAGGAGAGCGAGGGCGGACGCGACGACTCGGCTCCCGGCGCCGAGGAGCTTCATCGACGAGAGCGCGAGAGCCGCCGCGAGCACGGGACGCAGGTACGCGCCGGTGGTCCGGGAGGAGGACACCCGAGAGCCCAGGTAGGTCGCGGGGAGCGAGCCCAGGAGGAGCGAGAGCGTGACCCCGAGGCGCACGTCTCCGAACAGCGCCTGGCCGAGAGCGGCCGATGCGACGAGCGGGACCGACTGGACGAGGTCGGTCCCGACGAGCTCGCGCCCCGCGAGGCCCGGGTAGAGGAGCATGAGGGCGGCGACGACGAGCGAGCCCGACCCGACCGAGGTCGCGCCGACGGCGAGACCTCCGAGCGCTCCGATGGCGAGAGTCGGCGCACGACGGACGGCGAGCTGCGACGACACGCCCCCGGAGCCACGTGGACGACGTCGTCCGACGAGCGAGCGGGCGACGACGCCGGCCACCGAGAGCGCGAGCGTGCCGCCGAGGACGACCTCGACCCCGTGCGCGGCCGTGGGACCCGTCCCGAGCTCGTGCGCGGCGACGGCCCCGACGAGCGCCGACGGCACGGATCCGACGGACAGCCAGCGCACGATCGGCCAGTGGACGGTCCGGCGTCGGACGTGGACGAGCCCTCCGACCGGCTTCGTGAACAGGGACGCCACGACGTCGCTCGATACCGCGGCGCCCGGGCTCACGCCGATCAGGAGGACGAGAAGGGGCGTCGCGAGGGCTCCTCCTCCCGTGCCCGTGAGCCCGACCATGAGGCCCGTGAGCGCTCCTGCGAGCACGACCGTCCCGTCGATCCCCATCGCGCACGACCATAGCAAACTGATGGGAATACTATGCTGTTGAGCAGGCGACCCGGCGACAGCCGGGCACCTCCTAGCCTGAGGGTGAGCCCCGGGCTGCGTCCGGGTCCGTCGGAGGCAGCCGGGACGATGCAGGGAGCGCAGAGGCGGTGAGCGGGCTCGACCCGCTCTGGCTCGTCGCCGCGGGCTTCGGGGGAGGCGTCGCGGGGAGCGTCGCGGGGCTCGCCTCGCTCGTGAGCTACCCGGCCCTTCTCGCGGTCGGACTGCCGCCCGTCGCGGCCAACGTGTCGAACACGGTTGCGCTGATCGCGTCGAGCGCCGGATCGGTGCTCGGGTCGCGACCCGAGCTGCGTGGCCAGACCGCTCGCGTGAAGCGACTCGGGATCGTCGCGCTCGTGGGCGGGACCGGCGGCGGGGTGCTGCTCCTCGCGACGCCGTCGGGGTCGTTCGCGTACGTCGTGCCCTGGCTCATCGGTCTCGCGTCCGTCGGGGTCCTCGTCCGCCGCCGCGCCGTGCCGGGGGCGCCGGTCACGACTCACGAGCCCGGGCGGGCGCTACCGGTTGGGGTGTTCCTCGTGAGCGTGTACGCCGGGTACTTCGGTGCGGCCGCGGGCGTCCTCCTTCTCGGCTTCCTCCTCTACAGCACCGGGGAGGTGCTCGCGCGGAGCAACGCGATGAAGAACGCGCTCCTCGGGATCGCGAACGGAGTCGCCGCCCTCGCGTTCGCAGCGTTCGGGCCCGTCCACTGGCTCGACGTGCTCCCGCTCGCCGCGGGGTTCCTCGTCGGCGGGAGGCTCGGTCCGGTGATCGTGCGCCGCGCTCCCGCGACACCCCTGCGGGTGCTCATCGCGTGCGCCGGTCTCGGGCTCGCGGTGCGCCTGGGGCTCGACGCGTACCACTGAGCGCACGGGCGCGGGCGAGGGCACGACGGTCGGCGCGCCGACCTGCCGGGGCGTGGTCGTGCGGCGTTCATCGGCGCGTCAGGCTCTCGTGCGACCGTGTCGTCCGTGGGAGCGGCCCGGGTCGGCACGAGACGGGTCGCGGCGCTCGTAGCGCTCCTCGCGCTCGCAGCCGTCGGGACGTCGCTCGCGCTGGCGTCCTCGTCGCGGCCGCCGTCGACCCGCGCGCACGCGGCGACGAGCGCGACCCGGTCGACGGCCGCGCGCCGAGGAGCGGGCACGACGCGGACCCGGCGAGCGGGTGCCTCGCGCTCCGGCGCCGCACGCACGCGCCGGCCGCGCGCGGTGCCCACGCCGCTTCGGCCCCCCGCCCCCTTCGCCCCGCCGCGCGGGACGGCGATGCCCGGGGCGGGCACGTGGCGGCCGTACGGGAGGACCGTGGACGGGGTGAGCGCCGTGTACGAGACGCACCTCGCATCGGGGACTGCGTTCCCCGGGGCCGAGGTGGGGATCGCCTGGATGGACACGAGGCTGCTCCGGGCGGCGCTGTACTCGGGGAGCACGATCCCGGGAGGAGGACCGTACGCGAACCACGCCCCGATCGACGCGAGCGCGGCGCGCACGCTCGTCGCAGCGTTCAACGCGGGGTTCCTCATGGGCAACACGAACGGCGGCTACTACACCGACGGGCGGGTCGTGGCGCCTCTCCGGCTCGGAGCGGCGTCCGCGGTGATCTACAAGAGCGGGCTCATCACCGTCGGGATGTGGGGCCGGGACGTGCGCATGACCCGCGCCGTCGCGGCAGTTCGGCAGAACCTGAACCTCCTCGTCGACCACGGACGTCCCGTGCCGGGGCTCAACCCGAACGACACGGTCGTGTGGGGGTACACGCTCGGCAACCAGGTCCACGTCTGGCGCTCCGGCCTCGGTGTGACGGCGGACGGAGCGGTCGTGTACGTCGCGGGAGCGGACCTCGACATCACCGAGCTCGCAAAGCTCCTCGTGCGCGCCGGGTCCGTGCGGGCCATGGAGCTCGACATCAACACCGACGCCGTGAACCTCGCGACGTACCGCCCCGCGAGCCCGACGGGGATCGCGAGCCCGTCCGACGGGACCGACCTCGTCGCGAGCATGTTCGGGAGCCCGGCGCGCTACTTCTACCCGTGGTGGTCCCGCGACTTCTTCACGATGTCGGCGAGAACGCTGCGCGGCGGGGCCGCGACGACGGGGTGAGGAGTCCCCGGGCGGCACCGGGCACGTCGTCGCCGACGCGCCGCGAGGCGCGGACGTCGACCCTTGACGCGCCGGGCCGGGACGGCCAGACTACGGTGTGATCGTGAACGGGGTTCGGATATCCGAACTAGGCGGTCCGGCGGACGGCACGGACGAGCCGGCCACCGAGGACGCGGCGGCGGGCGCCCCCGTCGCGGGTGGGAGCCGGAGCGTCGATCGCGCTCTTCAGGTCCTGACACTCGTCGCGCGTGCCGGCCGGCCCATCCGGTTCGTGCAGCTCCAGCGTGAGACGCGGATCGCGAAGGGGACCCTCCACGGGCTCGTGCAGAGCCTCACGTCGGCCGGGTTCCTCCAGGCGACCGTCGAGGGCCTCGTCGTCGGGCTCACGGCGTTCGAGGTGGGGACCTCGGTCCCGGTCGTGCGGTCGGCACGTGCGAACGCGGACGACGCGCTCGACGAGCTGCTCGCCCGGACCGGCGAGAGCAGCCATTTCGGGACTCTCGTCGAGGGGGACGTGCTGTACCTGAACAGGAGGGACGCGACCTTCGACCTGCGCTCGGCGTCGCGGATCGGAGACAGGAAGCGCGCGTACGGGACCGCGCTCGGAAAGGCGATGCTCGCGCTCGAGGACGACGAGACGATCGAGTCGCTCTACCCCGACGACCTCCCCGCCCTCACGCCGAACTCCGTGAGGACGCGCTCCGACCTGCTCGAGCACCTCCAGACGGCTCGCGAACGGGGATTCGCGAGCGAGCGCGAGGAGTCGACGCTCGGGGTGCGGTGCATCGGGATGGCGTTCCGTGCCGCGGGCCAGCTCTTCGGGCTGAGCCTCACGGTCCCGGTGCAGAGGATGGGCGAGGAGGAGCTCGAGCTCCTCCAGCCCGTGCTCGCCGAGGCGGTGCACGCCATCGAGGCGTCCATGCGCGCGAGCGCATGGCTACGGATGCTCGAGCCGCGCTAGGCGCGCTCCAGCGTCACCTCCCGGCCGCGCCCGCGGCGGGGAGGTGGACGGACTTCCCAACCACTACCTGACAGAAGGGGGAGCACATGCAGTACGAGGCACGATCCGCTCCACGCCGCACGGCGAGGAGCAGAAGGCACAGTCTGCGCGGACGCGTCGCGACGGGGCTCCTCGCGGGCGCCCTCGTCGCGGGCACCGCGAGCATCACCCCGTTCGTCGCGGGAGCTGCGGGCGCCTCGACGACCGCCCGCGCCGCAGCGGGCTACTCGGGGAAGATCACCTACTGGTTCTGGGGCGAGAGCGACATCCCGGGCATCACGAAGTGGATGCAGCAGCGGATCGCGATCTACGAGAAGCTGCACCCGAAGGTGTCCGTCGACCTCGTCCCGCAGTCGAACACGACGATCATCTCGAGCTTCAAGCTCGCGGCCCAGAGCAAGACCGGTCCGACGATCGACACGCAGTGGGCGACGCTCGACACGCTCGTGCCGGCGTTCTCCGGCGACGTCGCGCCGCTCAACGGGCTCGTGCCGAAGAGCGAGATGAGCCACTGGATCAACACCAACGAGAACACGTACAAGGGCCAGGTCATGGCCATGCCGCTCTACCTGATCGGCGTCCCGCTCGTGTGGAACAAGGCGCTGTTCAAGAAGGCGGGGCTCAACCCGAACAAGGGCCCGGCGACGTGGTCGCAGTTCCTCTCCGACGCGAAGGCCCTGAAGGCGCACGGGATCACCCCGCTCGGCATGGGCAACCAGGACGGGTACTTCGGAGCCTGGATGTTCGCGATCTACATGAAGCAGGAGCTGAACTCGCTCTCTCAGGTGACCAAGGGCATCGCGAACCAGGGCAACGCCCAGAGCATCTTCGAGAGCAAGCTCAAGAGCCTCTATACGATGATGCAGGCGCTCGTCAAGGACGGCTACGTCAACAGCAACGTGTCGTCGTTGAGCCTGAACCAGGGCTGGCAGCTGTTCCCGGAGAAGAAGGCCGCGATGTCCTTCACGACCGACGGCAACGTGCTCTCCTGGGCAAAGGCCGTGGGCGAGGCGAACATCGGGGTGGGACGCCCGCCGATCTGGGGGACCGGGTCGCTCGCGAGCACCTACGACGTGACCCAGTCCTCGGACGAGTTCATCACGTCGTGGGCCCCCAACAAGCAGCTCGACGCGAACTTCCTCGCGTGGCTCCACACACCGTCGAACATGGCAGCCCTCAACAAGGAGACCGACGCGTTCCCGGCGGACAACCGGTTCCCGGTGTCCAGCATCACGGACCCGCTCGCTCGCCAGCTGTACAAGCTCGACACGACCGGCAAGTCGATCTGGCTCGAGAACTACCTCCCGCCCCAGGTCGACTCCGACGCGGACATCCCGGCAGGCCAGATGATCCTGTCGAACTCCGGGAGCCCCGCGAAGGCGGTTGCGCTGTGGACGACCCAGCTGAACTTGTGGCGCACGGAGCAGCCGACGCAGTTCCAGCAGTTCAAGACGTGGGCCGCGAGTAGCTAGGCCGTGGGCACGGCGGGCGCGACGACCGGCCGGGAGCCGGGGACGAGGGGAGGGGGAGGGCATCGATGAGCGTCGGTACGACCATGGCGCACGTCCACGCCGAGTCGATCCCCACCCCGAGACCCGCTCGTCGGCGTCGCGCCCGCTGGCCCGTCGCGTACGTGGCCCCGGCGGTGATCGCCCTCGGGGTCACGTTCGGGTACTCGTTCGTGGAGGTGGTGCGCTACAGCTTCTACGCGGGCAGCCTCGGGGCCCTCACCTACGTCGGTGGGGCGAACTACACGGCGATCTTCCAGGATCCCCAGTTCACCCACTCTCTCCTCGACAACCTGAAGCTGCTGATCACCGTCCCGGTGATCACGCTGCTCGCGCTCGGGGTCGCCCTCGTCATCAACACCGGGCTGCGCGGGTGGCGGGCCTACAGGGCGATCATCTTCCTCCCCTACATCCTCCCGGCGACCGCGATGGGGCTCGCGTTCTCCTACCTGCTCCAAGGGGGCGGAGTCCTCGACTCGTTGCTGAGAGACGCCGGGATGAGCTTTCTCATCCACGACTGGCTCGGGTCGCCGAGCTGGGTGCTGTTCAGCATCGGCGGAGTCATCGTGTGGCAGCAGCTCGGGTTCGGGGTAGTCGTCTTCTCGGCCGCGCTCCTCAACGTCCCGGCAGAGATCATCGAGGCGGCCCGGCTGGACGGCGCCGGGTGGTGGCGTATCCAGGTGAGCGTGATGGTCCCGTACATCAAGCGGATCATCGAGTTCTTCGTGATCCTCGAGGCCATCGCGGCGCTCTCGTCGGTGTTCACCTACGTGTACGTGCTGACAGGTGCGGGGCCCGCCTACTCCTCGAGCGTGATGGAGTTCTACATCTACCAGAACGGCTTCGAGAACGGTGCGATCGGGGTCGCGTCGGCGGCGGCAGTCGTGCTGCTCGCGATCGCGAGCGCCCTGATAGCGATCTTCCTATGGGTCCGGACGCGCGCCTCGAAGGACCGGGCGTGACCGCGGCGATCCGGGTCGGCTCCCGGCAGCTCCTGCTCGTCGTGCTGTGCGTGCTCTCGCTCTACCCGCTCTGGTTCATGCTCGACACGGCGCTCAAGTCGCCGCAGCAGTACGCGTTGAACCCGACGGGCCTCGCCTCCCACCCGACGTTCGTCAACTTCCAGTCCGTGTTCAGCCAGTGGCCGTTCCTCACCTGGGTGAGGAACAGCCTCGTCGCGACGGTCGTGTCCGTCGGGGTCGCGACCGTGGTGGCGATGATGGCTGCGTACGCGATCGTGTTCAGCCGGGGCCGCGGGAGGGAGCTGTTCGTGCGCACGAACATCGCGCTCATGGCCATCCCGCCGGTCGCCCTGCTCGTCCCGATGTACACGCTCATGGTGCAGCTGCACCTCATAAACCAGCTGCCGGCCGTGATCATCTTCTACTGCGGGCTGCTCGTCCCGTTCTCGGTCTTCTTCTTCGTCAACTTCTTCCGGGAGATCCCTTTCGAGCTCGTCGAGGCGGCGCGCATGGACGGGGCGAGCCCGAGCCGTGTCCTCGTGCGCGTGATCCTCCCGATCTCGGGAGCGAGCACGTTCACGCTCGTCATCGTGAACGCGATCTTCGTGTGGAACGAGCTCCTCATAGCGCTCGTGTTCCTCCAGGCGAACGGCTCGCGTACGCTCATGGCCGGCCTCGCGCTGTACCAGGGACGCTACGTGACGAACGAGCCGCTCCTCATGGCGGCCGCGTTCCTGTCGGTCGTGCCGCTCGGCGTGCTGTACGTGTTCGGGCAACGGTTCTTCGTGAGAGGTCTCACTGCAGGTATCGGCAAGTAGTTCGACGGTCGCGCGCCCGTCCCCTTGCCCGCGGTGTGCGACGACGAGTGGAAGGAACAAGTGGATGACACGGATCGAAGGACGCACGCCGGACGCACCACGCCCCGTAGCCGCCTACTCCCAGGCGGTCCGGGCCGGCGCGTTCGTGTCCATGGCCGGACAGATCGGCACCGACCCGGCGTCGGGCTCGCTCGTGTCCGAGGACGTCGGCGACCAGCTCGTGCAGGCGTTCCGCAACTCCGAGGCGGCCCTCCGGTCGCTCGGGGCGTCGCTCGACGACGTGGTCCGGGTCGAGGTGTACCTCGCTCGCCTGGGCGACTTCGCGGCGATGAACGAGCGCTACGAGAGCATCTTCCGCCCCCCGTACCCGACCCGGACGACGGTCGGGGTCGAGCTCCCGGCAGGAGTCGGCGTCGAGGTGACGGTCCTCGCGGTCACCGGGGACGCGCGCTGACGGCGGTGGAGGTGTACGAGCGCCTCGGTGTCCGCACCGTCGTGAATGCCGCAGCGACCCTCACCTCTCTCGGCGGGACGGCGATGGCGCCGCAGGCCGTGGAGGCGATGGTGTCGGCGAGCCGCGCGAGCGTGGACCTCGTCGAGCTGCAGGAGGCCGCGGGCCGGCGCGTCGCGGAGCTCACCCGGAACGAGTCCGCCCTCGTGACGACGGGATGCGCGGCAGCGATCGCGCTCGCGGTGCTCGCGGCGGCGACAGGCGGGGACCCGGCGCGCATCGCGTCGGCGCCGCGCGGCCTCGATCCCCGGCGGGTGGTCGTTCACCGCGCCCACCGGATCCCGTACGACCGCGCGGTCGAGCTCGTGGGCGGCGAGATCGTCGAGATAGGAAACGTCGTGCAGACCTTCGAGTGGGAGCTCGAGCAGGCGCTCGACGCGCCGACGGCGGCCGTGCTGTGGGTCGCCGGCGCCCATCTCCCGCAGTCCGCGGCGCTTCCCCTCGAGCTCGTCGTGGACCGTTGCCACGCGAGGGGCGTGCCCGTGGTCGTGGACGCGGCCGCGCAGCTGCCTCCGTCGTCCAACCTCTGGAGCTTCACGACCGGAGCGGGAGCGGACCTCGCGCTGTTCAGCGGGGGGAAGGCGTTGCGCGGGCCGCAGGCGAGCGGCCTGATGGTCGGGTCTGCTGCGCTCGTGGCGGCGGCCGCCGCGAACGCGACCCCGCTCCAGCGTCTCGCACGCGCGATGAAGGTCGGGAAGGAGGAGATATGCGGTCTCGTCGCGGCGGTCGAGACGTACGTCGCCTTCGACCACTCCGCCCGCGAGGCGCACTTCGAGTCCGTGGTGGCGAGCTGGACACGACAGCTCGAGGGGATCGAGGGCGTGACGGCGCGGCGCGGGTACCCGAACGAGGCCGGTCAGCCCGTGCCGCGCCTCGAGCTCGAGCTCGCACCGACCGCAGCCGTCTCGCCGGACGAGCTCGTCAAGGAGCTCTGGGACGGTGATCCGCGGGTCGCGGTTCTCCGCGGCGCGGGGCGCGTCGTCTTCGCGACGCCGGACACGCTCGCAGGCGAGCACGAGGAGCAGATCGTCGTCGACCGGATCCGGGCCGTCCTCACCGGTGCAGGCCCCAGATGACGGACGTCCGCGGTGAGCTCTGGCGTGCGCACTTCGCGGGTCGGGTCGGGTCGGGTCGGGGCCGCAGCGGGGATCGGCGCGGCAGTGAGCACGGTCCTCGCGACAACGGGAGCGTCGGTCGTGATGGCGGACCACGACGAGGAGGCCGGAGCGGGGCTCGCGCGCTCGTGGAGGTCGTCCACGCGGACGCGGCGCTCGAGTGGACCGAGGACGTGCGGCGCACGAGGCTTTCCGAGTGGAGGCGCGTCGTGCGGGTGAACCTCGACGGCGTCTTCCTCGTGTGCAGGTCCGCGCTCCGTTCGATGTGCGGGGCGAGGTCCGGCACGGTCGTCGTGACGACGTCGCCCCACGCGCTCGCGTTCCTCGCCTCCCCCCTCGCGTCGCGCGTCGCCGGCGCGAGCGTGTCGGTCGACGGAGGGCTCATGGCGGCGCTGCCGTCGGGTCCTGCGCCGAGCCACAACAACTGATCGGAGCCGCTCGTGTCGTCCCGGATCGCGTCCTGCACGGTCACTCCCGTCAACGTCCCGTACACGCATCGTGAGGTGAGCGCGGTCGTCGAGCGCGACGGCGTCACGGCAGGGATCGTGCGGCTCGAGACCGAGGACGGGGTCGTCGGGTGGGGCGAGACGTGCAGCGGCTCCGACATGGCCTCGGTCGCCGACGCGGTCGCCGCGATGTCCCCGTTCGTCGTCGGGCGCGACCCGTTCGGCGGCGAGAGGGCACGACGAGAGCTGTGGCGCTACGCGCTGTGGCAGTTCCGCGAGCCGACTGCGAACTTCGCGTGGGCCGGAATCGACATGGCGCTGTGGGACCTGTGCGGGAAGATCACCGGGCGCCCCGCGTACGAGCTGCTCGGAGGGGCGCTGCGCGACGAGGTCGACTACTTCTGGTACTTGTCGGGCGCGTCGGTCGCGGAGCTCCGGGCGTCGGCCGAAAAGGGGCGGGGGCTCGGGTACGGCTGCTTCTACATGAAGGTCGGGAGGTCGCGGGAGGAGGACGTCGAGCGCGTGCTCGCGGCCCGGGACGCGCTCGGCCCCTCCCCGAGGCTCCGGGTGGACGCGAACGGCGCGTGGACCTACGCGGAGGCGCTCCGGGCGCTCGAGGACATGCGACCGGCCCGCCTCGACTTCGTCGAGCAGCCCGTCAGCCACTATCCCGGCGACCTGCTCCGCCGGGTGCGCGTCGCGAGCGGGGTCGCCGTGGCCGCGAACGAAGGGCTGTGGGGGGAGGAGGCGGCGCTCGACCGGATCCTCGCGGACGTCGCGGACGTGTACACGTTCAGCCCGTTCTGGGTCGGCTCGCTGGCGACGTTCTGTCGCCTCGGGCACCTCGTCGAACGGCGGGGATCGCTCGTGTGCAAGCACACTCACGGCGAGCTCGGGATAGCGGCGAGCGCCTGCCAGCACGCTCTCCTCGCTCTTCCGGGCGTCGTCGAGGGGAACCAGCAGACCGCCGCGCAGATGACCGGGGACGTCCTCGTCGCGCCGCTGCCGATCGCGAGCGGCCCCCGGTGGGGGCGGCCCGAGGCTCCCGGGCTCGGGGTCGAGGTGGACGAGCAGGCCCTCGGTCGAGCGGCGGCGGACTACCGGGCGCACGGCCAGCTCCTCCCCTACCAGGTGCCGTCCGTCCGACACGACCGCATCGCCGACGGGTACCGGTCGTGAGCGGCCGCGGGATGTCCCTTGCGCAGGTGGGGTGGCACGGCGTCGATGCGCTCGTGCTCGAGAGCCCCTCGATCCGGGTCGTCGTCCTCCCCGGCCTCGGCGCGCGCGTCGCGAGCCTCGTGGACCGCCGCACGGGGAAGGAGTGGCTGCAACAGCCGCGTTCGGGCAGCCTCGGCCCCGCGCCTGCGGCGGGCACCCGGTTCGTCGACACGGACCACTTCGGATGGGACGAGATGTTCCCGACCGTCGACCCGTGCCCGTTCCCCGACGAGGCGCTTCCCGGAGTCGAGCTGTGCGACCACGGCGCGCTGTGGGCGGTCCCGTGGGAGGTCCTCGACGCGTCGGCGGAGGCGTGCACGCTCCGTGTCGAGACGGAGCTCCCGGACTTCTCGCTCACTCGACGGCTCGCGCTGCGGGGCGCGGTCCTGCGCGCCGAGTACGAGCTCGTCTCCCGGTCCGACCGCACGCTGCCGACGTTGTGGGCGGCACACCCGCAGTTCGACGCCGTCGGTGCACGGCTGCGCATCGAGCCCTCTCCGCGGTCGCTCGTCGACGTGACGGCGGGCGACGTCGCCGTCGAGGTGCCGTACGTGGGCGGTCTCGAGGTTCCACGCGACGTCACGTCCGGGGGCGACGCGATGCTGTACCTCCCGCCCGGCGAGCCCTTCGAGAGGGCGGTGCTCGAGACGGGCGACGGGCAGTCGCTCACCTGGAGCAACGACACGGAGACCTGCCCCTACCTCGGCCTGTGGCTGGACCGGGGGCGTCACACGACCGGCGAGGTCGTCGCGATCGAGCCGAGCACGAGCTACTACGACGCGCTCGACCGTGCGGTGCGCCTCGGCCGGGCACGCCACGTCGGGCCGGGCGAGGCCGTCACCTGGTGGGTCGAGGTCGAGCTGGGGAGGGCACGATGACCGTCCGTCACGAGAGCGCGGAGCCGTGCGACGTCGACCCGGTCGAGCTCGGCGAGAGCTGCCGCTGGGACGCGATCCGACGCGAGCTCCTGTGGGTGGACGTCCTCCGGGGGGATCTCTTCCGAGCGACTGCCGCCGGCACCCATCTCGAGGTGCTCGAGCGCGTGCACGTGGACGGCCACCTCACCTCGGTGTCCCCCGTCGAGCCTCCCGCGGACGGGTGGGTGGTGACGGTGACGCGCTCCGTCGTGCACCTCGGCGTCGACGGGACGTGTCGGGAGCTCGCGGCTCCCGAGCACCACAACGCGCCGCGGGTCCGGCTGAACGACGGGTGCTGTGACCGCGCCGGTCGTCTGTGGGTCGGGAGCATGGCGTACGACAACACGCCGGGCGCAGGAAGCCTCTACCGGTTCTCCTCGCGTGAGGGGCTCGAGCGAGTGCGGGAAGGGGTGACCATCTCGAACGGCATCGGGTGGAGCCCGGACGGGACCGAGATGTACTACGTGGACAGTGGAGCGGCGACGCTCGAGGCCCTCGACTTCGACGAGGCGACGGGGCGGATCGGCGATCCGCGCCTCGTCGCCGCGCTCGACGGCGCGGAGGAGGGGGTTCCGGACGGGCTGTGCGTGGACGCAGAGGGTGCGATCTGGGTCGCGGTGTGGGGAGGTGGCGAGGTGCGCCGGTACTCTCCCGCCGGGGAGCTGATCGCGGTCGTGGGGGTCGCTGCCTCGCAGCCCTCGAGCTGCGCGATCGGCGGTGCCTCCGGGACGACTCTCTACGTGACGTCGGCACGCGAGGGGATGAGCGCGTCGCAGCTCGCCGGCGAGCCGCTCGCGGGCGCGGTGTTCGCGTGCCCGGTGGACGTCCCCGGGCTCCCCGTCGGCCGGTTCCGGCTCGCATGATGGCGCGTCGACCACGTCGCGTGCGGGCGGGTTCCTCGGAGGAGCGACCGTGAGCGCCGACCACGTGGGTGCGTCGGTCCGAGGCGGAGACGTCGAGCTTCCGGCTCTCGTGTGCTCGTCCACCGCGCTCGAGAACAACCTCACCGTCATGGCCGAGTACGCGCGCGCACACGGCTTCCGACTCGCGCCACACGGGAAGACGACGATGTCCCCGGAGCTGTTCCGGCGTCAGCTCGAGGCCGGGGCGTGGGGGATCACCGTGGCGAACGTCTCCCAGGCGTCCGTCGCCTTCGGGGCGGGGGCGTCGCGGGTGCTCGTCGCTAACGAGGTCGTCAGTCGGGCCGAGGTGCGACACGCGGCGGACCTCGTCCGGTCGGGCGGACGGGAGCTGCTGTGCCTCGTGGACTCGCTCCGGTCCGTCGAGATCCTGGAGAGCGGGCTCCGCGCCCGCCCGGAGCGTCTCTCCGTGCTCGTCGAGCTCGGAGTCCCCGGCCATCGGACTGGAGCTGCCTCGGTGGGGGACGCCGTCGAGGTCGCGGAGGCCGCCGCGGCGGCGCCGCACCTCGAGCTCGCCGGCGCCGAGGGATACGAGGGGGTGCTCGGCTCGGACCGGTCCCCTGCCGTGCTCGCGGCGGTCGACTCCTATCTCGGTGGGATCGGAGAGCTCGCGCGTGCGCTCGTCGAGCGCGGCCTCGTCGAGCGCGAGGTGCCCGTGGTGTCCGCCGGCGGAAGCAAGTACTTGGACCGGGTCGCGGCCGTGCTCGCGCCGGGGACGGCTCTCGCCGGGCGAGAGACGCTCCTCGTCGTGCGCTCGGGCTGCTACCTCACCCACGACCACGGCGTGTACGACGGCGTCTCGCCGCTCGCACACGCCGGGGACCGTCGCCTCGTCGCCGCGCTCCGTGTGTGGGCGAACGTCCTCGCCGTGCCCGACCCCGGGCGTGCGATCGTCGGTCTCGGGAAGCGCGACGCGCCCTACGACGCGGGCCTGCCGGTGCCCCTCTCCCGGGTTCCCGAGTCCGGAAGGGAGGAGGAGCCCCTTGTCGGGGCGCGGGTCGTCGCGCTCGACGACCAGCACGCGTACGTAGAAGCACCGGCAGACGTCCACGTGGAGGTGGGGGACAGGCTGTCGTTCGGGATCTCGCATCCCTGCACCGCGTTCGACAAGTGGCGCACCGTTCTCCTCGTCGACGACGACGAGCAGGTCACGGGCGCGGTGAGCACGATGTTCCACTGATCACGCGGGAGGGCGGTCCCGCCCGAGCGCGAGGGCAGGATCGCGCCAACCGGACCATCTCATCGCACAGGTCGTTGCACAGGGTGGCCGCGCTGCTGGCGGGGCCGACGAACCGGCGGGCGCGACAGCCTCGGCCGGACGGAGGAGAGAACATGGACCGTCTTGCGGTCGTCACGGGAGGAACGAGTGGAATCGGCGCAGCCGTGGCGAGGCGGCTCGCGGCCGACGGACTGCAGGTGCGGACGGTCGACGTCGCCGCAGGCGCCGACCTCGGGGTCGACGTGTCCTCCGCCGACGCCGTCCGGGGGGCCGGAGAGGTGCTCGGACGCGCCGACGTGCTCGTGAACTGTGCGGGTGTGGTGGGGCCGAACCGTCCCGTCGACACGGTCACGCTCGAGGAGTGGGAGCGCACGATCGCGGTCAACCTCACCGGGGCGTTCCTCATGTGCCAGGCGGTGGTCCCCGGGATGCGCGCACGCGGATGGGGGAGGATCGTGAACGTGGCGAGCGTGGCCGGGAAGGAGGGGAACCCGAACCTCGCCGCCTACTCGGCGAGCAAGGCGGGGCTCATCGGCCTCACGAAGTCGCTCGGCAAGGAGCTCGCCGGGAGCGGGATCCTCGTCAACGCGGTGACTCCCGCGGTGATAGCGACCCCGATGAACGCGGACACGAGCGCGGAGACGATCGAGTACATGGTGGCGCGCATCCCGCTCGGAAGGATCGGCGAACCGGACGAGGTCGCGGCCATGATCGCGTGGCTCGCGTCGGACGAGTGCTCGTTCTCGACGGGAGCGGTGTTCGACATCTCCGGCGGCCGTGCGACCTACTGAGCGACCCTCCGTGGGCGCCGCGGACGAGCGTCCCGGGTGCGCCGTTCTCGAGGCGATCCGTCAGGCGCGGGTCGTGGCGATCCTGCGCGCGACGGACCCCACGCACCTCGTCGCGACGGCGCGCCTCGTCGCAGGCGGCGGGCTGCGAGTCGTCGAGCTTCCCCTCACCACCCCGGGTGCGCTCGCGTCGATCGAGGAGCTCGCGCGCGACCCGGACCTCGTTCTCGGCGCGGGCACGGTCCTCAGCTCCGAGGACGCCGAGTCCGCAGTGGGCGCAGGGGCCCGCTTCCTCGTCACCCCCACCGTCGAGCCCGACGTGATGGAGGCCGCGCTCCGGCATTCGGTCCCCGTGATCCTCGGAGCGTTCACGCCGACAGAGGTGCTCGAAGCCCACCGTCTCGGCGCCTCGGCCGTGAAGGTCTTCCCCGCGTCGGTCGGGGGGCCGTCGTACCTCCGGGCGCTCCGGGACCCGCTGCCCGGTGTTCCGCTCGTCCCCACGGGCGGGGTCGCGATCGAGGACGCTCCGTCCTATCTCGCAGCCGGTGCGCTCGCCGTCGGAATGGGCGGCCCCCTGCTCGGGGACGCCCTCGCGGGCGGCGACCGCTCCGCCCTTCGCGCCCGGGTCGCCCGGCTCGTCGAGCTCATCGAGGGAGCGGCGTGATGGCCGACGTCGTGAGCTTCGGCGAGACGATGGCGCTCCTCAGCGCGCCGCGTGCGGGGCGCCTTCGCGACATGTCTCGGCTGAGGCTCTCGATGGCCGGCGCGGAGACGAACGTGTGCATCGGCGTCGCGAGGCTCGGCCGCGCGTCGGCCTGGCTCGGAAGGGTCGGACGAGACGAGTTCGGAGAGCTCGTTCTCGCGCGCCTTCGCGCCGAGGGCGTCGACGTGGCGGGAGCGACGACGGACGCGGACGCTCCGACGGGCGTCATGGTGAAAGAGCTCCGTCGGGCCAACACGGCGCGGGTCACCTACTACCGGCGGGACTCGGCGGGTTCGAGGATCGCCCCGGAGCATCTCGACCGCGACGCGATCGCGGGTGCTCGGATCCTGCACCTTACGGGGATCACGCCGTCCCTCGGCGAGGGAGCGCGCGCTGCGGTGCGGTACGCGGTCGAGGTCGCTCACGAGGCTGGCGTGCGCGTGTCCCTCGACGTCAACTACCGGTCGGCGCTGTGGAGCAGGGGCGAGGCCGCCACGGTCCTCGCCCCGCTGGCGGCGGACGCAGACATCGTGTTCGCCGGCGAGGACGAGGTGAGCCTCCTCGGGGCGGACCCGATCGACGCGGCGAGGTCTCTCGTGTCAGGTGGTGTCGAGGCGGTCGTGATCAAGCGTGGCGGTCGCGGCGCGAGCTCGGTGACCGCGTCGGGGCTCCTCGACGCGCCCGCGCGACCGGTTCGAGCCCTCGATCCCGTCGGCGCCGGCGACGGCTTCGTCGCCGGGTACCTCGCCGCGTACCTCGACGGACTGTGCGAGCAGGAGCGCCTCGACCGAGGGTGCGCGGTGGGCGCGTTCGTCGTGTCGACCGTCGGCGACTGGGAGGGCCTGCCCACTCTCGAGGACCTGCGCCTTCTCGACGCGGACGGAGAGACGCAACGCTGAGCCGTCGCTCCGGGGACCCTGGAGCGATCCCCGCGACGTCCGCACTTCGTGCGCGACTCGGAGCTGCGTCCTGTCCGCCTCGCCGAGGCTCGGGGCGAGTCGCGTGATCCCCCGAGATTGGTCCACGCGGCGCGTGTCAACCTCTGAGAGGCAGATTCCGTTGGGAATCAGTGGGTCGTGGCGTCTCCTTCGGGCTTGTTGATCCATGCGGCCTCCGGCAACGCC
>JAJZBW010000249.1 GCA_021798745.1 Actinomycetes bacterium
CGGTACACTCGGCAGCGCCGGCGCGGCGGCGTGGCCGCGCCTCGCGACGTGGAGGAGATGCCGTGCCCGAGCCGACGCACACCAGCGGGACGCCCATGAGCAGGGGTGACGTGCTCGAGCTCGTCCGCACCCAGCTCGCGGACATCCTCGAGATCTCGGTGGACGGGATCGCGGAGTCCTCGTCGTTCGCGGACGACCTCGACGCGGACTCGCTCGCGCTCATCGAGCTCGTCGAGGCGCTCGAGGAGGAGCTCGCCGGGAGCGTGCCGGGCTTCCGAATCGACGACGACGACCTCGAGGACCTCCGCACGGTGCGAGACGCGGTCGACTACGTGTCCGCGAAGCTCGGCGAAGCCTGAGCGAGACGTCCGGATCGGGCCACCCGGGGGTGCGCCCCCCGGGCGTCGCGGCTCTCGCCGAGCGGCTGGAGCCGTACCTGAGCGACGCGTCGCTCCTTCGCGTCGCTCTCACCCACCGCTCGTACGTCGCCGAGAGCGGCGTGACCGAGTCCAACGAGCGGCTCGAGTTCCTCGGGGACGCCGTGCTCGGGCTCGTGGTCGCGTCGCGTCTCTACGAGGAGCTCCCCGGGGTGCCCGAGGGAGACCTCGCGCGCATCCGCGCCGCGGTCGTGAGCGAGCCTGCGCTCGCGGCCGCGGCGCGCCGCACGGGGATCGGCGGGGCGGTCCTTCTCGGCCGGGGCGAGGACCAGTCGGGTGGTCGGGACAAGGCGTCCATACTCGCGGACGCGTTCGAGGCGATCGTCGGAGCGACCTACCTCGCGGGAGGGCTCGTGGCGGCGGTGTCGCTCCTCGACGACCTGCTCGGGGAGGAGATCGCGGCGGCGTCCGCGGCGAGCGAGCTCGGGGACGCGAAGAACCGGCTCCAGGAGCGGTGCGCCCGGGACGGAGCGGACCCTCCCGCGTACTCGGTCCGCGAGAGCGGCCCCGACCACGAGAGGCACTTCCGCGCGGAGGTCGTCGTGCGGGACGGATCGGGCGTCCGTGCGACGGGACGGGGAGAGGGGCGCTCCAAGAAGCAGGCGGAGCGCGAGGCGGCGCTCGACGCGCTCGCGCTCCTCGCGGCGTCAGAGCAGGGCCGCCGTGCCTGAGCTTCCCGAGGTCGAGACGGTCCGGCGCGGCCTCGAGCGGGAGGTCGTCGGACGGAGGATCGGACGTGTCGAGGTCAACGGGGCTCGGTCGGTCCGGCGCCAGGACCCGGGGTCCTTCGTGCACGAGCTCGAGGGCCGGCGCGTCGACGCCGCACGACGGCGCGGCAAGTACCTGTACGCAGAGCTCGACGACGGCGCAGCGCTCGTCGTGCACCTGCGCATGAGCGGCCAGCTCCGGCTCGCGGGTCCTCCGCCGCTCGAGCCGCGGTCGCCGCACACGCACGTCGTCGTCGGGCTCGGGGACGGGAGCGAGCTGCGGTTCGTCGACCCTAGGACCTTCGGCGAGCTGTTCGTCACGTCCGAGCGGTCCCCCGACGGTCTGCCGTCGGCGCTCGCCGGGCTCGGGGCCGACCCGCTCGTCGACGGCGTCGACGACGCGACGCTCGAGGAGCTCGCCGCCTGCAGGAGGACCGCTCTCAAGTCCCTGCTCCTGGACCAGAGCGTGATCGCGGGGGTCGGCAACATCTACGGCGACGAGGTCTGCTTCCACTCCGGGCTCCGACCCGACCGGCGCACGGAGTCGTTGCGAGGGAGCGACGCCGCCCGCCTCGGAGTCGCGCTGCGCGACGTCCTCACGCGCGCGGTCGAGAAGGGAGGGTCCACGCTGCGGGACGCGCGGTACGTCGGCCTCCGGGGGGCGGCGGGCTCCTACCAGCACGACCACGCCGTGTACGGGCGCGCCGGGCGGCCGTGCCCACGGTGCGGGACCCTCGTCGAGAGGACTCGCGTCGGGGGGCGCTCCGCGCACTTCTGCCCGCGCTGCCAGCGCTGAGCGGGCGGCCGGTGCGCACCGGTCGGCGCGGGCGGTCCGCCGCCGGAAGGGGCCGTGGCGGGCGTCGTCCACCCGGGTATGGTGAGGCCGCCGTGTATCTGAAGACGCTCACGATCAAGGGCTTCAAGTCCTTCGCGGACGCGACGACCATCGAGCTCGAGCCCGGCGTGACGGTGATCGTCGGGCCGAACGGATCGGGAAAGTCGAACGTGGTCGACGCCGTCGCGTGGGTCCTCGGCGCGCAGGGGCCACGCGTGGTTCGGTCCGCGAAGATGGACGACGTCATCTTCGCGGGCACCGAGCGTCGGGCCCCGCTCGGTCGGGCAGAGGTGTCGCTCACGATCGACAACGCCTCTCGGCGCCTGCCGATCGAGTTCAACGAGGTCACCGTCACGCGGACGCTGTTCCGCTCCGGCGAGAGCGAGTACGCGATCAACGGGGCGCCGTGCCGGCTGCTCGACGTCCAGGAGCTCCTCTCCGACAGCGGCGTCGGCCGTCAGCAGCACGTCATCGTCGGGCAGGGCCAGCTCGACGCGGTGCTCACCGCACGTCCGGAAGACCGCCGCGCGATCGTCGAGGAGGCGGCGGGGGTGCTCAAGTACCGGCGGCGCCGGGAGCGCGCCGAGCGCCGGCTCGAGGCGAGCGAGGCTGCGCTCGCGCGCCTCCAGGACCTCGCGGGCGAGGTCGGTCGCCAGCTCAAGCCCCTCGCCCGACAGGCGGCGGCTGCGCTGCGCCACGACGAGCTCACCGCCGAGCGGCGGGCCCTGCGGCTGCACCTCGCCCGCGCCGAGCTCGGCGACCTGAACGAGCGGATCGCGTCCGGGGAGCGGCGGCGGGAGGAGCTGGCCGAGGAGACGGCGATCACCGGGGCGGACCTCGCACGCACGTGGGCCGCGCTCTCCCTCGCGGAGGACGGGGACGAGGAGGGACCGACCGGCGAGGACCTCGCCCCCCTCGCGCGGAGGATCGACGAGCAGCGCGAGCGGGCCCGCCAGCTCCTCTCCCTCTGCAGCGAGCGGCGGAACGCGGCCGCGGCGCTCGTCGCCGCGCTCCCGTCCGCGGACGAGGTCGTCGCGCTCGAGTCGGAGGCCGGCCGGC
Organism: Actinomycetes bacterium; assembly: GCA_021798745.1. Lineage (GTDB taxonomy): Bacteria > Actinomycetota > Acidimicrobiia > Acidimicrobiales > Bog-793 > JAJZBW01. The sequence continues at coordinate 3,039 of JAJZBW010000249.1, forward strand.
ACGCGGGCGACCTCGCTCGCACCCTCGGGGAGATCGAGGCGCTCGGGGCCGACTGGGAGTCCCTCGAACGGGACGAGTCCGTGCTCGCTCGCGACGAGCTCGAGCACGTCGAGCGGTTCGGGGCGGACCCCGTGGCGCTCGCGCCGTCGGCGGAGGTCGGCGAGCTGCGGTCTGCGGTCGACGGGGCGCGTGACGAGCTCGCACGTGCCCGGGAGGTCCACGCACGCACCGGCGAGCGGGTGGCCGCGGTGGACGCCCGGGTGCGCGAGACGGAGCAGCGGCGCGACAGGCACGTCGTGGCGAGCGCGGCTGCTCTGCTCGTGCTCGAGGAGGCGCGCGAGGCCGAGCGAGCTCTCGGGGCCGGCGCCGCGGAGCGACGGGCGGACGCGTCGGAGGCGGACGAGCGGCTGCGCGTCGCCGAGGAGGCGGCGCACGCGGCGGAGGCGCGCGTCGAGGCCCTCAGATCGGAA
>JAJZBW010000250.1 GCA_021798745.1 Actinomycetes bacterium
GACGCGAGGGGATCTGCCAGCGGTGCGTCGTCCCGTTCGGTCGGGATGGCCGCCGACTCGCGCCAGGCGCCGTCGTCGGCGAGCAGGCGCGTGACGAGCTCGATCGGATCGCTGTCGGCCTCAGGGTCCGCGCCGGCGGGGAGGACGACGACCGGTGTCCCGCAGGAACGTGCAGCGTCCACCCAGTCCCTCGCGCCGGCAGGCTGGCAGACGAGGACAGCTCGTGCCGCCCCGAGGTGGGGCGCGGGGTTCGCCATCGGATCGCAGACCATCGCTGCCGGCAACATGTCACCGACCCGGCGGGCTGGGTCGTCGCCGCAGAAGGTGACCGAGCTCTCCCGCCCCGCCACCTCGAGGAGCGGTGCGAGCCTCGCACGCAGCGACGCGACCGCGTCGCTCGAGAGCTCCCGGACGTTCGTCACGACGCAGAGCCCGCTGCGCCGGGCGAGCGGGAGCCGTGGTCGGTCGGACAGGAGCCGACCCGTGACGGTGGGTGCGTAGGCGACGGGGGCGCCGGAGCCGGCCACCGCGCCGAGCGAGGACAGGAGAAGCTCCGCCGGTTCGTCGCCGGGAGGAACGGTCGTCGCGTCGTCGAGGTCGATCGCGACGTGTGCCGCCGGAACGAGACGCCGAAGGGCTGGAATAGCCTCGACGGCGTTCGCCGCGACGACCACGACGTGGTAGCGCTGCTCGGCTGTGATCGTCGCGAGGGCCGTCGTGCACCTCGTCAGCCATGCGCGGTCCGGCGGCGGGGCGTCGCTCCAGCCACGCACTGTCACGTCGACATTGCCGAGCAGGTCCTGGGAGGGATGCACGGGGAGCGGCTGGGCGATCGTGACGTCGTAGCCGGCGGCAGCGAGGGCTCCCGCGAGCGAGACGCTCCGCAAGCTCGAGCAACACCGGTCGAGCACGAGCACCCGGACCCCGGCAGCGTACGGCGATGCCGCGACCGCCGGTGGGGTGGCACGAGCAGCTGGCCGTGGTGCGAGGTCGTCGAGATGACCGGACAGTGCCGGTGCGATCGCCGCTACGTCGGCCCGGAGCTGTCCGAGGTCCGACGCCGGGGTCGCGAGCAGGGCCGCGGCGAAGGCATGGAGGGCACGCGGGTCGCCGTAGACGGTATGGCAAGCGGCGGCAGCGAGGACCCGGTAGCGGGTCACGGCACGAGAGTCTGTGGCCGACCGCAGCAGCGGGCACGCGTGCTCGAGGCCGGCGGAGCGGAGCCGCGAGGACCAGACGAGCTGCCGCTCGATGCCGAGCTTCGGGGCGACCTGTGCCGCCGCCGCGAGGATCGGGCGCGACGCGGCGTCGCGCTGGCACCAGCTCTCTAGCGCCCGGTCCGCAGCCTCGGGCTCGAGCTGCAGGAGCTGGGGGACGAAGGTCTGAACCCGTGCCGTCCCGATCGCGGCGTGGATCTCGCCGAGGTCGCGACCGGACGACTCGAGGCACTCGATCAGGCGGCCGAGATGGGCGTCCACGCCGTTCGACTCGCGGATGCTCGCGAGGAGCGCGTCGGCTGCGTCCCCGTGGCGGCCGAGCTCGATGAGTGCCTCTGCCTTGCCACTCGCGACCATGGAGGACGAGTACTGGAATCCGTCCTCGTCGATCGAGCTGCCGACCCGGTCGAAGACCGCGACGGCTTTCTCGTGCTCCTTGCGAGCTACGCGGGCCTGACCTTCGAAGATGTCGGCGAGCGTCTGGTCGGTCAGGCTCGCGCGCAGGGCGTCGATCTCGGCGAGCGCCTCCGAGGTCCTGCCGAGGCCGAGAAGCGCGTCGATGATCGAGCGCCGTGCCAGTCGGAGCTCCAACGGGCTCGTCGTCTGTGACGCAGCGTCGCGGCAGAGGTCGAGGCTCTCCTCGGTGAGGCCGGCCATGCCGTAGGAGCGGCCGAGGCTCAGCAGCCGAGTGCTCCAGTCGAGGCCCGGGCCGTCGACGAGGTCGCTGAAGGCCGTCCTCAGGTTGCGGTCGCCCTTGGACCGGTCGCTCATCGCCGCGTGGAGGTAGCCCCGGTGGGCGATGCGCGCGGACGTGAGCAGCTCTCGCGTGAGCGCGGGCCGTCCGGCGCGCGCGTGGACCTGCTCGTGGATGTGTCCTTCCCAGCGTCCGTAGGCACGCCGGAAGAGCCGGCAGGCAGGATGCGTGAAGGTGGAGCCGGCCTCGTTGCCGACGAGGTTGTCGATCAGCAAGATGAAGCACTCGAGGTCTGTCGGGCACTCGGCGAGCTTCGTGCGTAGCCCGGCCTTGTCCTCACAGTCGAGAGCTTCGTCGGCGTCGAGCCACAAGATCCACTGGCCACGGCACTCGGCCAGCGCGTCGTTGCGCGCCCGGCCGAAGTCGTCGTCCCAGTAGCCTCGCACGACCCGGGCGCCCGCGTCCTCGGCGATCTGGACGGTCGAGTCCGTCGATCCCGTGTCGTAGACGACGATCTCGTCCGCCAGCCCACCCATCGACTCGAGGCAACGTGGAAGGTTCTCCTGCTCGTCGCGCACGATGAGGCACGCGGAGACGAGCGGCTGGCCGTAGCTCGCCGGGTCGGGGCGCCGGGTAGGACCTCCGGGATGATGCACGTAGCAGGCCTCGGCGACGACGAGACGACGGCCCGTCTCCGACACCTGGCGGGCGAGGCGTGCCGGGTCGTACCCACCGGCCAGGACGGCGCCGAGGCCACCGAGGCTCTCGAGGACCTCTCGGCGAGCTGCGATGCACGGCCCGGCGAGCCGTTCGACGTCGCCGAGCCGGCCCCGGGCCGACTCCATGGTCGCGCGCTGGAAGCTCCGGCGGGCTCCGTGCTCGTCTGGACGGTAGGGGACGCCGACGAAGAGCTCCTCGCCGTCGGCGCTGTTGCATCTCGGTGCCACCGCTCCCACAGTCGGATCTTCGAGAGCCACTGCGAGGATCTCGACCCAGCCCGCCGCCGCGTCGACGCGGTCGTCCACGAGGACCACGACCGGCCGCGTCCTCGGGTGCTCTCCCTCCTTCGGCCGTCGCAGGTCGCCCCGTGTCGTGACGAGGCGCCACGAGGCCGGCTCCGAGAGGCCCGACGGCTTGTCGCCGAGCAGGGCGACGTTGTCGTGCGGGCCGAGCTCACGGCCCAGCCGGCCGAGGAAGTCGCGCGTCGCCCGTCGGTCGGTGCCGGTGACGACGCAGATCGTCACGGCTGTGGTCCGCGTCATCGGTGCTCCCTTGGCTCCTCGGTTGCCGTCCCGCGTCCGCCGTCGCGCGTGGTCGGGACGTCGCGTGCGCAGCCATCCCAACGGCAGACGGAGAACAGTGTTCAAGTCGTCCGCTCGGCGTGCCGATAGAACTGGTGGCCCGCGAAAGTGGGCTCCGGAGCACCAAGCCCCGGATCGACCAGCAGCGACCCGCACGGACGCGGATCGCTCCAACGAGCCAATGGAGAACACGGATGTCCTCTCTCGTCGTCAACACCAACCTCTCGGCAATCAACGCGTACAACAACCTCAACGTCACCGACGCCAAC
>JAJZBW010000251.1 GCA_021798745.1 Actinomycetes bacterium
CTCGCGCCCGTCGCGGGCAGGGCGGCGCGCGCCGGAGCGCGCGGGCTCGGGGTCGTCGCGGGGATGACGAGACGAGCGGCGCGCGAGCGCTCCGCACGGCGCTCCTCGGGGACCGGCCACGACGCCTGAGGGGGCCGGTCGACCCTCTCTCGAGGGGGCCGGTTGGCCCTATCGCGGGGGCGCTCGCTAATGTCTCCCGCGTGACGAACGGCGCACGCGCGTGACGAACGGCCTAGCTCGGTGGGCGCGGTCCACCGGCCGGCGACAGCCAGCCGGCGAGGAGCGGCCGGCGGTTCGCGGATGGGTCCGGCGGGCACGGGTCGCCGCGGTGCTCCTCGGAGGGGCGCTCGTGCTCGGCGGGTGCAACGCGCCGACGTTCGGGGCGTTCCGGGGGGCGACGACGCAGGGCCGCGACGAGTTCCGGCTGTGGGTCGGGTTCGCGATCACGGGGCTCGCGGTCGCCGCGATCGTGTGGGGCCTCATCTTCTGGACCGTGATCCGGCACCGTCGGCGCGGCTCCGACGCGATCCCACGCCAGTTCCACGAGAACGTCCCGCTCGAGATCGTCTACACGACGCTCCCGTTCGTGATCGTCCTCGTCCTGTTCTACTTCACGGTCGTCACCGAGAACCGGATCGACGCCGTGTCCGCGTCGCCCTCCGAGGTCGTCCACGTGCTCGGCTTCCGGTGGGGCTGGAGCTTCACCTACGACTCGGGGACCGGCCGCTACCAGGGCGTGCAGATCGCGACGGCCGCGCAGCCGAAGGTGCTCGCGCAGCCGGCGACCTCCTCGCAGTACCCGCAGCTCGTGCTCCCGCTCGGCGAGACGACCCGGATCGTGCTGACCTCGGCGGACGTGATCCACGGCTTCTACGTCCCGGCGTTTAACTTCAGCCGGTACGCGCAGCCCGGGGTGGTCAACCGGTTCGACTTCACGCCGACGACCACCGGCGTGTTCCGAGGCCAGTGCTCGCAGTTCTGCGGCCTCTACCATTCGGAGATGCTGTTCAGCGTGAGAGTCGTCTCCCGGGCGGACTTCGCGAGGTGGCTCGCCACGGAGCAGGCCAGCCAGGCGCAGACGGGGTCAGGAGCGACGTCATGACGCTGCTCGCGGAGCGGCCGGGGGTCGTGCAGGAGCCGGGCGGGCCGGACCACGGGCACGGCCCGACGGGCATCCTTCGGTGGCTCACGTCGACCGACCACAAGGTCATCGGCAAGAGCTACCTCATCACGTCGATCGTCTTCTTCCTCTTCGCGGGCGTCATGGCCGTGCTGATGCGCACCCAGCTCGCGTCGCCCGACAGCACGATCGTGAGCCAGCACACCTACAACGAGCTGTTCACGATGCACGGCAGCCTGATGCTCTACCTGTTCGCGGGGCCGTTCGCGTTCGGCGGGCTCGCGAACTACATGGTCCCCCTCCAGGTGGGCGCGCCGGACATGGCCTTCCCGAGGCTGAACGCCCTGTCCTACTGGCTCTACCTCGGCGGCGGCCTGACCATGATCGGGGGCTTCCTCACGGTCGGAGGTGCCGCGGACTTCGGGTGGGTCGCGTACGCCCCGCTCTCGAACGCGGTCAACTCTCCCGGGGCGGGCCCGGACATGTGGATCGTCTCGCTCATCCTCACGGGGTTCTCGGCGATCTTCACGGGAGTGAACATCTGCGCGACGGTCTTCTACCTGCGCGCTCCCGGGATGACGATGTTCCGGGTCCCGATCTTCACGTGGAACATGGTCGTGACGGGGATCCTCATCCTCATCGCGTTCCCCGTGCTCACGGCCGCGATGGTCATGCTCTGGTGCGACCGGCACCTGGGGACGCACATCTACACGGTGTCGGGCGGCGGGGTGCCCGTGCTCTGGCAGAACCTCTTCTGGTTCTTCGGCCATCCGGAGGTCTACATCCTCGCTCTCCCGTACTTCGGGATGGTGACCGAGATCCTGCCCGTGTTCTCCCGCAAGCCCGTGTTCGGCTACCGGGGGATGGTGTTCGCGACGATCACGATCGGCGCGCTGTCGACGAGCGTGTGGGCGCACCACATGTTCACGACCGGCGTCGTGCTGCTCCCGTTCTTCAGCCTGATGTCGTACATGATCGCCGTGCCGACGGGGATCAAGTTCTTCAACTGGATCGGGACCATGTGGCGGGGGTCGCTCAAGTTCGACACCCCGATGCTCTTCGCGGTCGGGTTCCTCGTCGTGTTCCTCTTCGGAGGGGTCACGGGCGTGTTCCTCGCGTCGCCCCCGATCGACTTCGCGACCCACGACACGTACTTCGTCGTGGCCCACTTCCACGAGGTCCTCTTCGGGTCCGCGGTCTTCGCGGGATTCGCCGGGCTGTCGTACTGGTACCCGAAGATGTTCGGCCGGATGCTCCGTGAGAGCCTCGGAAAGGCGAGCTTCTGGTTCATGTTCGTCGGGTTCTGGGTGACGTTCCTCCCCCAGTACCTGCTCGGGCTCCACGGGATGCCGCGGCGCATCGCGGAGTACTCGGCGAGCACGGGGTGGACGACCCTCAACAGGGTGTCCACGGCCGGCGCGTACATCTTGTTCCTCGCGGTCGCGATCATGGTGGTCAACTTCTACGTGTCCTGGCGGCGCCCGATCCACGCGTCGGGGAACCCCTGGGACGGGCACACCCTCGAGTGGGCCACGACCTCTCCGCCTCCTCCCCACAACTTCTTCCGGCTCCCCCCGGTCCGCTCGGAGCGGCCGCTCTGGGACTTCAACCACCCCGAGCACACGACCCGCGCGCACGAGGCGGAGCACGAGGGGGGCACGCCGAGCCGGCGGGGGACGCGTGCCACGGGCGGCGGGGCGGACGGCGCACGATGAGGAACGAGTCGCGCCTTCTTCTCGTCGTGTCCCTGTTCGGGGCCGTGATCGGGGTGCTGTTCTGGGCGGTCGGGCTGAGCCCCGTGTACGCCACGATCACGAGCGGCGGGACGATCATGCTCGGGGCCGTGTGCCTTCTCGGGCTCCTCCCCGGCTACTACTACCACTGGTGGTCCCGCCGGATGAGCCCCCGCTCGGAGGACGACCCCGAGGCGACTCCCGAGTCGGGAGCGGGGGTCGTCGGCGTGTTCCCCGGCACGAGCATCTGGCCGTTCGTGCTCGGGATGTCGGCACTTCTCGTGTGCCTGTCCCTCGTGTTCGGCTTCTGGACGGCCATCTTCGGCTTCAGCCTCGCGATCGCCGCGGTCGTCGGGGTCATCCTCGAGAGCCGGCGCGGCGGGGCGATCTGAGCCCGGGGAGAGCCCTCAGCGCTCTCCCCTCCGCTCCCGGCCGAGCAGCCTCGCGTAGCGGACCACCGAGACGACGAGCACGACGGAGAGAAGCAGGAACGCTCCGAACCCCGCGTCGAAGCCCGGGCTCACGTGGTCGCTCCGGGCGACCCCGGTCGTGCCGCGGGCGCTGC
>JAJZBW010000252.1 GCA_021798745.1 Actinomycetes bacterium
GGCGCCGGGCCGGGCCGCCCGGAGCGCACGCGCCCGACGCGCTCGGGAGCGCCCCGAGCTCCTAGTCCCCCCCGGCTCGTAGCCGCGCGGGGCCCGCGACCCAGCGTCGCCGGCCGGACGCCTTGATCATCCGCCTCGTCTCACCGCTTCGCGTCGAGGGCGAGCACCGCCTGTGCCGCGGCGAGCCGCGCGACCGGGATACGGAAGGGCGAGCAGCTCACATAGTCGAGACCGACCTCCGCGAAGAACGCGATCGAGGACGGGTCGCCGCCGTGCTCGCCGCATATCCCGAGCTTGATCCCGGGGTTCGCCGACCTGCCCCGCTCCGCCGCGCAGCGGACGAGCTCCCCTACTCCCTCGGTGTCGATCTGCTCGAACGGGTTCGCGGGGATGAGGCCCCGTTCGAGATAGATCGCCATCATCCGAGCCTCGACGTCGTCGCGCGAGAAGCCGAACGTCATCTGGGTCAGGTCGTTCGTCCCGAACGAGAAGAAGTCCGCCTGCTCGGCGAGCTCGTCCGCGCGAAGTGCGGCGCGGGGGGTCTCGACCATCGTCCCGATGCGGACCTCGAGCCCGCGCGACGCCGCACGTGAGGCCGAGACGGCGTCCTCGACCCAGCTGCGCGCGAGCGCGAGCTCCTCGCGCGACACCGTGAGCGGGATCATCACCTCCACGATCGGGTGCCCTCCGGACTCGATGCGATCGATCGCGGCGTCGACGAGCGCGTGGACCTGCATCGCGTAGAGCCCCGGCTTCACGATCCCGAGCCGGACGCCACGGGTCCCGAGCATCGGGTTCATCTCGTGCCAGGAGCGCGCCGCTCCGTAGAGGCGCTCCTCGACGGGCGTGAGCCCCTCGATCGCCGCCTTCAGCGCCAGCGCGGACACGTCCGGGAGGAACTCGTGGAGCGGCGGGTCGAGCAGCCGGACGGTGACCGGCATGCCGTCCATCGCCTCCAGGATCCCGACGAAGTCCTCCCGTTGAACGCAGCGCAGCTCCTCGAGCGCCGCGGCCTCCTCGGCGGGGTCGGTCGCGAGGATCATGCGTCGCACGATCGGAAGGCGGTCGTCCGCGAGGAACATGTGCTCGGTCCGGCACAGACCGATCCCCTCTGCGCCGAGCCTCCGGGCGTTCGCTGCGTCGGGTCCGTTGTCCGCGTTCGCGCGCACCCCGATGCGCCCGTCGCGGATCTCGTCCGCCCACGAGAGGACGGTCTCGAGCGTTCCGGGCGGCTCCGCGGAGGCGAGCTCGACCGCGCCGAGCACGACCACACCGGACGTCCCGTCGATCGAGATGAGGTCCCCCGCTCGCACGACGTGCCCGGCGATCCTCAACTCGTCCCCTGCGATCTCGACTCTCTCCGCCCCGACGACCGCCGGCTTTCCCCATCCGCGGGCGACGACTGCCGCGTGGCTGACGAGCCCGCCTCGCCGCGTGAGGATCCCGGTGGCGGCGAGCATGCCGCGGACGTCCTCGGGAGAGGTCTCGTTCGTCACGAGCACGACGCTCTCGCCGCGGGCGGCCGCCTCGACCGCGGCGTCGGCGCTGAGCACGACCCGGCCGACGGCCGCCCCGGGCGACGCCCCGAGACCACGCGTGGCGACCACGACGTCGCCACCCGCGAACTGCGGATGGAGCACGCCGTCGATCTGGTCCGGGCGCACACGTGCGACCGCCTCCGCGTGGCTCAGCGCGATGACGGGCTCGTCCGCCATCTCGACCGCCATCCGGAGCGCGGCGCGTCCCGTCCTCTTTCCCACGCGTGTCTGGAGCAGCCACAGCCGACCCTGCTCGATCGTGAACTCGACGTCGCACATGTCGCGAAAGTGCGCCTCGAGGCGGTCGAACATCCCGAGGAGCTGCTCGTGCACGGTCGGGAACCGCTCCGAGAGCTCCGCGAGCGGGAGTGTGTTGCGGATCCCGGCGACCACGTCCTCGCCCTGCGCGTTCACGAGGAAGTCCCCGTAGGGTCGGCGCTCCCCGGTCGCGGGGTCGCGCGTGAACGCGACCCCGGTCCCCGACTCCTCGTCCCTGTTGCCGAACACCATCGCCTGGACCGTGACCGCGGTGCCGAGGTCGTGCGCTATGTGCTCGCGCTCCCGGTACGCGCGAGCGCGCGGGCCGAGCCACGAGGAGAACACCGCCTCGATCGCGCCGCGAAGCTGTCCGGCGGGCTCCTCGGGGAACGGCGTGCCCGTCGCCCCTTCGACGAGCGCCTTCGAGGCGACCACGACGCGCCGGAGGGACTCCGTCGGGAGCTCCGCGTCGCTCGCCGCCTGCGCCGCCCCCTTCTCGTCCTCGAGCAGCGCCTCGAAGGGCGCGGAGTCGAGCCCGAGCACGATGCGCGCGTACATCGCGACGAACCGCCGATAGGAGTCGTACGCGAACCGCTCGTCCGACGTCTGACGTGCGAGACCCTCGACGGACCGGTCGTTCAGGCCGAGGTCGAGCACCGTGTCCATCATCCCGGGCATCGAGAACTGCGCGCCCGACCGGACGGAGACGAGGAGAGGATCCTCCGCGTCGCCGAGGCGCCGGCCGAACGACTCCTCCAGCCGCACCAGGTGACCTCGGATCTCCGCGTCGAGCCCGTCGGGCCACCCGTGCGCGAGGTACTCCCGACAGGCCTCGGTCGAGATCGTGAACCCCGGCGGCACGGGAAGACCGAGCACGGAGGTCATCTCGGCAAGGTTCGCTCCCTTTCCCCCGAGGAGCGCCCGCAGCTCGCGCGGCGCGACCTCGTGCTCGTGATCGAAGTCGAAGACGAACGCCACCAGGACCCCCCGCGTCGGCGGGCGCGAGTGTAGGGTCTCACCTCTCCGCGATCAAAGTCCAGGTCAAGACGTCTAGGCCGTCGGCTAGACTTCTCGGCCACGCCGACGCGGGCGTAGCTCAATGGTAGAGCTCCAGCCTTCCAAGCTGGTCATGCGGGTTCGATTCCCGTCGCCCGCTCTCGATGCCCGTGTTCGAACTCGGGCACGTTGAAGATGCCGTCGACGGGCGAACGGTACTCCTCGTGGCAGATCCGCCCGTCTTTCACGTCGAGCCGTTCGAACACCGCGGCGTTGAACTGCTTGCGGGTGCGGTCGGTGGCCTTGCGGTAGGCGTCTCCGCAACGGATGGCCAAGGTGACGGCGAGCTCCAAGATCTCCTGCCATTCGCTCAGGTTGGCGTCGAGGTCGGCGAGGCGCTCTCGGGCCGCGGTGAGGTCGGTGCCGACGCGGGCCTGTTCCACCTTCAAGGTGGGGACGTCGATGGCGCCGCCGCGGTCAAGTCCAGGGACGTGGTGTAAGAGGCTGTAGGGAAAATATGGGCAGTCAGCGCCCCCATTTCGGTGGACGCGGGTCATAAGATGGCATAGAGTTGCCAGATGACGGATGAGCTGCGTGCCATTTCGCCCACCTGG
>JAJZBW010000253.1 GCA_021798745.1 Actinomycetes bacterium
GCAGCCCCGAGAGGTCGACGACCTCGCCGCGCAGGTGCGGGACCGTCGCGGTGACCTCGTGGGCACGGGACATCGACTCGAGGAGCTCCGACTCGTGCCGTGCGACCCGCTCGAAGTTCGCGTAGCTCCCCCCGACCTCCTCGAGGACGTGCGCGACGAGCGCTGCGTCCGCGAGCGCACCGCCCACGTCGCGCGAGAGCTCGTCGGCGAGGGAGGGCGCCCGCGACTCGAACGCCTCGGCGACCGCGGCCGCGTCGGGGTCCGAGAGGGTCGCGGGGAGCACCTTGTTCGCGACGAGGAGGCCGAGGTGCAGGCCCCGGTCCCCGAGGGCGCGGACGAACGACGCCGCCTCGTGCGCGGGAACCGCCTCGAGCGTCGTCACGACCATGAACGTCGTCCTCGGGTCGCGCATGAGCGCGCTCACGGCGTGGGCACGCGACACGAACCCGTCGTACATGCTCTGGAACAAGAGGAAGAACTCCGCGATGTCCCCGAGGAACTGCGTCCCGAGTATCCGGTCCGCCACCTGGTAGAACGGGCGCGAGGCCATGCTCACGAGCCGCGACCGGGACGGCGCGACGAGCCAGCGCAAGAGCCCCGAGGCGAAGAACTCCGCCATCCGCTGGGGGGCGTCGAGGAAGTCGAGCGCGTTGCGCGTCGGGGGGGTGTCGACGACGAGCAGGTCGTACTCCCCCTCCGCGTGGATCTCGTACAGCCGCTCGATCGCTATGTACTCGTGGCTCTGCGCGAAGCGACCCGTCACGTTCTGGTAGAGGGGGTTCGCGAGGATCTGCGCGGCGGTCGCCCGGTCCGGGGCGTGCCGGCGAACGAGCGCGTCCCAGGACTCCTTCGTGTCGAGCATCGCGGCCCAGAGCTCGCCCTTTGGCCGCGTCCCCGCTGCGACGAACGCAGACGCCGGCACGCGCACGGCCGAGTTCCCGATCCCCTCCACCCGGAGCGCGTCCGCGAGCCGGCGCGCGGGGTCGACCGTGAGCACGAGCACCTTCGCCCCCGTCCGGGCCGCCGCCGTCGCGGCGAACGCCGCCGCGGTCGTCGTCTTCCCGACGCCGCCGGGCCCGCACGCGACGACGATCTCGCGAGCCGCCACGAGCTGGTCGACGGCCGACGCGCTCCGCCGGGGCGTCACCCTCCGATCTCCTCCGCGAGGGAGCCCGCGACCCGGCGCACGGCGCGCGCCCCGTGGGCCCGTCCGAACAGGTAGGGGACGTACAGGAGCGGGACGGAACGGTCGAGGGAGCCCCGGAGGCGCTCGAGGTGGGCGGCACCCGCGCGACGGATCCTGACGGCGAGCTCGGCCGCGTCGAGCACGGAGCGGACCGCGTCGGTCGAGCACTCCCCGAGCGCCGCTGCGACCGCGTCCGGCACGTCGCGTGAGGACAGCGTGTCGAACACCTCCTGCTCGGCCCGGGAGAACAGCTCGGGCATGACCCGGTTCGCGACGAGAGCGGCCAGGTGGACGCCCGTCTCCTGCTCGAGCCGCGACGCGAGGTCCACGGCCTCGTTCACCGGCATCTCCTCGGGGGTCGTGACGATGCACACGCCGGTCGTGCGCCCGTCCTCCAGGATGTCGAGCATCCACCGCGTCTGGGACCGGACCGCTCCGACCTTCACGAGCTCGTTGATCCCGACCGGGGCTGCGAGCTGGCCCACGATCGTGCCCGTCGCCGCGGCGTCCACGACCACGAGGTCGTACCGGCCCTCGCGCACCTCGTAGCAGAGCTTCCCGACCGTGAGGATCTCGCGCACGCCCGGCGCGGCGTTCGCGACGAAGTCGAACGCCCGCGCCACCGGCCCGATCCGGCCCACGGTCGGGACGCGGAGGTTCAGGCGGAGGTACTCGCGCAGCGACGCCTCGGTGTCCATCTGCATCACCGACAGCCGAGGAGCGACCTCGCGCGGGGCGAACCCTGCGGCCTCGCTCTCGAGCGCCGCCGCGACGTCTCCCTTCGGCTCACCCTCGCACACGAGCACGCGCCGGCCACGCTCCGCTGCGAGCATCCCGAGCGCCGCGGCGACCGTCGTCTTCCCGACGCCACCCTTCCCGGTGACGAAGAGGAGCCTGCGGTCGAGGAGCCCAGGCACTAGCGCGCGCTACGGCGCGCCGAAGCCGACCCGGCGCTCGTCGGTCGCGGCGCCGACCTCGATGTACGCGACCTTCGCGCTCGGCACGCCGACCCGTCGCCCTCGCTTGTCCGTGAGCCACAGGATGCCCTCGGCGCTCGCGAGCGCTCCCTCGATGTCGGCGAGGAGCTCGTCGCGCCCGACGTCGGCGGGAAGCTCGACGTCGAGCTCCTTGGCCGTCTGGATGATCCCGATCCGCACGTCCACCGCGTCGCTCCTGTCCGCCGTCCTCGCGCCATCGTAGGGCCGCCGCGGGCAGAGGGGAGCGAGCGGGGGCGGTCCGCCCGGTCACCCGGCCGAGGTCGTAGCCCCGCCCGCGAACGCCCCGCCCATGGGCCCGTTCCCGCCCTGTCCGAGCCCGACGCCTACCCGGTGGCCCGCAAGGAGCACGACGACCGCCTTCGCAGCGATCGACGTCGACGAGGACGCCGTCCCGGTCGCCACGACGACGTCACCGACCGCCACGCTCGAGAGCGAGGCCGACGTCGAGCCGGGAGAGGTGAACCGCGTCGACGCGTCGGTCGCGACCTGGACCGTCGTCGCCGCCCCCGACGCCGACCGCGTGCTGAGGGTGATCGTCGTCCCGGACACGGCGGTCACCGTCCCCGAGACCCGGGGCAGCTCCACGGACACGCTCGTCGCGTCCAGGTCCGTCTGGTTCGCGTCGAGGGTGCCCGTCGCGACGATCTCGGAGCCCGTCGCGACGGACGAGGACGAGGCCGCCTGTCCCGCCTCGGAGTACGTCGTCGAGCCGCTCACGTGGATCGTGCGCTCGAACCCCTGCGCGTCGCGCACGACGATCGTCGACCCGTCGTCGCTGAGGACGCTCCCCGACATGCTCGGCCCGACGACCGCCACCGAGGCGGCGGTCGGCGACGTCGACCCCGCGGTCGTCGTCGTCGGGCTCACCCGCACGACGGCCCCCGTCACGACCGCGCTCGACGTCGCGGAGGAGCCGAGCCTCGTGTAGGTCGTCGTCGACGTCGTCGCGACCGTGACGCTCGAGCCCGGCAAGGACGCCGCGCCGAGCCCGTCGGCCGCGTCGAGGAGCTGGATCGAGAACGACCCGCTCCCCACGTTCGTCACGAGCCCGACGAGCCCTGCCCCGCGGAGCGTCCCGCGCGGCCCGGCTCCGGCTCCTGCCCCGATCCCGTCCCGCGCGCCCGGCCCGGCACCTCCACCCGTCGCGGGGCGGACGCCCGCGAAGGAGCCAGCCGCTCCGCCCGAGGGCGGCACGGACGCTGACGCCGTCCGCGC
>JAJZBW010000254.1 GCA_021798745.1 Actinomycetes bacterium
GGAGAAGTTCCTGGAGGTGCACGGTGGCAGCCACTTCGGGGAGTTCTCGGGCGCTCCGGGCGTGGCCCTCCAGCGCGCCTTCTTCGACCGCTTCTTGAGCCAGGAGCCCGCGGCGCCGGGGAGCGAGGTGTTCGCGGCCGACTGGCGCGTCCTGCTCCAGGTGCGCCACGTCGATCGCTTCGTGACCCGCAAGGAGCAGGAGTGGCCGCTCGCCCGCACGTCCTGGACCCGCGCCTATCTCGACCTCGCCGGCGCCGCCCTGGAGGAGGAGCCACCCGCCGAGGAGTGCTCCGTGACCTATGACGCCGTCGGCGCCGGCGTCACGTTGCGCGCCGGTCCCGCGACCGAGGAGACCGAGATCACCGGCCCGCTCTCGGCGCGCCTGCACCTGTCCTGCAGCGCCGAGGACGCGGACCTCTTCCTCGTGCTGCGCCTGTTCGACCCGAGCGGGGCCGAGGTGCGCTTCCGGGGAGCCCAGGACCGCGCGGCACCGGTCGCGCAGGGCTGGCTGCGACTCTCCCAACGCGCGATCGACCCCGAACGGAGCACGCCCTGGCGACCGTGGCACCGCCACGACCGTGCCGACGCGGTCGTCCCCGGCGAGGTCTACGCCGTCGACGTCGAGATCTGGCCGACCTCGGTCGTCGTCCCCCCCGGCTACCGCCTCGCACTGAGCGTGCGCGGGCGCGACGACCAGCGGGACGAGGACGAGGGCGCCTCCGGCGTCGCCGTCGAGGTGATGAACGGCTCGGGGCGCTGCACCCACGACGACGCCACCGACCGCCCGGCCGATCGCCTGGCGGGCTCCGTCACGCTCCACAGCGGACCCGGGCGCGAGAGCTACCTCCTGCTTCCCGTGGTCCCGCCTCGTTGACGCGCGGAGGCGGCGCGCGAGCCCCTCGGCCGGGTCGAGGTCGTCGACCACCTTCGCGACCTTTGACCTCGTGACGTCGTGGCGCTCCTCGTGGGCGAGCCGGGTGCAGCCGACCACGGAGCCGTCCGTGCGGGCTCGACGGCGCTGCCCCCCACGGAGGCGTCAGAGCGCGGGCAGGGCGACGAGCGCCTCGGCGCTGCGCTCGTCGATCACGAGGTCGGTGACGAGCCTCCCGGCGAGCGCGGCGCGCAGGCCCCGCGCCTTGTTGACCCCGGACACCACGCACACGCGTCGCGGCGCCCTGCGGATGACCGAGTGCGGCGGGCCGCTCGACCGGTCGTTCAGCGGGATGTTGTCGCTCGTGCCGCTCTCCCGGAGGAACACGGTCGCGACGTCGCCAACCACGCCGAGGGCGTCGAGGAGCGCGTAGTCCCGGTCCTCCAGGAACCCTCCGGAGTAGACGTGGCTCGGGACGCCGCCGTGGACCGCGCCGACGCTGAAGCACATCACGTCGGCCCGCTCCTGGAGCTCGAGGACGCGGATGATGCTCCGCTCCCGCCATAGGGCCTCGCGCGTCGCCGCGTAGTCGAAGAACGTGGGCACGGGGAACTGCTGGACGCGCGCCTCGAACGCCCGCCCGAAGCGCACGAGGATCTCGCTCGCGTACTCGATCCCCGTCGAGTACGTGTTCCCCGCGCCGTTCAACTGGACGATCTCCGAGCCGCGGGTGGGCTTGCGCGAGAGGTGACGGCTCACCGCCTCGATGGTCGTCCCCCACGCGACGCCGAGCACCATCCCGGAGTCGCAGATCGTCCCGAGGAGCATGCCGGCGAAGCGTGCCACCTGCTCGAGCGCCTCGCGCTCGGAGGTCCGGTCCCCGGTCGGCACGACGTGCGCGTCGACGCGGAACCTCGCGGCGACCTCCCGCTCGAGCGACGGGACCTCTCCGGTCGGCGCGCGCAGGCGGAACTCGACGAGACCCTCGGCTCGTGCGAGCGACAACAGCCGCGAGACGGTCGACCGAGAGGCCCCGAGATCGCGACCGATCTCCTCCATGGTCATCTCCTGGAGGTAGTAGCAGTGCGCCGCACGGTACGCGTCGGCGAGCTTCGTTTCGTCGGTCACCGGGACGCACCCTCCGCTCTGGTCGTGCTCGATCTCGGTCTCGAACAGGGAATGTACCTCGCGCTGCACGTACGTGCATAGTGCTTGACCGTTCGTGCACACCGTGGGTAGCGTCGTCGTTCGACGGGGCGCGCCCGGCAACCGGCTTCGGGCGGGGGAGGGGGACCATCGTGGCGACGGACACCGGCGTGGACGAGATCGCACCAGGGCCTGGCCCTCTCGGGCCCCGGACGGCGGGACCCGTGTCGCACGAGCGACGCGGGCGGGCGTGGTGGCGGACGAGCCGGCTCGCCCTTCTCGTCGCGGTCGTGCTGATCGTCGTCGGCGGGATCGTCGCGAACACCGCGCAGACCGACGGAGGGAAGATCCGGATCGTGCGGGTGAACTTCCCGACAGAGTCCGGGCTCGTCGAGTCCGGCCTGCTCTACGTCCCGCCGAACGCGACGGCGAAGACCCCAGCGTGCGGGGTCGTCGCGATCCACGGGTACCTCAACTCGCACGACACCATGGACAGCTTCGCCATCGAGATGGCGCGGCGCGGGTGCGTCGTGCTCGCAGCCGACCAGACCGGGCACGGGCAGTCGCAGGCACCCGCCTTCGCGGACTCCTACGGTGGCCCGGCCGCGCTCGCGTTCCTCGGCTCCCTGCAGATCGTCCGACACGACGACGTCGGGCTGATCGGCCACTCGATGGGAGGCTGGGCATCGGTGCTCGCGGCGGGAGCGCATCCGACGTCGTACCGGTCCGTCGTCCTCGTGAGCTCGTCCACGTCGACGCCCGGGCTCGAGCCGATCCCCGGGACGCCGACCTTCCCCCGCAACGTCGAGGTCCTGGAGGCGCAGTACTCGGAGTTCTCGAGCCTGATGTGGGCGGTTCCCAAGGGTGCGGACATCCCTCGCTCGCCGCGCCTCGAGGCGCTCTTCGGGACGAAGTCGCCGGTGGCCGAGGGCAGGGTCTACGGATCCGTCGCGGGCGGTACCGGCCGCGAGCTCTACCTGTTCGGGACGACGCACCCGGGCATGACCTTCGACCCCGCGGTAACCGAGCGTGCCGTCCAGTGGATGCAGGCGACGCTGACGGGGATGTCCGCGCTCCCCGCAAGCAACCAGATCTGGCTGTGGGACGAGATCGGCACGTTCCTCGCGCTCGTCGGGGTCGGCATCTTCGTGTTCGGTGCGGCGGGCGAGCTCCTCAGGATCCCGTACTTCGCAGGCGTCGTGAAGGAGCGCCCGGAGAACCGCGGCACGAGAGGGCCCGCGAAGTGGCTCGGAGCGCTCCTGTTCTGCGTCATCGGCCCCGTCACCTTCTACTTCTTCCAGAACTGGGGGCAGGTCACGTTCCCCGCGGGTTGGTTC
>JAJZBW010000255.1 GCA_021798745.1 Actinomycetes bacterium
TCCCTCGCCGGGCGCCGCGGCGGTCACGGCGGGACGGGAGCTCCGCGGCATCGAGCGCGAGCTCGAGCGTGCGACGGCGCGGCGCGACGACGTCGCGGCGCGCTTCGCAGAGGCGGACGGGCACGAGGAGCTCGCGCGGGCCGGGCGCGAGCTCGCGGCCGCGCAGGGCGAGATCGAGTCGATCGAGGAGCGCTGGCTCGAGGTCGCAGCCCGGGCCGAGTCGGAGCGCTGACCCCGGTCCACCGGGAGCGGACAGGTGACCGGGCGGGCGATCGACGAGCTGCGCGGCGCGGCCCGGGAAGGGGGGAGGCCCTGGCCGCCGCCGCGCTGCTCGTGGCTCCCACGGTACGGGCCGCGCCTGGGCGGAGCCTGGGGGGCGACCGGGTATCGGCTGTGGCGCTCGCGGTGGGCGGCCGTGCCCGGTGGGGGTCCCGCGCCGGAGGTGCCGTGGCTGCCTCCGCGGTCCCGCCGGCGTCTCGACGTGGGGGGGCGGGTGCGGCCGGACCGTCCCTGCGCCGGATCAGCCCGTGACGTCGACGAGCGTCCCGTACGCGAGGTAGGGCCAGGCCTGCGCGGCCGCAGCGAAGGGGAGCTCGACGCATCCGAGGCTCTGCGGGATCCCGTAGTCCGCGCGTGCGAGGTAGTGCACGGCGTCCCCGCCGTTGAAGTACGCGACGTACTGCACGGGGTCCGAGTACAGGGAGCCGTCGGGGTTCGTCCCGTGCATGACCTGGTAGCGGTAGCGGGCGAACACGGGGTACACGCCGTCCGCGGTCGGGGACTGGCTGATCCCGGTGTTCGCGGGCGAGTGGAGCACGACCGCCCCGTCGTGCCAGACCGTGAGCGCCTCGGGGGGCGTCTTGTCCGCGAGCGCGAAGTCGTAGCCTCCGGTGTTCACGACGCCCGAGGAGAGGGCGAGGAACATGTCGTTCCACAGGCCCGCCGTGATCTGCCCGTTCACGTAGAGCCCGTGGTCCGCCTGGAAGGACATCACGAGCCCGCGGGTCATGACCGAGTACACGCCGGGCTGCCACAGCGCGAGCAGCTGGCTCGGCCAGGCCCGCGTCCTCCACGTGAAGTGCCCCGGCGGGGGTGCGTACGCCGCGGCAGCCTGCGCCGCGAGGTCTCCGGCGGGGGGCGCGCTCCCTGCCGGGGCGAACGCGAGAGGCGAGTAGTCGAGGAGGGACAGGAGCTGCTGGATCCGGAGCACCGAGCCGTTCGCGACGGAGAAGGTGCGCGAGACGGGCGCGGTCAGGGTCGACCCCGACTCCGCTCGCACGCCGTGCGCGCCGCCCGGGACCCTGACGGTCACGGAGCTGAGCGGGATCCATGGCTCGGTAGGGCGGAACACGAGGGTCGCGGTGCCTGCGCCACGCCAGCTGCCGGCCACCGAGGGCGAGAGCGACGGGTACGGGGACGTCGCAGCCGTCGCGGCCGACAGCGTGACCGTCACGGGCGACCTCGGAGCGACGCCCGTCGCCCCGCCGGCCGGCGAGACGCGCAGGACCCGGAGCCGCACGGCACGTCGCGACGGGTGCGCGGGGTGCCTCGCCGCAGACGTCGCGGGTCGCTCTCGCCCGAGCGGGCCGCCGGCGGTCGGAGCCGCGCCGGACCCGGGCGGAGCGAGCGCGACGACGGAGATCGACGCGAGGAGGGTCGCTGCGCCCACGGACGCGAGGAGCCGGGCTCGCGCGGGCGCGGCCTCCCTCCCTCGCGCGCGCACCGACGACCGGCGGCTCACGGGCGTCCCGCCGCGTACGCGTCGCGCTGCTGCTCCTCGAGCCACGCGGGGGCGTGCCGACGGGCCCACCCGGTGCTCACGCGGCCGGTCACCATGGAGCGGAGCGACGAGGGGTGGGCGAGCGCGACGAGCACGTGCCCGACGATCGCGACCACGATCGCGGTCGCGAGCACGTCGTGGACGAAGGTGGCCCCCGTCCGGAAGCCGAGCGGGAAGGGACGGAACCACCGAAGGACCGCTCCCGAGGCGAGCATCACGAGGATCGACCCCGCGGTGAACGCCGCGAACAGCTTCTGGCCCGGGTTGAACTTGTCGGCGTGGGCGACCGGACGGGTCCCGGCGCTCCGAAGCCACCGCAGCTCGTCCGCTCCCCAGCGGTTCATCCGGCGCAGGTCCCTGCGGAGCCGCGCCCCCCACGGACCGGCGAGAGCGAGCGCGAGGGGAACGGGGAGTGCGACACCGCACCAGGTGTGGACGTCGGCGACGAGAGCCCGGCGACCGACCACGGCCTCGACGGCCGGGAAGTAGAGCGGGAGCGCGGTCGCGACGAGGACGAGGAACAGGGACGCGTTCGCCCAGTGCGCCGCGCGCTCGACCGCGTCGAATCGGAGCACCCAGCCGCGGCCGGCGGGTCCGCCGCCGGCCGCGGCCGTCTCGAGGGACCCGAGCGCGAGGGGGTCGCTCATCGGATCGGAGCGTCCGTTCGGCCGTTCGACGCACCGACCCACGCGTCGACCGAGTAGCCGTTCCGCTCCCAGAAGCCCGGGACGACCTCGGAGGCGAGCTGGATCCCGGAGAGCCACTTGAGCGACTTGTAGCCGTACATGGGAGCCACGTAGAGCCGGACCGGGCCCCCGTGCTCGGTCGTGATCGGTGCGCCGAGCATCCGGTACGCGACGATCACGTCGCCGAGACGGGCCTGGTCGATCGTGAGGCTCTCGGTGTCCGCGCCGTCGTAGGAGGTGAACGCGAGCGCGCGTGCCTCCGGACGAGCTCCGGCCCTGCCGAGGAGGTCCGCGAGCCGGACCCCTTCCCAGTGGACCGAGGGGACACGCCATCCGGTGACGCACTGGAAGTCGCGCACGAGCGAGGTCCGCGGCATCGCCTCGAGGTCGGACAGGCCGAGCTCGAGGGGCCGGTCGACGAGGCCGGTGACGGTCAGGCGGTACCGGTCGGGCGCGACCACGGGAAAGGACCCGGTGATCGTGTAGATCCGGAAGCGGTCCCCGCCGGGCAGGTAGGAGCCGAGGCCCGGGCCGAGCGCCCGCCCGAGCGCCCCCTGGACCTTCGCGCCGGCGACGATCCCGGCGATCCCGAGGCCCGCCATGGTGAGAACGACCCGTCGGCCGACCGCGACCCGCGGGCCGCCGTCCCCGCCGACGGGCCGCGCGACGACCGGGACCTCGTCGGCGACGCCCCCCACCTGCCCGGCCGTCGGCACAGGCTCCATGGTGGCAGGATACGCCGCAACTGGTCCGAGCGGTCCGCGGCCTCGACGGGAGCCGACGCGCGTCGGCGGTCGTGCGCGCGGCGCGCGCCGCGGGCTCGGGGCCTGCTAGCCGCCGTCGCGGCGCGACTCGGTGACCCGCGAGCAGCGGCCGCACCAG
>JAJZBW010000256.1 GCA_021798745.1 Actinomycetes bacterium
GCGCGCCCCGGGCCGCTCGCGGACGAGGTGGGCGAGCCGCGCGACGAGCACCTCGAGCACGAGGTCGGGCGGCCAGCCCGTGCCGCCGCGCACGTCGAGGTCGGCGCCCGAGAGGAGCGTGACCGCACGGGCGACGCGCTCGTGGCCGAGCCGGCGCGCCTGCGAGAGGGCCTTGCGGGCGGGGTAGGGGGCGAGCCCGGTGAGCTCGGCAGCGACGGACTCGTCCGCGGCCCCGCTCCCGTCGAGCCGGAGGATCGCCCCGTAGTGACGCTGCAGGGTCGCGAGGACCTGGAGCGGGTGACGTCCTCCCGCGCCGAGGAGCCGGCGCAGGGCGACGACGGCCCGCGCCGCGTCGCCTCCGTCGAGCGCGTCGGTGAGGTCCCACGGTGCGACCGCGCCGGCCTCGCCGAGGAACGGCTCGAGGTCCTCCGGGGCGACCGTCGCCTTCGGGCCGTAGGTCGCCGCGAGGGCGCCGAGGATCCCGTCGAGCCGGGACAGGTCCTCCCCGAGGTGCTCCGCGAGGCGGGAGGCCGCGGCCGACGAGAGACGGACCGGGCCGGTCCGGAGGCGCTCGGACAGCCACTCGGAGCGGGCGCGTCCGGACGTCGCGGGGACTGCGTCGAGGACCGTGCCGACCGCGCGCACGGCCTTCACGAGCGCGGCGGGGGCCGACCGACCCGAGTGGGCGATCACGAGCACGGTCGTGTCGAGCGGCTCCGCGAGGTACGCGACGAGGGCCTTCGCCTGGGAGGCGTCGAGCGACGACGCGTCGCGAAGGACGACGACTCGCCGCTCGGCGAGGAACGGGGGGGTGCGGCACGCCGCGAGGGCGAGCGCGACCGGTGCAGGCTCGTCCGCGCGGTGGTCGCCGCGCCCGGGCTCGCCGTACTCCTCGACGGGAGTCGGACCGCGGTCTCCTCCTGCGAGGCCGTCCACGACCCGGGAGAGGGCCTGGCTGACGAGCGACGGGTCGTCCCCCTGGACGAGCACGGCGCGCCCCGGCTCGCCCACGTCCTTCGCGGGGCTCACGCCGCGAGGACCTCGGCGAGCACGTCGACGACGCGACGGGTCCCCGCGACGTCGTGGACTCGGACGACCCGGCATCCCCGCGTCACGCCGAGCGCGACCGCGGCAAGGGACGCGTCGCGCCTCTCGTGGACCTCGAGCCCGAGAAGCGCCCCGAGGAACGTCTTGTTCGAGGCGGACAGGAGAAGCGGTGGGCCGACCGCGGCGAGGCGTGCCGAGGAGCGCAGGAGCTCGAGGGACTGCTCGGCGGTCTTTCCGAGGTCGAGCCCGGCGTCGAGCACGACGCGGTCTGCGTCGATGCCCGCGAGCCGCGCGCGGGCGAGCTGGCGGACGAGCGCCTCCTCGACGGACGCGACGACGTCGTCGTCCGGGTACGTGGGCTCGGGGTCGGGCACGCGAGGGGCGAGGCGGATGTGGGTCGCGACGACGGACGCCCCGGCCCGGGACGCGACCTCGAGGTAGCGCGGGTCCGAGAAGCCGCTGATGTCGTTCCCGAGGAGCGCCCCGGCGGCGAACGCGGCCTCGGCGACCTCCGAGCGCCACGTGTCGACCGAGAGCGGGACGTCGACGCGCGACGCGAGCGCGGCGACGGCCGGCACGACCCGGCGCATCTCCTCCTCGAGGGTGACGTGCTCGCCGGGCCCGGCCTTCACGCCTCCCACGTCGAGGATGTCCGCCCCGTCGGCGACGAGCTGGTCCGCTCGCCGGAGGAGCGCGTCGAGCTCGTAGGTCGCCCCGCGGTCGTAGAAGGAGTCCGGGGTCCTGTTGAGCACGCCCATCACGAGCGCCCGGTGGGCGCAGTCGAGCACCCTCGGTCCGAGACGGAGCGTCGTGCGCACCGGCGGGGGCGTGCCTCTCTCGGCGGTCACCGGGGAGGGGGCGTCAGAACAGGCGGGACGCGAGGGCACGCCGGTGCTGCTCGCGGCGCGGGTCGTCCGGGTCCATCGCCTCGAGCAGGTCCACGTACTCCTGTCGGGCGGCGGGGTCGCTCTTGACCGAGTCGAGGAGCGCGCCGAGGCGGTCCTCGAGGGACCCGGACCGGAGCGCGGCCGAGGCGGTCTCGCTCGACGAGAGCCGGGCGAGGGCGGCGACGCGCCGGGTGTCGGCCGTCTCGGGGATCCGTGCGAGCAGCGCGAGCGCCTCGTCGGGGTCGCCTGCCGAGACGCGGAGCTCCGCGAGGGCGACGACCGCGCCGGCGTGGTCCGGCTCGAGCTCGAGGGCGCGGCGGAGCGACACCTCGTCGCCGGCCTCCACGAGGAGGTCCGCCTCGCTCGGAGCGGCCGCGAGGCGCTCGACGAACGCTCGGACCTCGGCCTCGGGGAGCGCTCCTGTGAAGCTGTCGACGACAGACCGGCCGCTCACGGCGAACACGGACGGGATGGACTGCACCTGGAAGGCGGCGGACACCCGCGGGTTCTCGTCGACGTTCACCTTCGCGAGCGCGACCTTGCCCTCGGTGTCGGCGACGACCTTCTCGATGATGGGACCGAGCGTCCGGCACGGGCCGCACCACGGCGCCCAGAGGTCGATGACGACGGGTAGCTGCTCGGATCGAGCGAGCACCTCGGTCTCGAACGTCTGGTCGGTCACGTCGATGGCCACGACACGAACCTACCGGCTCGGCGCGCGCCCGTGTGCGCTCGACGCGGCGGGTGCGCGTGCTGCGAGAATGACGCCGTGAGACGGTGGTCGCTCCGGACGCGGTGCGTGTCGGGCGCCGGCGCGGACGATCCCGGGTCCGGGCGGGCGTGAACGACCTCGGCACCCCGGTGCCCGGGATCCTCGACCCCGAGGACTCGGGAGGCGATCAGCACGAGGCGCTCGCGCGCGCGCTCACCCGCCTCGAGATCGGGGTCTACGCGAACCTCGACGGGCTCGACGACGCGGCGCGGGAGCTCGCGGTGCGTGCGCGGAGCCTCGGGCTCCGCGAGGACGAGCTCCGTTGCCGGCTCGTCCAGGCGGACGTCCTCGCGCGAACGCGCGACGTCCCGGCTGCCGTCCAGGTCGTGCGGTCCGTCCAGGACGAGGCGGAGTCCGAGGGACTGCGCCTCGTGCTCGCGCGCTGCCACTCGATAATGGCGGGCGCCCTCGACCGGCTCGGAGCGCGCGCGAACTCGCTCGACGAGGCGGAGAGGGCCGTGCAGCTTCTCGACGATTCGAGCCCGCCCCATCTCCAGCTCGAGCACACGATGACGCTCGCCCTGCTCACGAGCTCGTTCCGCTCGGGAACCGTGTCGTTCGACCTGTTCGAGCGGGCCCTCGAGCTCGCCCACGGGGTCGGCGAGCCGATACTCCAGCTCGCGGTGCTCAACAACATAG
>JAJZBW010000257.1 GCA_021798745.1 Actinomycetes bacterium
GCGCGACCTCGTGCTCGAGCGCGAGGAGCCGGCGGATCCCGGCGAGGGTGAGCCCCTCGGACGCGAGGCTCGCCACCTGTGCGACCTGCTCGACCTCGACGCGGGAGTACCGGCGCTGGCCGCCGTCGGAGCGAGCCGGGCACACGACGCTCTCGCTGTCCAGCCGGCGCAGGAACGCCGGCTGGACCTGGAGCATCGACGCGACCTGCCCGACCGTGTACATCGGCGCGAGCCAGTCGTCGAAGGGCGAGACGGGAAGCGCCCGCCCGTCGCCGCCGACGGGCGCCCCCGCCCCGGGCACGCTCGTCACGAGCCGATCGCCACGGGCTCCCGGGCGCCGCGAGTGACCTCCACCTTGCGGGGCTTCGCCCTCTCGGCCACGGGGATCCGGATCGTGACCACTCCGTCCTCGTAGGTCGCGTCGAGCGACTCGGTGTCGAGCGACTCACCGAGGAACAGCTGCCGCGAGAACCGACCCTCCGGGCGCTCCGCGACGATCATCTCCGCGCCCTCCGGGGCCGACCGGCCCCGCTCGCCGTGGACCGTGAGGACGTTCTTCTCCACCGTCACGTCGATCGAGCCCGGCTCGACGCCGGGAAGGTCGAGGTGGACGACGAACGAGTCCCCGTCGCGGTAGGCGTCGATCGGCATCGCTGCCGGACGTGACGCCGTCCCGACGAGCTGCTGGGCCAGGCGGTCCAGGTCCCGGAACGGATCCGTACGCATCAACATCGCGCTCCTCCTTCGCATCGTGCTGCCTCGACGCTCGGCACGTCTCCCGCGCCTTCGCGTCGCCTTCCGAGGAAGATTATAGCGACATGCTCAGAGAACCTCCATATGCAGTTGTATCTCCGGCTCGGTCGGGGGCGCGTCCCGCGCCGGCCGGGCGCCCGGCCGGTCCCGGCTCGCGTCACAGGCGCTCGGTAGCCTGCGTCCGTGCTCGAGCTTCACGTCGCCGACGACGTGGCGCCCCTCGCCGCCGCGCTCGGGCGCGTGCTCGCGGTCCCGCTCGAGGACCCGTTCACGCCCGAGTGGGTCGCGGTGCCGACAGAGGGGACCATGCGCTGGCTCAGGCTCGAGCTCGCGCGGTCCCTCGGCGCGTCGAGCCCCGGAGCGGGCGACGGGGTGTGCGCCAACGTACGCCTCGCCTCCCCGGGCGCCCTCCGCGAGCTCGTCCTCGCGGCTCCCGGCCCGTCCGCCCCCGCGCCGGGAGCCGACCCGTGGGACGTGGACAGGCTCGTGTGGGCCGTGCTCGAGGCGGCGCGGGACGCGGCCGACGACGAGCGGCTCGGTCCGATGCGCGTGCTCCCGGCGGGTGCGACCTGGTGGTCCCGGGCACGACGGGTCGCGGAGCTGTTCGAGCGCTACGCGACGCAGCGACCCGAGCTCCTCCTCCAGTGGAGAGCGGGCCGCGACCTCGACGCGACCGGACGGGGCATCGCGCCGGGAGACGCCTGGCAGCCCCACCTCTGGAGGCTCGTGCGGGCGCTCGTCGCGACCCCGAGCCCGGCCGAGCGCCTCCCGGCCCTCCTCGACGCGCTCCGGTCGGGGGACCTCGCGGTCGACCTCCCGCAGCGCCTCGCGGTGTTCGGCGTCACGGCGCTCCCGGGAGGAGCGGGGTTCCTCGACCTGCTCGACGCGCTCGCGAGCACTCGTGACGTCCGATGCTTCCTCGTCGACCCCTCGCCCGTCGCGACCCGCAGGGTGCTCGACGCGGCGAGGGGCGCCCCGGTGGGCGGGATCGCGCGCGGCGAGGACCGGTCGGCGCGCGCCGTGCGGCACCCGCTCCTCGCGTCCTGGGGCCGCCCGTACCGAGAGCGCGCGCTCCTCCTCGAGGAGGCTGCCCGGCTCGGGCGGGCGGTCCCCCGGCCGCTCCTCGCGGGGAGCGGCCGACGCGAGCCCCGGACGCTGCTCGAGCGCCTCCAGGACGACCTGGCGCAGGACCGGCCGCCGGACGGGACCTTCGAGCCCGACCCGCGCGACCGGTCGGTCCAGCTCCACTCCTGCCACGGGATCTCCCGTCAGGTCGAGGTCGCCCGCGACGCGATCCTCCACGCGCTCGCGGACGACCCGAGCCTGTGCGAGGGAGACGTCCTGATCGTGTGCCCGTCCCTCGCCGAGACCGCCCCCGTCGTCGAGGCCGTGTTCGGGGCCCCGGCCTCGGAGGCGGGGGCACCGGGGGCACCCGGCGGGCGGCGCGCGGACGAGCGGCGAGCGCCCGCGCTCTCCTACCGCGTCGCGGACCGGTCGCTCCGCGAGACGGTGCCCGTGCTCGCGGCGCTCGACTCGGTGCTCGAGCTCGTCGCCGGGAGGTTCGCCGCGTCGGCCGTCTCCGAGCTGCTCGCCCTCCCCCCCGTGCGGGAGCGGTTCGGTCTCGACGACGCGGCCCTCGGGACCCTCGGGAGGTGGATCGCGGCGACGAACGTCCGCTGGGGGCTCGACGGCGCGCACCGCGCGCGCTGGGGGCTGCCCGGCGAGCTCGCGTCGGGGACCTGGCGGGAGGCGCTGGACCGGCTCCTGCTCGGCGTCGCGGTCGGCGACGGCGAGCTCGAGCTCGCCGCGGGATCGGTCGCGCCCGTCGGGGTCGAGGGTCCGGACGTCGAGCTCGCCGGGCGGTTCGCGGACATCCTCGCGTGCCTGCACGAGCTGTCGGACGAGACCTCGGTCGCGCACCGCCCGCAGGCCTGGTCCGCGATCCTGTCCCGGGCCGTCGACGACCTCCTCGCGGCCCCTGCCGGGGAGCGGTGGCAGCTCGACGCGGCGCACGAGCTCCTCGGGCGCCTGGGCGAGGAGGCGCTCGTCGCCGGCCGGCCCACGACCGTCGAGCTCACGCTCGGCGACGTGCGACGGGCCCTCGCGCACCGGCTGTCCGGGTCCCCGCGTCGACCGGACTTCTTCCGCGGCGGGATCACGGTGAGCTCGCTCACCCCTCTCCGCGGGCTCCCGTTCCGCGTCGTGTGCGTCGTCGGGCTCGACGACTCCGGCACGGCCGAGCTCGTGGACGGCGACGACCTCGTCGCCGCGACGCCACGCGTCGGCGACCGGGACCCGCGGGGCGAGTCCCGCCAGGCGCTCCTCGACGCGGTGCTCGCGGCGCGCGACCTCCTCGTCGTGACGCGCACGGGCCGCGACGAGCGGACGAACCTTCCCGTGCCGCCGTGCGTGGCCTACGCGGAGCTCCGCGACACCGTCGCCGCGACCGCACGTGCTCGCCACGACCCGACCCACCGGGTGGACGACCTCGAGGTCGTCCACCCCCGCCAGGCGTTCGACGAGCGGTGCCTGCAGCCCGGGCTGCTCGGGACGGACGGGCCGTGGAGCTTCGACCCGGCCGCTCTGCGTGC
>JAJZBW010000030.1 GCA_021798745.1 Actinomycetes bacterium
ATCTCTCGCGCATGACGAGCGTCGCCGCGTACGCCGCGAGCGTCCCGAGCCCGATCGACCAGCCCGCCTCGACGTAGCCGCTCACCGTCCGCCCCCGTCCGCCTCGGCCCGCCGCTGCTCGATCGCGAGCACGAGCCCCTCGCCCTCCTCGCGCTCCGCGAGCACCGCGAGCCTGCACCGGTGCACGACGAGCCACAGGTACACGAGGGAGAACGCGACGAAGCTGAGAAGCAGCGTCCAGGCCATCGATCCGTGGATCGCCGTCTTGCCGTTGATCGGGTTGTCGACGGTCGGGGTCTGGTGGAGGCTCCTCCACCAGAGCACGGAGAAGTAGGCGATCGGCACGTCCACGAACGCCACGAGCGCGGCGATCGCGGAGCGCCGGGCCCGAGCCTCCGGCTCCGCGGGGATCCGCCGGACGGCCAGGTACCCGAGGTAGAGCACGAACAGCAGCGCCGTCGTCGTGAGGAGCGGGTCCCACGTCCACCACGCGCCCCACGTGGGGCGTCCCCAGATGGACCCCGTCACGAGCGTGAGCCCGGTGAACACGACCCCCACCTCGCTCGACGCCCCCGCGAGGCGGTCCCAGCGAAGGGCGCGCGTGCGCGGCCAGAGGTAGAGAAGGCTCGACAGGAACGACACCCCGTACGCGATGTACATGACCCACGCGAGAGCGGGGTGGATGTAGAGGAGCCGGACGAGGTTCCCCATGAACTCGTCCGGAGGGGTGACCCACAGCCCGAGCACGAGGTCCGCCGCGACCGACGCGACAGCCGCGACCCCGACGGCGCGCACCGCGACCCGGGCGCGCTTCGTCGGACCGACGGGCGCGCTCCCGACTCCGCGCTGCCCGTCGGACCGCTCCCCTCCGAGCAGGGGATGCCCCGATGCCGGCCGGGTCGAGGTGATGCTCACGCGTCCTCCAACAGGGGGCCGAACGCGACGGCCCCGATCGCGACGTACGCGACCGCGAACACCGCGAGCACGTCGAGCCAGCCCGTTCCCCGCCCCGGCGTGCCCGCGAGAGCCGCCTCCCAGCACTTCGTCGCCGCGAGGACGACGGGGGCGGCCATCGGGAAGAACAGGAGCGGGAGGAGCGTCTCGCGCTGGCGGGACCCGATGGACACGACCCCGTAGGTCGTCCCGACCGCGACGAGCCCGACCGTCGCGACGACCGCGCTCGCGAGCAGGAGCGCCACCCCCGCGAGGTGCCGCCCGTACAGGATCGACGAGACGAGCGCGAGCAGGACCTCGAGAGAGACGAGCTCCGCGCTCACCGCCGCGGCCTTGCCGACGAATATCCCCGCGGGATCGAGCCCGGACATCCGGAGCCCGTCGCTCGCCCCGTCCGAGGCCTCGAGGGAGAAGCTCCTTTGCACCGCGAGGACGGTCGCGAGGAGCACGGTCACCCAGAAGAGCCCGGCGGTCGCCGCGTGCAGCACCGACCCCGGTCCCACCGCGGGCCCGAGGGCGAGCCCGAAGAGCACGAGCACCACGACCGCGAAGGGAGCGACCTGGCCGACCGCGACCTTCGACCGCGCCTCGATCCGGAGGTCCTTTCCCGCGACGAGGAGCGCGTCACGCCACATCGCGCCCCTCCCGTCCGCCCACGCCCGTCTCCATCGCGGACACCCGTGCCGCCGCGCCGGGCATCTCCTCTGCGCACGCCGCTCGGGTCCGGCTCTCCCCGCGGGTCCCCTCGTCCTCGAGCACGCGCCCCCCGGACACGACGACGACCCGGTCCGCGACCGCGCTCGCCCTGTCGAGCTCGTGGGAGGCGACGACGACGGTCGCCCCGGACCCGCTCGCCTCGCGCACGAGCTCGTCGACGAGGTCCCGGCCGTCCGCGTCGAGACCCGCGTGCGGCTCGTCGAGGAGCCAGAGCCGCGGGCGGCGCGCGACGAGCACCGCGACCGCGACACGACGCCGCTGGCCCGCGGACAGCCTGCGCACCGGCGTCGCGCGCAGCCTGCCCCCGAGCCCGCACCGCTCGATCGACGACGCGACCCCCGACTCCGCGGCGCGCGCCGCACGGACCGCGAACCGGAGGTTCTGCTCGACCGTGAGCTCGTCGTACAGCGAGGTCGCGTGCCCGAGGAGCCCGACCTCGCGTCGGACGGACACACGGTCCGTGCATAGGTCGTGCC
Source organism: Actinomycetes bacterium (assembly GCA_021798745.1). Classification (GTDB taxonomy): domain Bacteria; phylum Actinomycetota; class Acidimicrobiia; order Acidimicrobiales; family Bog-793; genus JAJZBW01. The sequence continues at coordinate 2,148 of JAJZBW010000030.1, forward strand.
CGAGCACGACCGCGACCCCCGAGACGACCTGCTCGAGCCCCGCGCACGCCCGGAGCAGGCTCGACTTGCCCGCCCCGTTCGGGCCGCGCAGGTGCACGACCTCCCCCTCCGCGACCTCGAGGGTCACGCCGGCGAGGAGCGGGAACCGATCGGAGAGCGATACGGCCTCGTGGAGGCGGATGACGGGCGTCATGGGGAGACGCCCATGGTACGGCCTCGCCCCCCCGGCGCACCACGTCGCGGCCGGACGGGCAGCGCGACGGCTACCTGCGCTCTCGCTCGAGGCGCTCGAGGTCCGCGTCGACCATCATCTGGACGAGCTCGACGAATCCGACCTCCGGCTCCCACCCGAGCCGGACGCGGGCCTTCTCGGGGCTCCCCACGAGCAGGTCGACCTCGGCGGGACGGAGGAACCGCTCGTCCACGACCACGTGCTCGGACCAGTCGAGGCCGGCCCGCGCGAAGGCGACCTCGCAGAGCTCGCGCACCGAGTGCGTCTCCCCGGTCGCGACGACGAAGTCCTCCGCGCTGTCCTGCTGGAGCATGAGCCACATCGCCCGCACGTAGTCCCCCGCGAACCCCCAGTCGCGCTTCGCGTCGAGGTTCCCGAGCCGGAGCTCCCGGTCGAGGCCCGCCTTTATCCGGGCGACCCCGTGGGTGACCTTGCGCGTCACGAACTCGAGCCCACGACGGGGGCTCTCGTGGTTGAACAGGATCCCCGAGCACGCGTACAGGTCGTAGCTCTCCCGGTAGTTCACCGTGATCCAGTGCCCGTACACCTTCGCGACCCCGTACGGGCTCCGGGGATAGAACGGGGTTAGCTCGGTCTGGGGAACCTCGCGCACCTTCCCGAACATCTCCGACGAGCTCGCCTGGTAGAAGCGGATGGAGGGGTCCACGTGGCGGACCGCCTCGAGGACCCGTGTCGTCCCGATGGCCGTCGCCTCCCCCGTGAACACGGGCTGGTTCCACGAGGTCGTCACGAACGACTGCGCCGCGAGGTTGTACAGCTCGGTCGGTGCGAACTCCTTCAGCGCCGACACGACCGACCCCTCGTCGAGCAGGTCCCCGGGCAGGAAGTGGACCCGGTCGCGCACGTGCTCGAGGCGCTCGAGGTTCGGACTGCTCGTGCGCCGGACCATGCCGGCGACCTCGTACCCCTCGCTGAGCAGGAGCTCCGCGAGGTACGAGCCGTCCTGGCCCGTGATTCCGGTGATGAGCGCTCGCTTTTCCACCGCATCGTTCTAGGGCCCCGGGGCGGGCGCCGCAAGGATGAGCGGGCCCCCGCTCCTAGTAGCGTGCCCCCGTGCGGACGCCCGGTACGGTCGCGCTGTGCTCGTTCCGCCTCGGGGGGACCGACGGCGTCGCCGTCGAGTCGGCGAAGTGGGTCGCCGCGTTCCGCGACCTCGGATGCACGGTCCGCACGGTCGCGGGCGAGGGAGCCGCCGACGTCCTCGTTCCCGGGCTCGCCGCGGGCGCGGCCGAGGGGCCGGCGCCGTCCGAGCTGCGCGACGCGTTCGACGGGGCGGACCTCGTGGTCGTCGAGAACCTCTGCTCGCTCCCGTTGAACCTCGAGGCGTTGCGCGCCGTCGCTGCGGTCCTCGCAGGGAGGCCCGCCCTGCTCCACCACCACGACCTCGCGTCCCAGCGTGCGCACCTCGCCCACCTCGGACCGCCCCCCGACGACCCGTGCTGGCTCCACGTCTGCGTGAACCGGATCTCGACCGCCGAGCTCACCGCGCACGCGTACAGGGCGGTCACCGTGCACAACGCCTTCGACCCGGACCCGGCGCCGGGAGAGCGCGTCGGGACGCGGTCGCGCGCCGGGCTCGGCCCGTCGGACCGGCTCGTCCTCCAGCCGACTCGCGCGATCCCCCGCAAGGCGGTTCCCGCGGGCCTCGCGCTCGCCGAGCAGCTCGGAGCGACGTACTGGCTGCTCGGGCCCGCCGAGGACGGCTACGGAGACGAGCTCCGGCGCGTCCTGTCCGGAGCCGGGGTCCCCGTCGTCCACGGGCCCGGTCCGGCTCGTCCCGGGCACGAGATCGCGGACGCGTACGCCGCGAGCGACCTCGTCGTCCTCCCGAGCACCTGGGAGGGGTTCGGAAACCCGTCGGTCGAGTCCGCGACCCACCGCCGCCCGCTCGCCGTCGGCCCCTACCCCGTCGCCCGCGAGCTACGCCGGTACGGGTTCGACTGGTTCGACGTCGCCTCGCCCGGTCCCCTGGCGGAGTGGCTCGATCGCCCGGACGGGACGCTCCTCGAGAGGAACCTCGCGGTCGCGCGTCGCCACTTCTCGCTGGCGGCCCTTCCCGAGCGGATCTCCCGCCTCCTCGCCCGCCTCCCCGGTACGATCGGGGCCGCGTGACGACACCCCCGGAGCGACTGGACGTGGCGCATGTCGTCGTCGAGTCCGTCTCGCCCGCGGTCGACGGCGGCAGGTTCGCCGCCAAGGCCACCGTCGGCTCCCCCGTCGAGGTGCGCGCCGACGTGTTCTCCCACGGCCACGAGTCCGTGCGCGCCCACCTCCGGCACCGTGCCGTCGGGTCGCGGCGGTGGGCGACCGTTCCCATGGCCCCGATCGGGAACGACCGGTTCGCCGCCCGGCTCACCGCCGAGGAGCCCGGGAGCATCGAGTTCGAGGTCCTCGGGGAGCTCGACGTGCTCGGCGGCTGGCGACGCGACGCGCGCCGTCGCGCCGACGCTCGGGCGTTCGACCCCGACGACCCCGGGCGCGGCTCCGAGCTCCTCGCGCGCTTCGCCCGTCGCCTCGCCTCCTCTCCGAGCCGCGACGGGGCCGGCCTCGTCCGAGAGCTCGCCCACGCCGTCGCCCGGGCCTCCGGCCACGACGAGCTCGCCGCCGCGCTCGACTCGCTCGACGACGCGGAGGACGTCCTCCGCTTGGCTCCCCCGGGGCGAGGCGCCGTCGCCTCCCCCCGTCACCGGCTCCTCGTCTCCCGGGCGCTGGCGGGGTGCTCCGCCTGGTACGAGTGCTTCCCGCGCTCCGCGAGCCCGGACCCGACGCGGCCCGGCACGCTGCGCGACCTCGTCGGGCGCCTCGACTACGTCGCGGCGATGGGCTTCGACGTGCTGTACCTTCCCCCCGTCCACCCGATCGGGAGGACCGCGAGGAAGGGACCGGGCAACTCGCCGGTCGCCGGCCCGGGGGATCCGGGAAGCCCGTGGGCGATCGGATCCGCGTCGGGCGGCCACGAGTCCGTCGCACCGGAGCTCGGCACCCTCGAGGACCTCGACGCCCTCGTCGTCGAAGCCCGCTCCCGGGGCATGGAGGTCGCCCTCGACCTCGCGTTCCAGTGCTCCCCGGACCACCCGTGGGTCGAGGAGCACCCCGACTGGTTCGCGCACCGCCCGGACGGGACGATCGCGTGCGCGGAGAACCCCCCGAAGCGGTACGAGGACATCTACCCGCTCGACTTCGACACGGCGGACCGCTCCGGGCTCTACGACGCGCTCCTCGGCGTCGTGCGCCACTGGGTCGGCCACGGGATCCGGATCTTCCGAGTCGACAACCCCCACACGAAGCCCTTCGCGTTCTGGGAGTGGCTCCTCGAGTCGGCCCGGGCCGAGGATCCGGGGCTCGTGTTCCTCTCCGAGGCGTTCACGCGCCCGAAGGTGATGCACCGGCTCGCGAAGCTCGGGTTCGACCAGTCCTACACGTACTTCACCTGGCGCGAGACCAAAGAGGAGCTCACGGACTACTTCGAGGATCTCGCCCACGGCCCGGGAAGCACCTACCTCCGGCCGAACGCGTGGCCGAACACGCCGGACATCTGCGCGACGAGCCTCCAGAGCGGGGGTCGCGCGAGCTTCGTGGCCCGACTCGTGCTCGCCGCGTGCCTCAGCGCGAACTACGGGATCTACGGACCCCCTTTCGAGCTCCTCCTCGACGAGCCCGCCGTCCCGGGCACCGACGGGGACTACTCCCGCTCGGAGAAGTACGAGGTCCGACACTGGGACCTCGACGACCCGAGGAGCATCGCGGACGTCGTCACCCGGGTGAACTCGGCCCGGCGCGCGCACCGGGCCTTCGCGCTCGACGCGTCCCTCCGGTTCCACCGCGTGGACAACGACAGGCTGCTGTGCTGGTCGAAGCACGACGAGGCGACCGGGGACGCCGTCGTGTGCGTCGTGAGCCTCGACAGCAGGTGGCCCCAGTCCGGCTTCCTCGAGCTCGACCTCTCGGCCGTCGGGCTCGCCCCCGACGCGTCGTTCACCGTCCACGACCACCTCGACGGTGCGATCTACTCGTGGAGCGGGGGCAGGAACTTCGTGCTCCTCGACCCCTCGCGCTCTCCCGCCCACGTGTTCTCCGTGAGCGCGTCGCACGATTCGAGCGCGACGGGCCCCGACCCGTCGCGGGCGGGCGCCACGGCCGGTGCCGCCTCGACCGCGCCCCCGACCCCTGCGAAGCGGGCGGCACGGTGACCCTGCCCCCGACCGGCCGCGCCCCGTCCCCGCTTGTCGGGGAGCTGGACCGGTACCTGTTCAACGAGGGACGTCACCGACGCCTCTACGCGTGCCTCGGCGCGCACCTGCTCGACGGCGACCGCTCGGCCGTCTTCGCCGTGTGGGCGCCGAACGCGACCGCGGTGAGCGTCGTCCACGACGGCAACGGATGGCGAGCGGGCGCAGACCCGCTGGAGCCACAGGAGTCTTCGGGGATATGGGCGGGTGTCGTCGACGGGGTCGGCCCGGGGACCCGGTACAAGTACGCGCTCGACTCGCGCCACGGACGCCGTGAGAAGGCGGACCCCCTCGCGTTCGCGACCGAGCCGCCACCGGCGACCGCGTCGGTGCTCACCCGCCTCGACCACGACTGGCACGACTCCTCCTGGATGGAGCGACGCGCGGAGCGCCAGGGCGACGGTGCTCCGGTCGCGGTGTACGAGGTGCACCTCGGCTCGTGGCGGAGGCGGCCCGACGGTTCGTCCCTCACGTACCCCGAGGTCGGGCTCGCCCTCGTCGAGCACGTGACGCGCATGGGATTCACGCACGTCGAGCTCCTTCCCGTGATGGAGCACCCGTACTTCGGGTCGTGGGGGTACCAGACGACGGGCTTCTTCGCGCCGACGGCCCGGTACGGCACCCCCGGAGGGCTCATGACCCTCGTCGACACCCTTCACGAAGCGGGCGTCGGCGTGATCCTCGACTGGGTGCCGTCCCACTTCGCGACGGACGAGTTCGCGCTCGCGGACTTCGACGGGACGCACCTGTACGAGCACTCGGACCCCCTCCGTGCCGTCCATCCGGACTGGGGGAGCTACGTCTTCAACTACGGCCGGCACGAAGTCCGATCGTTCCTCACGTCCTCCGCGTGCTTCTGGCTCGACCACTACCACGCGGACGGTCTGCGCGTCGACGCGGTCGCCTCGATGCTCTACCTCGACTACTCGCGCCCCGCCGGTGGCTGGGAGCCGAACAGGCTCGGGGGGCGCGAGGACCTCGACGCGATCGGGTTCCTCCGCGAGATGAACGACGCCGTGCACGAGGAGTTCCCCGGCGTGCTCACGATCGCCGAGGAGTCGACTGCCTGGCCCGGTGTCACGAGCGCGACGAGCGCGGGCGGCCTCGGGTTCTCCCTCAAGTGGGACATGGGCTGGATGCACGACACCCTCACGCACCTCCGCCGCGACGCCGCGCATCGCCGCTACCACTACGACGAGCTCACCTTCCGGGCTCTCTACGCGACGAGCGAGCGGTACCTGCTGCCCCTCTCCCACGACGAGGTCGTGCACGAGAAGGGCTCCCTCGCGTCGAAGATGCCCGGAGACGACTGGCAGAGGCGAGCGAACCTCCGCCTCCTCTACGGCTACCAGTGGCTGCTTCCGGGCAAGAAGCTCCTCTTCATGGGAGGCGAGCTCGCGACGTGGAAGGAGTGGGACCACGAGTCCGCTCTCGAGTGGCCCCTTCTCGACCACCCTGCCCACGCGGGCGTCGCGAGGTTCGTGGCGGACTGCAACTCCTGCTACCGGGACCACGAGGCGCTGCACGGACGCGACCTCGACGGGCGGGGCTTCGCGTGGGTGGTCGCGGACGCCGCGCCGGACGGGGTCCTCGCGTGGCTCCGGTTCGGCGCCACCGGGGAGTGCGTCCTCGCCGTCGCGAACTTCACCCCCGTGCCGCGCACGCGACGCATCGGCGTGCCGGTCGAGGGGTCGTGGCGGGAGATCCTCAACGGCGACGCCGAGGCCTACGGAGGGTCCGGGGTCGGCAACCTCGGAGGTCGCGAGGCGACCCCGGACCCGTGGGACGGGCAACCCGCGAGCCTCGAGTGCACGATCCCCCCTCTCGCGGTCGTCGCGTTCGCCGGCCGGTCCGACTGACGAGGACGGGCGCGTCGGCCCCGCCTCGCGGCGTCAGGGGCGAGTGAGAAGGACGGCGGAACGCGCCTCGACCGACACGGACGCCCCGGCGGGCACCTCGACGCTCCCGGGCGTCGGGAGCGGGCACTTCTCGCTCGCCGTGTCGAGCACGTAGGTCCACACGGCCCCGAACCTGTCGTCGGGCAGCACGAAGTCGATCGCACCCCAGTGCGCGTTGAGCACGAGGAAGAAGCTGTCGTCCCGCGTCCGCTCGCCGCGGACCGCCGAAGGGGGGAGCTCCGAGCCGTTCAGGAAGACGCCGATGGTCTTCGCGAAGCTCACCTGCCAGTCCTCCTCGGCCATCTCCTTGCCCTCGGGAGAGAACCACGCTATGTCGCTCACCCCCGCTCCGTGGAGGGGGCGTCCCTGGAACCACCGCCTCCGGTGGAACACGGGGTGCTCCCTCCGGATCCTCGTCAGCGCACGCGCGAACTCGAGGAGGTCGTCGTCCGCGTTCTCCCAGTCGAGCCACGTGGTCGCGTTGTCCTGGCAGTACGCGTTGTTGTTCCCCGACTGGGTCCGACCGATCTCGTCGCCGGACGAGATCATCGGGACGCCCTGGGACACCATGAGCGTCGTGAGTAGGTTGCGCACCTGCCGCCTCCGGAGAGCGAGCACCTCGGGGGCGTCCGTCGGTCCCTCGGCTCCGCAGTTCCACGAGCGGTTGTCGTCCATCCCGTCGCGGTTGGCTTCGCCGTTCGCCTCGTTGTGCTTGTCGTTGTAGGACACGAGGTCCGCGAGCGTGAACCCGTCGTGGCACGTCACGAAGTTCACGCTCGCCCACGGCTTGCGCCCCGTGTGGCCGTACAGGTCCGAGCTCCCCGTGAGACGGTACGCGAGCTCGGGCAGAGTCCGCTCCTTGCCCCGCCAGTAGTCGCGCACGCAGTCCCGGTACTGCCCGTTCCACTCCGACCACAGCGGAGGAAAGTTCCCGACCTGGTAGCCGCCCTCGCCCACGTCCCACGGCTCCGCTATGAGCTTGACCTGCGAGATCACGGGGTCCTGTTGGATGATGTCGAAGAACGCGGAGAGCCGGTCGACCTCGTGGAGAGTGCGGGCGAGCGCGGCGGCGAGGTCGAAGCGGAAGCCGTCGACGTGCATCTCCGTCACCCAGTACCGCAGCGAGTCCATGAGCAGCTGGAGGACGTGCGGGTGCCGCATGTTGAGCGTGTTCCCCGTGCCCGTGTAGTCCACGTAGTAGCGGGGGTCCTCCGCGAGCAGCCGGTAGTACGCGGGGTTGTCGATCCCCTTGAACGAGAGCATCGGGCCGAGGTGGTTCCCCTCGGCCGTGTGGTTGTACACGACGTCGAGGAGCACCTCGATTCCCGCCGCGTGCATCGTCTTCACGAGCTGCTTGAACTCCTGAACCTGCTGTCCGAGCGACCCCCCGGAGCTGTAGTCCGCGTGCGGGGCGAGGTAGCAGATCGAGTTGTACCCCCAGTAGTTGCGCAGTCCCCTCTCGACGAGCTGCTGCTCGTGGACGAACTGGTGGACCGGCTGCAGCTCGACCGCCGTGACCCCGAGCGAGAGCAGGTGCTCGATCACCGCCTCGCTCCCGAGCCCCGCGTAGGTGCCGCGCAGCTCCTCGGGGACCCCCGGGTGGAGCGCCGTCATGCCCTTCACGTGCAGCTCGTACACGGTGGTCCGGTGCCACGGGGTCTCCGGGGGACGGTCGTTCCCCCAGTCGAAGTAGGGGCTCACGACGACCGACCGGGGCATCGCCGGAGCGCTGTCCGACCGGCTCGCGCGCATCTCGTCGCCCGGCTGGTGCCCGAAGAGCGACCGCCGCCACCGGAGCGACCCGTCGACCGCCTTGCCGTACGGGTCGAGGAGAAGCTTGTCCGGGTTGCACCGCACGCCGTGCGACGGCCGCCACGGCCCGTGCACCCGGAACCCGTACCGCTGGCCCGGCCCGACCCCGGAGAGGTACCCGTGGTGGACGTGCGCGGTCTCGTCCGGGAGCGTCACTCGCGTCTCGTGCCCGGACGCGTCGAACAGGCACACCTCGACGCGCTCCGCGACCTCGGAGAACACGGAGAAGTTCGTGCCCACGCCGTCGTAGGTCGCCCCGAGCGGGTACGGCCTGCCCGGGACGACCCCTCGGCCAGCTCGGTCCATCCTGACAGGCTAGGCGAGATCGGCGCGCGCCCCGTCCGGGGCGCGCACGACCAACGTGGTTCTCACGGTGCGACCGGCCGACGCCCGAGCCCGGGCGCCGCCGGCACAGTCGCTCAGAGCGGGCGGACGTTCGCCGCCTGCAGGCCCTTCTGGCCCTCCTGGACCTCGAATTCGACCGCCTGCCCCTCTTCGAGGCTGCGGTAACCGCTCATCTGGATCGCGGTGTGGTGCACGAACACGTCCGCCCCGTCGGCCTGCGAGATGAACCCGAAGCCCTTCTCGGCGTTGAACCACTTGACTGTCCCGGTCGCCACTTCGGCGAACCCCCTTCTTTCGGTGTACAAAGTCGAGAGGGATCCGCCGCGTCGGAGGTGCCGACCCCCGGGTTGCCGGTGTGCCGCCCGCCGCAACGTGGCCCACCGTGCTTCCGGCTGCCGCCGCCAGCTACGAGCTCGTCTACTCCCAGCTACGACGGTAGCAGGCAGATCCCCCGCCGTCACGAGTCGCGTCGCGTCCCGCGGTCCCGCGCCCGCGCGCCGGTCGCGGCCGCCGGCCATAGGCGCAGGTCACGCCCGGCCGGTAGCGGCCCGGCGGCGTCGTCGCGCCACGGGAAGGCGCCACACGGCGGAACGGGGGCGTCGCCCTCGGGGCTCGACCCGCCCTAGGCGAGCGGGATGGCGACGAGCGCCTCCAGCGCCACGACGTGCATCGCATCCGTCGCGGCCGCGAGGGCCTCGTCGTCGAGGTAGCGCTGCGCGCCGTCTGGATGGCCGTCGAGGCCGTCGCTCACCGTCAGCACGCACGCCGCCCGGACCTGGTGCCCCCGACCGCGCCGGCGGAGCGCCAGGTTGAACATCGCCGACGCCTCCATCTCGACAGCGAGAAGTCCCTGCTCCCTCCAGGAGGCCGTCGAGGTCGCGGAGAGGTGCGGCTCGACGTCGACCGTCACGACCGGACCCACGTGGAAGCGGCGCAGCCGCGCCCTCGCCGAGACGACGAGCGCCGTCGTGAGGTCGTAGTCCGGGATGGCGGCGACCGGCCCCCCGCCCGCGAGGCTCGCGGTCGTGCCGTCGCTCGCCGCCGACCCCGTCACGACGATGACGTCGCCGTTCGCCACGCCGGAGGCGAACGCGCTGCACGTGCCGATCCGGATCATCTGCTCGACGCCGTAGTCGAACAGCTCCTCTCCCACCATCGCCATGCTCGGACAGCCCATTCCGACGGACTGCACGCTGACCGGCTCCCCCTTGTACCGCCCGGTGTACCCGAGGAGCCCCCGGTTCTCCGTGACGAGGCGCGTGTCCTCGAGCAGCTCGCCGAGCCGCCGTATCCGGCCAGGATCACCCGCCACGAGGACCCTCTTCGCGTACTCTCCGTCGGCCGCGCGCAGATAGATGGCCACGAGCTCCTCCTTCGTCCGACTGCAGGAGAGCCCTCCTGCAGGTGACACTCGACACCCGGCGCCGCACCTCCCGGGGCGCGGCCGCCGCCCGGCCGCGACCGCGACCGCGAACCGGATCTCCCGCTGGGCGGCTCGCCCGCCCCGTACGGCCCGCCCTCGCTCAACGTGCGGCGCCCAGAGTGAGCCCACGAACGAGAAAGCGCTGGAACACGACGTACACCACCGCTGCCGGCACCGTGCTCAGGAGCGACCCCGCCATGAGGCTGGGCACGTTCACCACGCGCGACGACGCGAGCACCCCGAGCCCGACCGTGAAGGTGCGGACGTTCGGCTCCTGCAGGAACAGGAGACCGATCAGCAGGTCGTTCCAGATGGGGATGAACTGGAGCACCACGACCGTCGCGAAGGCAGGCTTTGCCAGGGGCACGGCGATGCGCCAGAAGCAGCCCGTGTACGTCAGCCCGTCGCAACGGCCGGCGTCGATCAGCTCTTCCGGGATCCCGCGGAAGTACGTGCTCATAAGAAACGTCGCAAATGGTGTGCCAATTGCGACGTATACTGCAATTGCTCCCGCATACGTGTTGATGATGTGGATCTTCGAGAAGTTCACGTACTCCGCGATGATCATCGACTGAACGGGAATCATCATCGCGCCGATGATCGCGAGCATGGTGAACCGACGCCCGCGAAACTCCGTCTTCGCCAGCGCGAAGCCCGCAGTCGTAGAGATCACCAGAATACAAGAAATCGAGACTGCGCATATACCCAACGAGTTCGCGATCTCACGAGCGACGGGCACGCTCGAGAAGAGCTCGGTCCAGCTCGCGAGGGAGAAGCCTCGTCCGAGCTCGTACTGCGTCTCGGACTTGAATGACGTCATGACCATGAAATAGAACGGGTACATGAGCCCGACCGAGACGATTGCCAACACTAGCCATATGGCAATCCGCCCCGGTGACTGGCGCGCTCTCGTCACCCAATGTCCGATGGAGTGGCGAACCGGACGCTGCTGGATCACTGCTGTCATTCCGATCGCCTCATCAGGTATACCTGCACCGCGCTTACTGACACGAGTATCACGAACAGGACGACCCCCAGAAGTGCGCCGACTCCGAAGGCACCTGTGCCAAATGCCTGCTGGTATATGAAGAACTCGATCGTCGTCGTCCCGTAGTTCGGACCACCGCCTGTCATCGTGTAGATCAGGCTGAACAGCGCGGAGAACGCGCTGATCGTGGTGATCACGAAGGTGAAGACCAGGTAGCGACGCAGCATGGGCAGCGTCAGGTGCACGTACGACTGGAGCCAGCTCGTCCCGTCGAGCTTCCCCGCTTCGTAGATCGCCGGGTCGATGGTTGCCATTCCGGTCACGAATATCAGGGTGTTCACACCTACGAGCGAGTACACAAAGGTGACGCCGACCGCGGCGAGGGCGTCCGTCGGGCTTCCGAGCCAGTTCCGCTCGAGCGCGGCGAGCCCGACTCCCCCGAGCAGCCGATTCACGAGGCCGTGCTGCGCGAACGCCTGGATGCCGATGAGGCCGAGGACGACCCACGAGACCGCCGTCGGGATGATGATGGCCGCCCGGAACACCTTCCAGCCGAACACGTGCTCGTGGAGGAGCGCAGCGAGGAACACTCCGCACAGCATCGTCACGGGCACCGCGATGAGCAGGAGCGCGTTGTTCTCGAGCACCCTCCAGAACAGCGGGTTCCTGAACTCCGTCAGGTAGGTCGACGGACCCACCCACTGCGAGGTGATGCCGTTCCAGTTTGCCATGCTGTAGTAGACGGCCTGGCCGATGGGAACGAGGAGCAGGGCCGTCACGACGCAGATGGCCGGCAGTATCAGCATCTGCCCGGCTCGGGCCCGGTCGCGGTACAGCCCGGATCGTCGAGACGGCGATCGAGCAGCGAGCCACGCACGGCTCGCGGTCTTCGTCGCTCCAACTGGTGCAACTGTCATCGGACCCTCTGAGCCTCCCACGCTCGTCCCCGGCCTTCCGGACGCCCGGCGCCACTGTGCCTCGTCCTGCACGGGTGGCGCCCGCCGTCACCCGTCCGCTCGACCTCGTACGAGGACGCCGCGCACCTCCCGAGCGCGCCACGCGCCGCAGGGTCCCTGCTCGCCCCGGACCGGAGAGCCGTGGGCGTCTCTGTCAGCTGTCGCTGCCCACGGTAGGACGTCCTGGTGCGCCCCGACCGCACGTGCGGACCGGGGCGCACCAGGAGTCGACGAGCGCCCCGGAGCTACGCCGGGACCGAGTAGTCGGCCCAGGTGTGCGCGCGCTCGGACGTGGGGAGCTGCTTCCACGACTGCTCGATGCTGCTCGTCGCGTGCTTCACGCTGGTCCCTCCGACCAGCATGTCGGGGAAGACGCTGTCACCTGCGTTCACGATCCCCGGTGCCGTCACGTTGTCGAGCATCGGGTACACCGTGAAGTGATCCTTGGCCACGAGGTTGACCATCGTCTTGGCGAGCGGGTTCGTCGGCCGCACGTTGTTCACCGCCGGGATCAGCCCCTCCTGCGCCATGATCGCCCCCGCCTCCTTCGACGTCATGAACTGGAGGAACTCGGCGACCTGCTTCTTGTGGGACGAGTAGGACGTCATCGCGAACCCGTTCCCTGCGAACTCGACGACCTTGTTCATCGGGCTGTTCGAGAACGGCGGGACGAACACTCCTACGCGGCTCCCGAGGGACTGGGTGAACTGGCTCGTGTCCCAGTTCCCCTTCACGATGATCGCCGCCTGGCCCTTGAGGAATGCGCTCTGCACGTTCGTGGCGGTGAGCGCGTCCCGGTTGAGGTAGCCGTCGGCGTACAGCTGGTGCCACTTCGCGAGCTGCCCCTCGACGGTCGGGTTCGTCCACGGGATCTTCCCGTTGTAGAGCCCTTCCCACTGTGCCGGGCTGAACACGCCGGCCATCAGGTAGCTCAGGTTGTACCACGGGTAGAACTCACCCGTGAGGTTCTGAGTGCCCTCTTCGATGCAGGTCTTGTGTATCGACTTCAGCCTCGCGCACGCCGCGAAGAGCTGGTTCCAGGTCGTCGGGACCGTCTTGATGCCCGCTCGGGCGAAGAGCGCCTTGTTGTAGAACCCGATGTAGAACTGCTGCTGCAACGGGATCACGTAGGGAGCCGCCGGGTTGTTGAAGCCCAGCGAGCTCCACTTCGTTCCGCCCATTTGCTTGATGTCGCTCGCAGGCACCCAGGACTTCAGGTTCTCGAGGTAGGACCGGTACTGCATCGTGAACAGCCCGGTCCACATGTTGACGATGTCAGGACCGGACTGCGAGACGGCCGCGGCCTGCAGCAGCGCGAAGTAGTTCGCTCTCGGCTGGGCGACGTTCGTGATCGTGATTCCCGGGTGCGTCTTCTCGAACGCGTTGATGAGCAGCGGCACGGCCTGCGCCTGGTTGCCGTTGCCGAGGTTCTGCCAGAGCACCAGGTTCACCGGTGACTGCGCGTGCGAGCGAGCGCTCGCTGCTGCGGAGCCCTGGATGCCGACGACTGCGGACAGTGTCGACACGAGCAACAGGGTCCTCTTGAGCCGAGGTCTTACGTGCATGATTTCCTCCAATGTCGTTGTTCGCGATGCAAGGGCCGTGCCGTGCCCCGATCGGGTCGGCCCCCTGCCCATCTGGACGAGACGGCGGCAAACGACCGTGCCCCCTCCCCCCCTCACCGAAGAAGCGGCGGCTCCTCACCGCCGTGTCCCACCGCTGCTCCGCCGAGATCTCGATGCCGTCAGGACCGCACGGAGCCGGTCCGGGTCGGTCTCCTCGCTCGTTCGCCCGTCCAACAGAGCGCGCCCGCCCGAGCCGCCTCCCCGTCTGGCCCCGGCGGCGGTCGCGGCCCGGCAGCGGCAGCTCCCGGGCTCACGGCAGGGGCACCCCGAGGCCTTTGGCTCCGGGCCCGGACTGGACGGCGACCTCGCCACTGCGAGCGAGCCATTCGAGCGCGATCGTGGCCCGGCGGACCTTCTCCCGAGCCATCACGATCACCTCGGCCTCGAGGTGGAGGCCGCTCGGGTACACCGATCGCGAGTTGCGAAGTCCGAACTTCGTGTAGATCGGAGACGCGACCGGGATGATGTCGCCGATCTCCTGCCCCCGCACGACTCCTCCTGCGCCGTCGGGCGACTCGACGTAGAGGTCGATCGGCAGGTCCGAGACCGACCGGATCTCGCCGAGCTGTCCCGTCGTCATGTCGGACGGGACGTTGATCGTGGACGCCCCGATGCGCTCGAGCTGCAGGAACGACGCGGGATTCGTCGGTGCGATGTACGCGGAGACCTTCCATACCGTCTCGCTCGGAATGTCCCCGTGACGTTGCGCTCCGACCAGGACCTCGAGGAGCCCCGCGTCCGCGACGAGGAAGCTCCGGATCCCGCACTCGCTCGCTCTGATCACGTCGTCGAGCGCGTATCGGAGCTGTCGCGCGCCGCGGATCCTGCCGGCGAAGGCCGCACCGTCGCTCGAGCGCGCGATCGCGCCCGTGTCCCACTCGTCGCGGGGACCGACGAACAGCGAGACCTCGATGCCCTCCCCGTGCCCGATCCGCGCCATCTCGGTGAGCTCGCCGCGGCTGAGGAGCATCGCCCCACTCCCCTGGGAGACCCGGTTCACGGTGGTGCGGCGGAGGGCCGCCTCGTCCACGACCGCGGCGAGCGCTCCCGGACCTTCGACGCTCGGGATCTCGATGCGAAAGTGGGCACCGTCCGGGAAGCGGTGAGGGCTCACCGGCGGGGACGCCTCCGCGACGATCCCGAGCCGGTGGATCGCCGCGCGCGCGAGGGACGAGCGCGGGTCGCCCTGCTGCCCGTTCTCGCTCATCGGCCGTTCTCGCTCATCGGACGGCCCGCCGCTCCGCCGTGCCGGCCGCCGAGACTGTCCATCGCCATTGCCCCACCCGTCTGTCCCGTCGTCGCCTCGGCGAGCACGTCCGTCTTCCACCTGCGACACCGGCGGGCATCGGCCCGTCCGGCCGAGCCCGTCTCCCCGGCGCGGGCGACGGACTCCCTGGCACCCGCACGGCCGAGACCCGCGTCGCTCCTCAGCCTCCGCAGCTGTTCGTCAGTACCGAATCATGTTGCGTCAACGCACGAATGTAAGCACCCGTGTCGATCAGCGTCAAGAGGTTCTTGCACAATTTCGCGTTATCGGTACTCCGTTGCGTGGAGCCGTACACGTGTCTCCCGCGCATCGACGGGCGAGGATCGCGCGGGGCGTTGCACGATCGCGTCCCTGGCCGAGCTCGCGACGGCGGACGCGGAGGCCCGACCCCGGCGACTACTCCCGGTCGGTCCCGGTCGCGCCGTACGTGCCCCGCTCGGCGCCGCTCGCCCGGCGCAGCTCCGCCCGGGCGCGCTCGACCTGCTTTCTGACGGTGGACTCGGCGATCCCGAGAGCACGCCCGGCCTCTCTCGGGGCGAGGTCCGCCACGAGGCAGAGCAGCGCGCACGCACGGCGGCCGGTCGGCATCGCGTCGATCGCGTTCATCAGGTCGCTCCGCGACGACGCGAGGTCCGCGACGTCTCCCTCGTCCCGACCGGGCTGCTCGAGCGCCGTCGAGACGGCGCCGGACCCGTCGTCGAGGACGAGAGTGACGGCGCGTCGTCGCCGTGCGAGCCGGAATGCCACCGTGTACACGTACCCCGCGGGATTGGGCCCTCGACGGACGCGCCGCCAGTGCGCGAGCGCGCGCGCGAACGCTTCCTGCGCGACGTCCTCCGCCTCGTCGCCGGTCGCCCCCCCGAGCGCGATCACACGCACGAGACGCGCGTAGTGCGCCTCGTAGACCGCGACGAAGTCGCCTGCGAGCTCTCCCGCGCCGGTCGCTATTCCCACAGTCTTGTCCCGCAGCCCGGCCCGCGCGAGCCGGGGGCCGACGAGCCCCTGCGGGTCAGCCCGGGCCCGCACCTGCGCCCGGGAGGGACGCGGGCGGTCCGGTGCCCGACGGTCCGGTGCCCGACGGTCCGGTGCCCGACGGTCCGGTGCCCGACGGTCCGGTGCCCGACGCACGGCACGCGGCGGGGAGCGCGACCGCAGGCTCGCCCGGGATCCGGACCGCCGCGAGAGCCCGACCCGACGTCGCGGTCGCGACGACCTCGGCGGGCACCACCGGCGAGGCCGGTCCCGCCGGGAGAGGCTCCGTGAGCACCGACCAGCCGCCGGCAGGCGTCGTCGCGTCCGCCCCGCCGCCGGTCGCGGTCGCCGAGACCCGCGCGACTGCGGCGTCCGAGTGGACCACGACGACGAGCACCGGCGCGCCCTCCCGCGCGCCGACGACCGCGGACGCGACGAGGTCGACCGGCAGAGACCCTCCCCTCGCAGGCACGCGGCGAACGACCACCAGCTCGCCGACCGCGCGGGAGTCGGACACCTCGACCACGAGCGAGCCGCCGGACCTGCACGAACCGAGCGACCGGGAGACCCCCGCCCTCGCCGCATCGCCGGTCGTGAACGCGCGCACCCCGACTCCGCCGCGGTCCCTCGCGAGCAGAAGGTGGAGCGGACCCGACCCGCACCGACCTCCCTC
>JAJZBW010000001.1 GCA_021798745.1 Actinomycetes bacterium
CTGCGCCAGAAGCTCGACGCGACGATCGCGAAAGAGATCGATACAGCCGTCGAATACGATCAGGCTGTGGCCTGATCGACCACAGGACCGTCACCGAAGTTCCACGAATCTCGGGACATCCTCCGAAGCCCTCGTGATGTCAAGCGAACCTCGCCGCCGTGCTCATCGGAGTTGGCCCCGACTCGCGATCTCCGATCCGCTCGGGTTCAGTCCGCGGCCGGCGTCCGGTTCCCTTCGGTGCGTCCGGCGTAGCGCTGCCATGCGCTCGCGCGGGTGACTCCGAGGAGATCGGCGATCGCTGCCCAGGAGTAGTCCTGGTCGCGCGCGTCCGCGACGGCGCGTGCGAATCGGCTCTCCGCTTCTTTGATCAAACTGGTGAGCAGGTGAAGGCTGACGCCGGCGTCGCCGACCCACTCCATGGAGCGGAGCGTCCCGAGCGAGCCGATCGCCTCGTCGAGCACTGCCGCGCTGTCGTCGCCGGTCGACGGGGGGAGGTAGCGATCACGGCGTTCGGTCATCTGCGCGGACAACCATACAGTTGGGAGCTCAACGCTGCCCTCCCGATCACGCGTCGGGCTCGGTGGTCGCCACCGCGCCGGCACTGCGCGACCTGGTGCGCGCTTTCGCGTCGCGCAGCCGATAGCTCTCGCCCTTGGTCTCGATGATCCGGCAGCGATGGGTCAGCCGATCGAGCGTCGCGCCGGTGAGCCGCTCGGAGCCGAGGACCTCGGTCCAGGACTCGAAGGGCAGGTTCGTCGTCACGATCATCGACGTCCGCTCGTATGCGGTCGAGATGACGTCGAACAACAGCTCGGCACCGACCTTGGAGGCCGGGACATAGCCCAGCTCATCAAGGACCAGCAGGTCGAGCTTCGCGAGCTGCGATTTCAGCCGGAGGTACGTCCGCTCGTCTCTCGCCTCGATGAGGGTCGTGACGAGCTCGGTGGCACGGAAGAACCGCACCTTGTAGCCCCGAGCGCAGGCCTGCGCCGCAAGCGCCGTCGCGAGATGGCTCTTGCCGGTGCCGGGATTTCCGACGAAAAGGATGTTCTCGCGCTTATCGATGAACTCACAGCGGGCGAGCTCGGCGACCACCATCTTGTTCACCGATGGTCGCGCGGCGAAGTCGAAGCTCTCGAGGGTCTTCATCGTCGGAAAGCGCGCGGCCTTGAGGCGCCGTTCGGCCGAGCGCTTCTCGCGATCGAGGAGCTCGAGCTCGCACAGTCGCAGCAGGTAGGTGAGGTGATCCGCGTTGTCCGTGGCCGCCTGGGCGGCCACCTTTTCGGCCTCTTGACCCATGGTCGGGAGGCGGAGCGCCTTCAGATGGTGCCGCAGCAGCAGCATCTGCTTGGTCTCGAGTGCGTTCATTGGTCATGCGCCTTTCTCGGTGAGGGCCGCGTACGCAGTGAGGTCGGGTGCTTCGATGGCGACGGAGCGGAGGTGCGGGTGGCCGTCCAGGCTGAACAGTCCGACGGGACGCTCGGCCCGATGCGCGAGGACGAGCCCGATCGCGTCCGCTCCCGTTGCGCCGATCGAAAGCGCGACCTCGATGGCCGCGGTGAGCTCGGCGAGCGTCGCATGCTCCATGAAGCGGAGCACCTTGATGAACTCGCGCGTGCCGGACGACCCGAGATCGGCCTCGAGCCGCCGGCGCAACAGCGCGAAGCAGCTCGGCAGCTCCCATCCCTCGAGGGGCCGGGCGAAGTCGAATGCACCGGGCTTTCGTTCGAGAAGCGCCAGGTAGTGGCGCGGGTCGTAGGTGATGTGCTCACGGCCCCACCATCGGGGGTGGGTGGCGACGAGCTCTGGTCCGAGAGAGATCGCGACCTCCTCGATCCCGCCGGCGACCGTCACCTCGTGGTGCGCGTAGGCGGTCGGGACCGAGTAGTCGTTCTGGTCGAAGCGGACGAGGCTGAGCGAGCTCGCCCTCCGGTGCTCGATCCGACGCGGCTCGAAGACGGCACCGGGCAGGGCGAGCATCGCGGCCCGGTCGTCTTCCAGGCGCTCAGCCTTGGTCTGTGCGTTGCCGCGGGTCCTGCGTGAGAGGTCGGCGAGGCACCGCTCGGCGAGGTGGACGTTCAGCTCGGAGAACGACGAGAAGGACGGGACCGGGACGAGGAAGTTCCTCCGTCCATACCCGACGAGGTTCTCGACGTGGCCCTTCTCGTTTCCTCGCGCCACCCGGCAGAAGCGGTGGGTGAACAGGTAGTGGCTTTCCAGGCGGAGGAACTCCCGCGTGAGGTTCCGCTCTCTTCCGACGATCTTCGACACCGCGATCGAGGTGTTGTCATACGCGGTCTTTCTGGGGACGCCGCCGCAAAAGGAGAACGCGGCGACATGGCCGGCCTGGAAGGTCTCGGTGCACTCTCTCGGATAGGCCGAGACCGAGAACGCGTCGGAGTGCGGAAGCGTCATCACCGCGAGCGCGGCCTTCACCCGGTCACCTCCGATCTCGACGGTCGCCTCGCCGAAGTCGAACTGGGCCTCGCCGGGCGGCTGTGAGAGCGGGACGAAGACTTCGGCACTGTGGCGCCGGTACTCGGCGACGTAACGACGGACCGTCACCTCGCTGCCCACATAGCCGTGCTCGTCGCGCAGCCGGTCGAAGATCCGCCGAGCGGTGTGGCGCTGCTTCCTTGGTGTCGTGGGATCGGCGTCGCCGATGAGGATCTCGTCGATGTTCGCGATGAACGGGCCGAGCTTGGGCTGGGTCTGGTGGGATCGGGCCGAATAGCCCGGCGGCTCGGGGTGGGCAAGCATCTTCTCGAGCGTCCACCAGCCGACGCCGTAATCCCTACAGATCGCCCGCTTCGAGACGCCCTCGACGAGCACCTTTCGCCGGATCT
The DNA here is from genome assembly GCA_021798745.1 of Actinomycetes bacterium. GTDB lineage: Bacteria > Actinomycetota > Acidimicrobiia > Acidimicrobiales > Bog-793 > JAJZBW01. The sequence goes on from JAJZBW010000001.1 coordinate 2,847, forward strand.
CGTTCCACTGCTCCATGTCGGTATGCACCCTTCTCCCGTCCTGTTCGCTGGTCCTTCGAGGGAGCCTCGGGGATCGGTGAGGAACAGACGGGGATGGTCAGGTGCTGCCGTTTTCGATGATCACAAACCGGTCACGGGTGCTGCCGTTTTCGATGAGCGTTTACAGAAGCTTCTCGATGACCGAGCCCGGCTCCGGGGATACGTCGGTCGAAGATCCCTCAGGCGTCATCAGACGCCCTCAACCTCGGGCTGTCGTCGGACGTGCGGCCGTGAGCCGTCGGCAAACCCAACGCTGACGCTTGAAGTCATCCTCCTGACCTGCCGCTGTCGGGGAGTCCCGCGGGGATGAGTTGCTGGCAGATCTGCTGGGCGTGCATGAACTTCGCCGACTGGGTGTCAATGCTGGAGGGGACGTCGAAGTGGACAGTTCCGCCGGAGAAGGTGGGGTCAGGGAAGTTGGGGAAGCCGTGTGAGCGCAAGCAGGAAGCGGCCTTGAGGTAGTCCTGCTGGTCTTGGGCGGTGATCGTCTCGGCAGGCTGTCCACTCAGCCCGCCGGCGGGCATCAGGTTGTTGCAGGCATTCTGGGCCGCCTTCGCCTGCGAGCTGCTTACCGCCTGGAGCGCGTTGATCAAAGCTTGCTTCGGGATCCCTCCGCTGCCATCGGGGTCGGGGAAGTTCGGGACGCCGTGGGAGCGCATGCAGGAGGCGTAGGCCAAGAGTCCCGTTCCTTGCGTCCCGTGGCTACTGCCACCGGTCGAGCCGGTGGCTGCGCCAGGCGTCGGCGACCCACCACCGCAGGCAGCAAAAGTGACGCCAACCGCGAGGATTCCGGCCGCCATCAACGCGGCGCGGCCCACCCGGGTCCGTCGTATCGGCCTGGGGTGGGTGGGGGCATCCAGATCGCCCATCGACGGATCGGCCGGATGGTCGTGGCGAGTGCGAATCAGGGGAAGCATGTCGGCCAGTGTGTGCGGCCGGGGCGGCGTGACATATCGGCCACCGGAGCGGTTTGTAGACCCCTCGTTGGAGGGACTGCGACTCCCTCTTTGGAGGGATGTCGTGGCAGCCAACCGGAGGTAGCGTCCGAAGCGTGTTGGAGCAGGTCGGACGCAGACTGTGGGGCATCTTCCGTCGGTTGATCGCGTCCTATGTCCTGGTCACGGTCGTGGTCGTGGTGCTGGTCGAGGCCTTCGTGCTCGGCTACCAGGTGCCCCGAATGGTGAGCGACACCCAGCTACACACCCAGGTCCAGGAAACCGCGGCAAGCTACTGGGGCCAGCTCGTCCAGCGTTACCCCAGCGGCGTGCCGACCGGGGCCCTGCTCGGCGAGACCGGTCAGCGCCCGGAACCGGGCACCGCCCAGACGGCACCCGACGCCAGCACGCTCATCGTCCCGGCTGTCGCCGGCACGGTCAACAGCGACAAGGCGTTGACCGCGGTCGTAGCAATCGGGCAAGACGGCACGATCGTCGCTTCGTCGGCCCCGTCTCGCTACCCGCCCGGGCAACCTGCGGCAAGGTATCTGCCCGGCGGCGCCTCGGCGGCGATCCACGCCGGGCTCCTCAAGGGCGTTGGCGGCGGCATCGGATCGACTCCCTACGGCAGCGTCGCATGGACGCTGTACGGAGGGCGGAACCCTGTCAAATCTTCAGCCAGCGGCCCGGGCGGGACCTACCTCTATGTCCAGGCCCCTCACTCGACCGGGCTCGTCAACCCGATCCGAGCCTGGGACGAATTGGGCCAAGTTTCCGGCAACAGCCTGCTGTCCACCATCCTCTACGTTCTGCTGCTCGTCATCGTCCCCGTCGGCGTGCTGTTCGGGGTGCTCGCCTCTCGCCGGGTGGTGCGCCGGGTCCGCCGCTTGGAGCGAGCAACGGTGGCGGTCGCCGATGGCGACTACACCGTCGCCCTGCCTACCTCCGGTCGGGACGAGGTGGGGCGGCTCGAAGCGAACGTCGCCACGATGGCCCACCAGCTCAACTCCGCCCTCGCTGCCGAGCGCGAACGCGTCACTAGCGAAGCGCGTGCTGCCGAGCGGTCCCGGATCGCCCGGGAGATCCACGACGCCATCTCCCAACACCTCTTCGGCCTGCGCATGATCGCCTCGGGGATGCGCCGGGCCGACCCGCAGAACGAGCAGGTCCAGGCCATCGAACGCATCACCGAGGAGGCACTGCGCGACATGCAGATGCTGCTGCTCGAACTACGCCCCGCCGGCCTCGACGGTGCCGGCCTCGGCCCTGCCTTGGAGCAGATCTGCGCGGCTTACCACGACCGCCTCGGCGTGACCGTCGACGCCGACCTCGCCGACATCACCCTCCCCGAACCGGTCGAGGACGCCCTGTTGCGTGTCACGCAGGAGGCATGCACCAACGCCATCCGCCACGGCAACGCCCACCGGCTCGCCGTGTCCATGACCCGCCAGAACGGGCAGGTCGAGCTGGCCGTACGCGACAACGGGACTGGCTTCGACCCAGCCGCCTTGCACACCGGCTCCGGGCTGCGACACATCCACGACCGGGTCACCGAGCTCGGCGGCACGGTGGACATCGACAGCGCACCGGGAGCGGGCGCCGCGGTCACCGTGCGCGTGCCAGCACCATGACGATCCGGGTCGTGATCGCCGACGACCACCGCGTCGTCCGTGACGGACTGCACTACCTGCTCAGCCAAGAATCCGACGTCGAGGTAGTCGGGGAAGCCGAGGACGGCACGCAAACGCTGCGCGTCGCGGCCGCAACCAACCCCGACGTGCTGCTGCTCGACCTCTACATGCCCAAGCTCGACGGGCACGGGGTCCTCGCCGCGCTACGCGACGCGGCGCACCAGCCGGCGGTCGTGGTGCTCACCTCGGCCACCGACGACGAGCACCTCGTCCGTGCCGTCCAGGCCGGCGCGACGTCCTACCTGGTCAAGACCGCTGCCGCCGAGGACGTCGTCGCTGCCGTGCGCGGCGCCGCCACCGGCGAAGCGAATCTCAGCCCCGATCTGGTGACTCGGCTCACCCGCGCCCTCCGCCGCCCACCGCCACCAAACCCGCTCCAACCCCTCTCGGCGCGCGAACGCGAAGTCCTCGACCTCATCGCCAGCGGTCACAGCAACCGCCAAATCGCCCGTGAGCTCATCATCAGCGAGCAAACCGTCAAGACCCACGTCAGCAGTATCCTCGCCAAACTCGATCTCCAAGACCGCGTCCAGGCTGCGATCTTCGCCCTCCGACATCGAGCAGACGAGGTCCAGTACCGACCGCCGCACTCGTCGAAGTAAAGCGCTTTGACCAAGGGGCGAGGAGACCTCCGATCCGCTACACGACCAGCCCCTTCATCCGTTCCCGCAGGTCAGGGAAGTTTGAATAGGAGATCGTCTTCTCCACTCCGAGGTCTTCACGTTTGGACCTCACCCATCTTCGCTCGTCGGCGTGACACCGCCCGAACGGCCCCCGCAGGGGGCCGTTCGTCGCGTTCCGCCCCCTTTCGAGGCGCGTGGCGATCCGAGCCGGCCAGGACGCGCACGGGCCCGGCGGGCGACTGCGGCGGCGCGTGTGCGCCGGAAGCGGCGAGGTCCGCGAGAGTGCTCCGGCGTCGAGGCCGGGGTCGCGGCACCGGTGCTGTGCTTCGGCGGGGGTCCTCGGTCCCGCGTGCGACGAAAGCGTCGACGAGGCCGAAGTCCACGACGGCGCACGAGCAGGCGAGGAACGGGCCGAACGGTGTGACGCCCGTTCCGACCTTTGGGGGTGCCGTGTGCCCATCATCTGCGGAGGTCCGGCCCGGCGCGCATGGCATATCCGGAGGCACCCCTTGGCCTGCCAGACGACCGGAGGGACCGGATCGTGCCTCGGCGGCTGCGCGCGCGCCGGCCCCGACGCCTCTGCGACGGCCGCAGGATCTAGCCTGCGGCGTGGCGACCAGCGCTCTGTCCACGTCGTCCCCGAAGGGAGTGTTCATGATCGGCGAGAAGGTGCAGCACTTCCAGAACAAGGGCACGGATCTCGGCGAGCTCGAAGGGAAGATCGAGAGCTACCTCACGTCCGAAGGCTTCTCCGTCCAGACCTCGTCGCCCAGCACGCAAGGCCTCGTCCTCCAGGCGAAGAAGGGCGGGTTTCTCCGGGGCGTGGTCGACGCGGATCGCGCGCTTTCTATCGTCATCTCGGGCAATCCGAGTGATTTCACGGTCCGCATCGGGATCGGCAAGTGGCTGCAGGACTTCGGCGTCGCGGTGCTCGAGACGTTGCTCCTGTCGGATCTCTTCCTCGTCGTCGACGTCGCCGAGTCCGCGTGGAACATCGAGATCGAGGACAAGCTCGCCAAGAAGATCGAGTCCTTCATCGAGTAGGGGGCCGGTAGGTCCGAGCCTCTGCCGAGAGGTGCCCGGCGCCCCTCGCATCTCACCGCAGGCACGTCGGAAGCCGCCGGTCCCCGCGCCGGTCCCGCCCAGGAGCACGACGGCCCCGGACGGTGTCGACCAACGCGGCACCCGCACGTCGTACCCGGCGGGCACGTTCGGCTGCGTGATGCGCTCGGAAGACGCTTCGGAGCCGGCACTCCCGAAGGATCCTGGCCGGGAGGTCCCGGCCGTGGGCGGTCCGGATCCGCCTGGGCTCGACGGAGACCCGGGCTATCGGAGTCCAACGAGTCGCTGATGCACCTCGACAGTGCCTGCATCCGCTCGCCAGAGAGCGACTCGGGCAGCGTATGCGCCTCGAAGGCGCGGAGACAGTCCTCGGTCGACGCCTCGGACTTCGCGACGTCGGCTCCGACCGGGGAGAGCTGTTCCTCGACGACCGGGTGTTGCCGCGGAGCCGAGGGATCTTCCTCAGGGCTGCGGGTCGGTGAAGCGCTCTTCGGAGTCGGCGGCGGCGATCTCGCAGTGGAAGCGCTGATGGACCCAGTGCCGCTCGTCGAGCAGCGCCAACTCGGCCCGTCGACCGGACACCGGGCCGAGCCGGGTGTGCCGGGGCAAGGTGCCCACCAACGAGACGGGTCTGCCACCCCCGGACAGCTTGGTGCTGTTCACGACGTAGACGGCGTCGTGGGTGACCGCCACGCAGCGGTGCTTGATCCAGGACATGGTGAGGCCGGTTGCATACGTGATCAGGAAGGAGGCGAAGTTGGGCGCGCTCGGGCCGATGAACGCGTGCCGGATCTCGCTGCCCGGTGGCAGGGACGGCGCCGCTCTTGCCACGAAGTCAGGTCGTGGCGTCACGTCAGCCGCCCGTCCAAGCGCACGGGTCACCGTAGGTCGGACACGTCGACGCGCCGCGCCACACGCATGGCCGCCGGACAAGCCCATCACGCGCCCGTCGTCACGTGGGGCACCCTCGGTGCGACAGCGACGACTCGTCGAAGACGTGCTCGTAGACGCCCTCCAACTCGGTCGTGCCGACGAGCTCGGCGAGCCGGTGGATCGCCGCGGGCGCGAGCCGACGACGAGCGGGGCGAGGTCCCGTCTCGCGCTCCCTGATGAGCCGAGCGCACCACGAAGCGAAGATCGCCATCGAGGACCTTCGCGGTACCGTGCGCGGCATCCGTCCCTCCGTGCTCGACGGGCGGGGAGTCGACGCCTCCCTGTCCGCCCTCGCGGGTAGCTGCCCGATCCCGGTGAGCCTGCGCCTTGACCCCACCGAGAGACCCGGTCCCATCCGCGAATCCACCGCGTGCTACGTCGTCGCCGAGTCCGTTCCCGACGCCCACAAGCGTGCCGCGGCCAGCAACGTCGCCGGCGAGGTGCGACTGGACGAAGGCCGGCTCGTCGTCCTGGTCGAAGACGACGGGAACGGCGGCGCGCAGCTCGAAGCTGGAGGCGGACTGCCCGGAATCGCCGCCCGCGTCCAGTCCATGGACGGCGCCTTTGCCGTCTGGGGCCCGTCCGGAGGACCTACGCGGATCGAGACGTACGGGCCCGACGAGGAACGCTGTGTACCCGAGCTGCTCGCCGATAGCACCGAGAAGGTCGGCTGCCTCCCCAAGCACCGAATCTCCGACGTTGCCGACTTCACCGAAGCAGCTCACCGTCTTCGATCCGCTCGCCTCCCGGGCGCGACGACTCGCCGCCTGCACCGGGGCCGACGGTCTCGCCGAGGTCCGGCGGCTCGACCGGGCGACCTGACGGCTGTCGCCGTTGCACCTGCGAGCCCGGCCGACAATGTCCACCGGTCGCCGCGTGGGGCTGCTCGTGGTCCGCATCTACCTCGTGGCGTCCGCGCTCCTCGCGGAGGTCGAGGTCGTCAGCGCCTTCGTGCACCGAGCCCGGGGGTCTCCTGCTCTGCGTCGGCTGTCCCGAAGCGTCGTAGATGGCGGGCAACGGTGGCCACCGGCTCGTGCGGACGGCAGAGAGGAGTGACGGCGGCGCGCGGCGGAGCGCGTCCTGCCGGGAGACGGGCGTCGCGCTCGGTGTCGTGCGGAGCCTCAGCGGACGCCGGATGGTCGGTCGGCTGGCGGCGCGCCCGGCGAGTGGTGGGCACGCCACCACCCGGCAGCGGTGTAGAGGGACGCGGGAACGAGGGCCCGGGAGACTGCGGTCGCGCCTGCCGCGGCGAGGGCGATCGGCACGAGGAGGGAGAGGCCGCTGTGGGTGAGCTCGACCACGAGCGCCACCGAGGCGATCGGGCTCTGCATCGCCCCGGCGAGGAGCGCCGCCGCGCCGATGAGCGCGAACCCGGCAACCGGTCCGGCCGGGAGGATCACCGCCCAGGCTCGCCCGGCGAGGGTCCCCACGAGGGCGCCGACGGCGAGCGTCGGGGTGAACAGCCCGCCGACTGCCCCCGCGCGCAGGCAGGCGGCGGTGGCAAGGGGCCGTGCCACCACGATGACGGCGACGAGGGGGAGGCTGAGCGCTCCGGAGAAGGCCAGCTGGGCCACGTCCTTGCCGTTGCCGAGCACCTCGGGGAGACCGATCGCGACCACGCCGAGCGCACCGAAGGCGACCGCGACCGTGCCCGCGGCCCGCGTCCCCGTGGTCGCCCTCGCCTTTGCCCACCCGACGGCCACGACGAGGCCCGCGCCGATCAGCCCGGCAAGCAGGCCGAGGAGCACGGCCCACAAGGTGAGCGAGGCGCTGACCGGGAGGTGGCCGACGTCGTAGGTGGGGCGGTCGGGGAGCAGCAGCCAGGAGACTCCGGTCGCCACGCCTGCGGTGGCGAGGGCGGGGAGGACCGCCGGAAGCGCCAAGGTTCCGAGCAGCACCTCGGCCGCGAACAGGGCGCCGCCGAAGGGGACGTTGTAGACGGCGGCCATGCCGGCTCCGGCCCCGCAGGCGACGAGGACCTGGCGCTCCGTCGCGCTGAGCCCGGCCCGATCGCACAGGCTGCTCGCCAGCCCGGCGCCGAGCTCTTTGGGGGCGCCTTCCCGGCCCAGGGTCGCACCGACTCCGACCGCCACGATCTGCAGGAGTGCGTTCGCCGCGGTGTCGAGGGGCCGTAGCCGTCCCTCGTGCTCCCAGACCGCCTCGTCGAGCCCCCGTACCGGGCCGCCGAGCTTGCGCAGCAGGACCCACGCCGTGCCGAGGGCGATCCCGGCGCCGGCCAGCACCGCGAGGGGGCGCCAGGGTGGCGCGTGGCGGACGCCGGTCTGGAAGTCGCCGTGGCGGTAGCCGTACGCGAGGTGCTGGACGGCGTGGAGGATCGCCATGAGAACCCCGGCGCCGAGCCCCGCCCCGACGCCAGCAAGGACGACGACCAGCCAGAGCCGCCACGAGCGCAGGGAGAGGTCCGACGCGTCGCCATCGAGCGGCAGGTTGGGCTGGCGCGGCCCCCGCCCGCGTGCGGCGGCCGCCACGACGCTAGCGGGCGAGCTGTCGCCGGGAGAGGTGCCGTTGCCCGTGCAGCGCGGTGACGAGCATCGCCGAGCCGGCGACGGCGACGGCGGACCGGACCACGAGCCCCGCGCCGACGGCGAGACCGGCTGCCCCACCGATGAAGGACCCCACGATGCGGACCATCATCGTCGCAGCGAGGTCCATCCCCGCGTGGTCGGGCGCCACGAGACGTCCGGGGCCGCCGATGGCGAGGGCGCCGAGAGCCGCGAAGACCGGCGAGCCGAGCACCATGGAGCAAGCGTAGGCCCGATGTCTCCCCGCCCGGCGGTCGGCGGCCACCCGGGGCGGTTCGGGCCGATGACCTCGTCACCGGTGCCGACCGGCACGCCCCGCGAGCGCCTGCCGGCCGCGGTGGCGAGCGCGTTCTGGCCGACGACGCTGGCCGACAGCAAGACGAGCTGGAGGAAGTCCCGGGAGACCCGCGAGGCGAGCGTGAGCACGCTGTGTGGGGTGGACGCCTCGGGGAGCCCCACGAGGGCAGGTGCGGCGAAGGCGAGGCGTGCGCGCACCACATGGTGCCCACCCCGTTGGTCACGTTCGTGGCGAGCCATGAGTTGAACCGGGCGGCGGCGCCGTCCCGCGGCAGAGGATCGCTCGCCCTCACGGGTCGAGGCGTGTGCCCGAGCGTCTCGTTCGTGACGTGGTGCGGAGCGTGGTCGTAGATGCGTGGTCGTAGATGGAGCGACGATCCGTCGAATGCTCCTCCCGGTGGGACGGCGGCGGGGCCACGTCGTGCCCGCTCCTGTCGCGGGCGCGCCACCGCGGGGCGGTCACGAGCGGACGCCGACCCGACGCGTCGAGCCTTGCGGGATCGGAGCCGACGGCGTGACCCCGACCGACGCTCCTGTGCTGGCAAGATCGACGGCGACCCCCGACCCGGCCGTTGCCGACCGCGAGGAGCCCGCCCGATGGACCACGCCGACTCGACGAGCGACACGAGCGCGCCGGCCTCCAGCGCCGGGACGGGAGCCGGGGCCGGCGGCGAGCTCGCCGAGGAGATCACCAGCCTCGAGGGGATCCCTGCGCTCTCGCTCGACGCGATCAGCTCGGTGGCCTACGGGCCCGAGGCGATGCTGGCGGTGCTGGCGACCGCCGGGGCGGGGGCGCTGGCCAAGATCGAGCCGATCACCGTGGCCATCGTGCTGCTGCTCGTGATCCTGGTGCTCTCCTACCGCCAGGTGATCCGGGCCTATCCCGACGGTGGCGGCTGCTACGCCGTGTCCAAGGCCAACCTCGGCCATCGGGCCAGCCTGCTGGCGGGGGCGTCGCTCATCGTCGACTACGTGCTCACCGTGGCGGTGTCGATCGCGGCGGGCGTCGCCGCGTTGGTGTCGGCCTTCCCGGGCCTCGCCCCCGACAGCCTGCCCATCTCCCTCGGCGTCCTGGCAGTGCTGACCGCGCTCAACCTGCGGGGGTTGGCGACGAGCGCCCGGGCGCTGTTGTTGCCGACCGCCGTGTTCATCGTGGGGATCTACGTCGTCATCGTGGCCGGGCTGTTCCGTTCGCATCCGCTTCCCGGGGCGGAGATCCACGTCTCGGTCCCCACCGCGGCGGCTGCGGTCGGCGTGCTGTTGCTCTTGAAGGCGTTCGCGGCGGGCTGCAGCGCGCTGACCGGGGTGGAGGCCATCGCCAACGACGTGCCCATCTTCCGGGCACCCAAGGTGCGCCGGGCCATGCGCACCGAGGTGCTCCTGGGGGGGATCCTCGGCACGATGCTGCTCGGCCTGTCGGTGCTCACCGTCCGCTTCCACATCGCTCCGGAGGCCTCGCAGACGGTGCTCAGCCAGATAACCGGCGCGTCGGTCGGGCGGGGGGCCATCTACTACGTGGTCGACCTCTCGACCACCGCCATCCTGGCCATCGCCGCCAACACCTCCTTCGGCGGCCTGCCGGTGCTCGCCAGCCTGCTCGCCCGGGACAACCTGCTCCCGCACGTCTTCGGCCTGCGCGGGGATCGCCCCGTCTACCGCTACGGAGTGGTGGTGCTCGCCGCGCTCGCCGGTGTGCTGCTCGTCGCTGTCGATGCCAACACCAACGCCCTCATCCCCCTCTTCGCCATCGGGGTGTTCACCGGCTTCACCCTCTCCCAGACCGGCCTCGTGCGCCACTGGCTCCACGAGCGGCCGGGGCGCTGGTGGGCCCGGGCCGGCCTCAACGGTCTCGGGGCGGCGATGACCGCGGTCGCGACCGTCATCTTCGTCGTCACCAAGTTCGCGGCCGGCGCCTGGGTGGTGGTGATAGCGATCCCTGCCCTGATCGTGCTCTTCTCCCGCATCGACGCCTACTACCGAGGCGTCGCCGACGAGATCGGCCTCGGCACGCTGCCTCCCGCCCCGGTGGCGGAGAGGAGCCTCGTAGTGGTCGCCGTCACCGCCGTCTCGAAGATGACCGCGGCCGCCCTCACGGCGGCGCTCTCGCTCGCCGACGAGGTTGTGGCAGTCAGCGTGCAGTTCGACGACCAACGAGCGGCATCGCTCCGATCCGACTGGGACAGATGGAACCCCGGGGTGCCGCTCACGGTCCTGCGCCCACCCACTCGCTCGATCACCAAGCCCATGCTTGCCCACCTGGACGACCTGATGCACCAGGACTGCTCCCAGGTGCTCGTGCTCATCCCCGAGGTGGAGCCGAGGAAGTGGCGCCACCAGCTCCTCCAGAACCAGCGCGGCATCCTCCTCGCCAATGACCTGCGCCGACACTGCGACGTCAACGTCGCCCGGATGCCGTTCCGCCTCGCCAAGATGTAGCAACGAAGATGTAGCAACAGGGCCGAACCGTCAACCCCGGGCATCGAGCACGGCCCGGAGCCGCGTCGACGCCGAGCCCGTGCGACGGCGCGTCATGCAGGTGGGCAGCGCCCGACTGGCGGGAGCGCGAGACGAGGAGACCCTCGCCACAGACCTCGGCGACGTCGAGCGGGCGCAGGACCGTGGCCCGAGCGACCGCGCTCAGGGCCGACAGACGATCTCGCCGTGGGGGATCGTGATCCAACCGGTGTCCGAGCGCGCCCAGCGGAGCCACGCGTCGGCCATTGCCGCGAGCTCGGCGTCCGTCGCACCGCCCTGGGAGCGCGCACCGTCGGCGAACGCCGAGCGGGTGACGCGCTCGCTCCAGGAGGCCCCCCACCACCGGCGCTCCTCCGCGCTCGCGTAGACCCACGAGCTCGCCGAGGCGGTGATCTCCGAGAATCCCGCCTCCCGCGCCCACGGGACGAGCCACCGCCCGCCGCGCGGCTCGCCTCCGTCGGTTCGCGCGACCGTGAGGTACAGCTCGAGCCACCGGTCGAGCACGGGGTCGGGTGGCGTCCAGAGGAACCCTCCGTAGTCCCCGTCCCGCGCCGCGACGACGCCCCCCGCACGGCACACGCGGCGCATCTCGCGAAGAGCGGCCACCGGGTCGGCCAGGTGCTGGAGCACCTGGTGGGCGTGGACCACGTCGAAGGACCCGTCCTCGTACGGCAGCGCGAGCACGTCGGCCTGCTCGATCAGGACCGTCTCTGCCCCCTGCGCGGCGACCGTGGCACGGGCCTCTGCGAGGATGCCCCCTGCGGCGTCGACGCCGACGACCGTGCCCGGAGCGACGAGAGACGCGAGACCGGCCGTGATCGTGCCCGGACCGCAGCCGACGTCGAGGACCCGCTGGCCGGGGACGAGGTGGGGGATCAGGTAGGCGCACGAGTTCGCCGCGGTCCGCCACCGGTGGGACTGGAGGACGCTCTCGTGGTGCCCGTGGGTGTAGCGCCTCCCCGAAGTGTCGGTCATCGCGACATCATTGGCCTCGCCGGCGCGATCCACAAACAGATAATCCGTACGTAGCTCATAAGCTTTTCGGATGTCGCCGGGTAGCATCGCAGGTGATGGCGCGGTCGGAGTGGCTTCGGACGTTCGTCGCGGTGTACCGCGCCGGGTCCGTGACCGCCGGCGCGCGCCAGCGCGGCCTCTCCCAGCCGGCCGCGAGCCAGCAGCTCGCGGCGCTGCAGCAGCGAGCGGGAGGCCCGTTGTTCACGCGAACTCCCGCCGGGGTCGAGGCGACCTCACGCGGGCGCGAGCTCTACGGACGGGTCGCGGACGCCCTCGACCGCCTCGAGGGCGTGCTCGCGGCGCTCGACGGCGGCAGCATCCTCGAGCCGGCCGTCGTCCGCGTCGGGGCCTCCGCAGAGTACGCGGCGCTCCGGCTCGTTCCCGCGCTCGCCGGCACCGCGGCAACCGTCCGGCTGCGGTTCGGGGACGACTCGGACCTCCTCGGTCTCCTCGTCTCGGGAGAGCTGGAGGTGGCGTGCCTCTCGCGCGTCCCGGAACGCCGCGACCTCTCCGTCGTCCCGCTCCCGACGGAGCCCTTCGTCCTCGTGTCCGCCCCGGAGCTGGCCCCGTCCGCCCGTGTGGCCGCGGACCCGCTCCGGCTCGGCGCGTGGCTCGCCGGGCGCCCGTGGGTGGCCGTCACGGTCGAGCTCCCGCGCACGCGACGACTCTGGTCGGAGGTGCTCGGCCGACCGTTCGCGGGTGACCTCCGGCTCGTGGCGCCCGACCGACGCGTCGTCTCCGCCGCGGTCGCCGCGGGCATGGGGACCAGCCTCCTCCCGCGCTACGCATGCGAGGTGGCGCTCGCGACGGGTGCGGTCGTCCCCCTCGGGACGGTCGGAGACCGCGTCCCGCCCGAGCCCTGGTTCGCCTCGACGCGCGCGCCTCGGAGCGAGACGGTCGCGACCGTCGTCGACGCGGTGCGTGCCCGTGCGGGCGCCGCGCCGCGGCCCCGGGCGGGCCCGGGGCACGGGACGGGCGGTGGGGACGCTGCAGACGGGCGGGCGGAGCAGAGGAGCGGAGCGACATGGCCGACGAGTACTCGCTGGTGACCATCGCGGCGCCGGACGGGGAGTCCGCCCGGCGCATGGCGGACGATCTCCTCGCGGGCAGGCTCGCGGCGTCCGTCCAACTGCTCCCGATCGAGAGCCACTACGTGTGGAAGGGCGAGGTCGTCCACCGGGAGGAGGTGCTCCTCCTCGTGACCACGCGGACGGCGCTCTACCCGGCCCTCGAGACCGCCGTCGCCGGGTCCCACGAGTACGAGGTCCCCGAGATCGTGCGCATCCCCGTCGCGGCGGGGCTCCCCGCGTACCTGGACTGGATATCGGCGGTCACCTGAGGGGCGCCTGTGCCTGCGACTGGCCGAGCGGGCGGTCGTCCCGTGCGATCCGGTAGCCGACGTTCGCGACGGTCTCTACGACGGTCGGCTCCCCGAGCTTGCGCCTGAGGCGGCTGATCGTCACGAGGACCGCGTTCGTGAAGGGGTCGGCGTGCTCGTCCCAGACCTGCTCGAGCAGGTCCTCCGCGCTGAGCACCGACTCGCCCGCGTGGAGGAGCGCCTCGAGGACGGCGAACTCCTTGGCGGACAGCTCGACGACCCGGCCCGCGCGAGTGACGCGGTGGGCGACCGTGTCGAACTCGACGTCCGAGGAGCGGAGCACGCACGGGCGCACGCCGGGCTGCCGTCGCGCGAGCGCCCGGACGCGAAGGACGAGCTCGGGGAAGTGGAAGGGCTTCGCGAGGTAGTCGTCGGCCCCCGCACCGAGCCCGCTGACCCGGTCCTCGGGGGACCCCGAGGCGGTGAGCATGAGCACCATCGCGCGTCCCTCGGAACCGGTGATCGCCCGGCACAAGACGTCACCGTGGGTCCCCGGCAGGTCGCGGTCGAGCACGACGACGTCGTAGGAGCTGATCGCGAGCTTGCGTGCCGCCTCGTCACCGTCGCGCGCGACGTCGACGGCCATGGCCTGGTCCCGCAGGCCCTCCGCGACGACCTCGGCGAGCCGGGTCGAGTCCTCCACGACGAGCACCCTCACGGCCGCGCCGCCCCTCCGGTGCCCTCCGGGAGAGCGCGCGCGGGGCGCGCCGCGAGCGGGAGGTCGACCTCGACTCGCAGCCCGCCCTCCGCGATCGCCGTGAGAGCGAGCGACCCGCCGTGCGCGTCGGCGACGGCCGCGACGATCGAGAGCCCGAGCCCGAACCCCCCGTCCGACCCCGTGCGCTCCGTCCCCGCCCTCCGGAACGGCTGGACGAGGTCGACGACGCCGTTCCCGTCGAGCACCTGGCCGGAGTTCTCGACCACGAGCACGGCGGTGGAGCCGCGGGTGCCCGTGCGCACGCGCACGAATCCGCCGGGCTCGTTGTGCCGAACCGCGTTGTCGAGGAGGTTCTCGACCAGCTGGGTGAGAAGCGTCGCGTTGCCCGAGACCCAGGCGTCCGCGCAACCGGGCGCGTCCACGGCGAGCCCGAGCCTCGTGACCGGGCGCTCACGACGCGCGATCGCGGACGCCACGAGCTGGTCGAGCGCGAGGGGGGTGTCGAGGCCGGCGGGCCCCCTCTCGGCCCGTGCGAGCACGAGGAGCCCCTCGAGCAGGCGGTCGACCCCGTCGAGCTCGACGCGGAACCGCTCGGCGAGGGTCGCGAGAGGAGGGGGGACCGGTCCGGGCTTCGCGACCGCGACGTCGAGAGCCGCCCGCATCGTCGCAAGCGGGGTGCGGAGCTCGTGGGAGGCGTTCGCGACGAAGAGGCGCTGGGCCTGGAACGACCTCTCGAGCCGTTCGAGCAGCCCGTCGAAGGTGTCGCCGAGCTGCTTCAGCTCGTCGTCGGGACCGGCGAGCGCGAGGCGCTCGTGGAGGTTGCTCGCGGAGATGTCGCGCACGCTGTTCGTGATCGCGCGCAGTGGTCGCAGCACCCGCCCCGCCGAGACCCACCCGAGCGCGGCTGCGAGGACGACCGTCAGCGCGAGCGCGATCCCCGAGTAGAGGAGCAGCTGGTGGAGGTCCGAGCTCTGTTGGCCTGCGGCAACGATCCGGAGCTGCTCGGTGACCTTCCGGAGGACCTCGACGGGCGGGACACGCGGCAGTCCTGCCCGAGCCGGCCCGCCGAGCGCCGGGCTGACGCCTCCCGGCGGCACGAGCCCGAGCGCGACCGCCCCGGCCGCGGTGATGTCGATGATCCGCGCCGGCACCCTTGCGGAGACGGCGACACGCGTGCTCGTCGCACGCCCCCACAGCAGGGCCGTCAGGACGACCAGGGCGGCTACCGACCCGAGGAACAGCGCCCCGTAGGAGGTCGCGAGCCGAGCGCGGACCGTCCGTCGGGAGCCTTCGCGCCCGTGTGCCGCTCCCTTGCGTCCCATGGGTCACCTCGTGTGGCTCGTGCCCGCCGGCGTGCCAGGAGCCGGGACCCCCTGTCGCTCTCCGGTCGCGGCCGCGAGCGGACGCCCGAGCGCTCGGCCTTCCGGGCGTCGCCGCGCGAGCCTCGCCCGGCCGTGCGTCGCGCGCGCCGTCGCTCCGCCAACGGCGAACCATAGGCGCGCGCCCGTTCTCGTGACGCCCGTTCCCGTGAGGCCCATCTCCTCCGGAGCCGCGGGTGCGCGAGGTCCGGGTGGGCGCGGGGGCCGGATGCGCCTCGGGCGCGCGATCCGCGTCCCCTCGCGGCGTTGCACCCGGGAGCCGACGTGTCGCCCTCCTCGTCTCGCGCCCCCGCGCTCAGATCGACCACAGGGCTTCCGTCGGCGAGAGGCGCGCGGCCCGGAGCGCCGGGAGGAGCCCCGCGACCGCGCCGATCACGAGCGCCGCTCCGAGCCCTCCGCCCCAGGCGAGAGGCGGGACGACGATCGTCCATCTCTTCGTCGAGGCGTACACGGCCGTCGAGACCGTGCCGAGGACCACCCCCGTCGCGCCGCCGAGGAGGGAGAGCAGGACCGCCTCCGCGAGGAACTGGGTCCGGATGTGGCTCTTCGTCGCGCCGAGCGCGCGCCGCAGCCCGATCTCCGAGCGCCGTTCGAGCACGGAGATCACCATGATGTTCGCGACACCGACGGCCCCGACGAGCAGAGCGACGCCTCCGAGCCCGAGGAACAGCCCGTTGAGAGCGGCCTGCGCGTCGGCTTCCGCGACGAGGGCGGACGAGGGCTGGGACACGTTGACCTGGTTCGGAGCTTCCGGGTTCGCGGTCGCCCCGAGGACCGCGTCGACCGCGTCGACCTCGCTCGTCGCGGCGCGGACGTAGATCTCGGACGGGTGCCCGTCGAACCCGAGGTAGGTCTCCGCGGCGGGGAACCCGACGAGCACGGAGCTGTCGATCTCCGGGGTGAGGGGCGCGGGGTTCAGGATCCCCGTTACGTAGAACCACATGTTCCCGAGCCAGATCCTCTCTCCCGGGAAGACCCGGTCTATTCCGAGCCGCTGCGCCGCGGCAGCGCCGAGGACCGCGACGGGCTCGGTCGCCGTCGCGGGGTTCAGGTAGCGCCCGGAGGCGAGGGACGTCCCGACGTCCGACGGGAGGGCGAGGCTCGAGGCGGCCACGCTGAGGGCGTTCGTGTCGATGCTCGGCACGAGCGGGCTCCTGTAGACGTTCACGTTGCCCACCGCACCCGTGTACTGGACCTCGGTCACGGGCCCGATCCGGCCGATCATCCCGGGCGCGGCGACCGGGAGTTCCGCGGGCTGACCGAACAGGCTCTCGCCGTTCGTGACCGTGAGGAGGTTCGTCCCGAGCCGGTTGATCTCGGCGAGAAGGCCCGCCTCCGACGAGGAGGAGAGACCGAGGACGGCGACGATCGCCGCGACCCCGATCGCGATCCCGAGAGCGGAGAGCCCGGCCCGGAGCTTGCGGGTCCGGAGCCCGACGACCGCGACCCTCCAGAGGTCGCCCGGAGCGAGGGCGCCCGCGGAGGGCGACGCCTTCCCCGTCACCCGGTCACCGCGTCCCCGCGGTCCCCGTCCGCTCCCCGGGGCGGGGCGGGCGCCCCGCGGACAGGACCTGCCGCGCCGGCGGGCGGACCTCCGGCCGAGGACCTGTCCTCGACGACCCTGCCGTCCAGGACCTGCACCTGGCGCGGCAGCCGGTCGGCGATGGCCCGCTCGTGGGTGATCACGACGATCGTCGCCCCGCCGTCGTGGAGCTCCTCGAGGAGCGAGAGGATCGCCTGGCTGTTCGCGCTGTCGAGGTTCCCGGTCGGCTCGTCGGCGAGCACGATCGCGGGCCTCCCGACGAGGGCGCGGGCGATGGCGACGCGCTGCCGCTCCCCGCCCGACAGCTGGGTCGGCCGCGCGGAGCCACGGTGGCCGAGCCCGACGCGCGTGAGCGCCGCGGCCGCGGCGTCCCGACGCTCCGCGAGCGCGACGCCCGCGTAGAGGAGCCCGTCGGCGACGTTGTCGAGGGCTCGCTCGTGCTCCGCGAGGAAGAACTGCTGGAACACGAACCCGATCCGGGTCGCCCGGAGCGCCGAGAGCTCACGGTCCGACATGTCTGCGACGTCGAGCCCCGTCACGCGCACGGAGCCGGTCGTCGGCCTGTCGAGCGTCCCCATGAGGTGGAGGAGCGTCGTCTTCCCCGATCCCGACGGGCCCACTATCGCGACGAGCTCGCCCTCGCCGACGACGAAGCTCACGCCCCGGAGCGCCTCGACGGGCGGCTCGCTCGGATAGGTCTTGGTCACGGACTGGACCTCGAGGACGGGCGTCGCCACGGTCGCGCTCACGTGCCTGGCGTCACGACGCGGTCCCCCGCGGCGATCCCCGAGCCGGAGACCTGCACGAGCCCGTCCGCGTCGTCGAACAGCCCGAGAGAGACCGCGGCGAGATGATGCACACCATGTGATATGAGCTCGAGAGCGTACCCTCCGTCGGCGAGCGCGAGGAGCGCGTCGACGGGGACCACCAGGACGTCCGAGACCGTCGCGGTCGTGATCGAGACGTTCACGGGCGCCTGGTCGAGGCCCGCGGTCGCGCGCAGGTGCGTCGGGGCGACGAGCACCGTGATCGTCGGCGAGGAGCTCCCGCCCCCCGCGGAGCTGCTCGGCACCGTCGCGACCGTCCCGACCGAGGTCACGGTCCCGGGCGTCGTCGAGTTGTCCGGGAGCGTGATCGTCACGGGGTCGCCGACCTTCACGTCGGACTGGAGGGACGCGTCGAGCCCGATCGTCACGACGAGCGACGTCGACGTCGCCGTCAGGATCGCGAGGCCGGGGGTGGCAGCGACCCCGTCGGCGGCCGACACGGAGGCGACGGCGATCGGCCCCGGCTCGACGACCACGTCTCCGAGCGCGACGATCCCGGTCGGCGGCGCGCCGGTGGACCGCTGCCACGCCTCGACCGCCGCCTTCGTCGAGGGGCCGAAGTGGCCGTTCGGGACCAGTCCCCGTCCGAACCCGAGAGCGACGAGGTTCCTCTGGAGCTGCGCGACGTCGGCGCCGTCTCCGACTCCCTCGGAGAGAGCGCGGTACGGGGTGACGGACCCGTAGAGGAGCGGAACCTCTCGGCCGTCGAGCCCGTACACGGCGCCGCCGCGGCGGACGACCTGGCCGGCGGTCGGCAGGGCGGTCACGCGCGCCCCGGGGTTCACCGCCTGCTCGGCGTCCGCCGCGAACGTGCTCTGCGCCACGCGGAGGGCGCTCTCGTCCCCTGCGAGGGTCTGCGCGTCCTGCGCGACCGCCGCCCCCGACCCCGCACGGTCCGCGGCGACCGAGTCGCTCGCGACCGCCAGCGCCTCGGTGTCCGCTGCGACGACGACCGCCTCCGCCGTGCACGACGACGTCGGGATCTGGAACGTCTGGATCGCACCCGTCGCGGTCCCTCCCGCGTTCGTCGCGACGAGGGTGAAGTCGTACGTCGTTCCCGGGACGAGACCGGTCACGGTCGCGCCGACGGGCACCGATGTCGCGCCCGATCCCGCGCTCTCGACGGTCGTGCTGCCTCCGTACGCCGCGCTCACGCCGTACTCGAACCTGTAGCTTGTGTCCGACCCGTTCGGATCGACGCTGCCCGAGAGGGAGACGCTCTCCGACGCGCTCACCGCCGCGGACCCCGTCGTGACCGTCGGACGCAGCGGGGTCGGCACGGTGCTCGCCCCCGGGACGACCCTCCGTACGTGCGCCGCGGCGCCCGCGGCGCCGGATCCCGCGTTCCCGGCGCCTGCCCCGGTCCCGGTCCCGGTCCCCGTCCCCGTCCCCGTCCCCGTCCCCGTGGCCGTCGTGACCGTCGCGGCGGAGGAGGACGGGCAGCCGAGCCGCTCGTCCGTCGCGAGCTGCGTGTTGGCCTGCGAGAGAGCCGTCGTGTCGGCGCTCTCGGCCGCGAGCGCTCCGAGAATCGTCGCGGCGTCCTGGGCTCGTCCTGTCGCCCGCGCGCGCCCGAGGGCGGCCGTGTCGGCAGCGACCTTCGCGCGGTCGGCCTGGAGCGCCGTCCGGTCCGCGGCCATCGTGGCGGCGGAGGTGCCCGTCGGGAGCGACACCGAGTAGCTCCCCTCGTATCCGAGGGTCGCGCTCACCTCCGTCTCGGAGGAGAGGTTCTGTCGCGTGACGGTCGCCGTCGACGTCGGGTACGCGTTGTCGAGGGCGCTCCCCGGTGCTCCCGTCGAGGCGAACGGGTCGGTCGCGGCGAGCGCGGCCCCCGCTGCGGCGACGACGGCCACGCCCGCCGCGGCGAGGCGTCGACGGCGCGTGCCGAGCAGGCGCGCCGCGTGCGGGCTCACCCCCCGCCCTCGGCCTGCTTCGAGTAGGGGAGACCCGCGGGGATGAGCGCCTCGCAGATCTGGCGCGCCCGGAGGAACGACGTCGAGCTCGGGCTCATCCCCGTCGGGATCGGGAAGCTCACCTGGCCGCCGTTGAAGACCGGGTCGGGGAAGCCGACGATCCCGTGGGACCGCATGCACGCCGCCGCCTTCAAGTAGTCCGCCTGCTGCGCCGGCGTGATGGTCGCGGCGTGCGCGCCGCCGCCCGCAGGGAGGTACTTGCGGCACTCGCCCTGCGCGGACACGAAGGACTTCGAGCCGGGGTCGACGCCGCTGCCCGGAGCGATCTTGATCCCGACGCCCTTCCCGTTGCTCGAGATCGTGGGCTGCGGGAAGCCGGGCACCCCGTGCGAGCGCATGCAGGCGGCGAACCTGAGCACGTCTGAGTAGACGGCGCCCGGGCTCCCCGCGGGCGCGGGAGCCCCGCTCGGTGCGGGAGCGGTCGTCGAGGTCGTCGTGGAGCCGAGGCTCGCGACGCCGGCGGACGGGCTGCCCCCGCACGCGGCCGCGAAGGCGACGACGCCCGTCAGGGCCGCCCCGACCGCGAGACGCCGCGCCGCGCTCCGGGGAGGCCGCTCCTTTCCTGCATGCTCAGTGACCGTCACCGTCGTACCGTCCCCACCATCCGACCGCGGCCGGAGAGCTCGCACTGGTCGCCAACTAGATACGGAGTATCCTACTCGAGCGCCGCCTCCCGCGCCGACGCCGTCCCTTCGCGTGACAGAAGTACCCGGACGGGGGTAACAGGGGCCTAACAGGCGCGCCCGGGTGGACCGCGCCGGAGGTGCGTGCACGGGGCCGTCCGGCCGCCAGCGGCCGGGCCACCCGCCCGTGACGCCGCGCACCGCGACCGGGTCCCTACACTTCACGGCGTCTGGGGCGCCGGGCCCCGGATCCGCCCGGGGAGGCGGGCGCGCTCGGGAGGTCGTCGGGAGAATGGGACAGCGCGGCCGGCTCCCGATGCCCGAGCGCCGCCGGCCTCCGGTCGCCGTGCTCGCCCGGCGCTGGGCGGTGCTCGTCGCAGTCGTCGTCGTGGTGGTCGTCGGAGTCCGGGTCGCGACCGGCGGCCGTGCGCCGGCGCGCGCCACGACCCGTGCGGCGGGGGCCGGCACGTCCGCCCCGCGTCCGCGCCCTGCGGCCGGGCACCTCGTGGTCTCTCTCGCACCGTGGCGGCTCGGCGCACCGGTGTCCCGTTCGGCGGTCGTCCCGTACGGGTCGGACTTCCTCGTCCTCGGCGGGCTCGCGACGGGCGACACCTCGACGGCCGACGTGTGGAAGGTGGACCCGGCGCGCGGGACCGCGACGCTCGTCGGGTCGCTCCCCTCCGCCGTGCACGACGCGGCCGGTGGGTTCCTCTCCGGGCGCGCCGTCGTGTTCGGGGGGGGATCCTTCTCGACGGTCGCGGCGGTGCAGGCGTGGTCGCCGAGCTCGGGGACCGCCTCGGTCCCGGGCGCGCTCCCGGCGCCACGCTCGGACCTGTCGGCCGCGGTGCTCGGCGGGACGGCGTACGTGCTCGGCGGGTACGACGGGACGTCGCTCTCCCCGACGATCCTCGCGACCTCCGACGGGGTCCACTTCCGCACCGTGGGTCGTCTCGTGCAGCCCGTCCGATACGCCGCGGTCGCCGCGGTCGGCGGATCGGTGCTCGTCGTGGGAGGGGACCTCGGGGCCGGCACGGCGAGCGCCGCGAGCAGGCAGACCAGCGAGATCCAGCGCTTCGACCCGCGCACGGGCAGGACCACCGTCGTCGGCCACCTGCCCGTCGTCCTCGGGGACGCCTTCGCGGTCGCGCTCGGGGGCGAGCTGTACGTGCTCGGCGGGCGGACCGGGAACGTGCTGTCCCGTGCGATGTGGCGCGTCGACCCGGCGACCGGAGCGGTGTCTCCCGCGGGGACGCTCACGTACCCGAGGAGCGACGCGGGGGTCGTCGTCGTCGCAGGTCGCGCCTACGTCGTCGGCGGCGAGACGACCGGGCCCCTCGCCCCGCTCGACTCGGTGCTCGAGGTCCGGCTCGCGACCGGACGGCCGCGGACCGCGACGCGTGGGACCGCCGCCTGAACGAGCCGCCCGCGTCGGCCTCGAGAAGGCCGCGCCCGTCCGGGGCGGACCCGGCCCGGAGACGCCGCCGACCGGCCCGGTCGAACCACGGCGGCAGAGATGGGCCCTCCGGCCGAGTCGTTCGCCCCTGTTGCGATCGAGCCGCGCGCGGCATCGTGTCCCCAGATCGTTATCTACGAGAGGAGCACGAGATGCGACGCAAGGTATTCGATCTCCTGGCAAGCGCAGTGGGGGCAGTGATCGTGGTGGTGCTTCTCGTCGCCGGGTCCTTGCTCTTGTGGGGCAACAGCTTCGCGACGTCGAACGTGCACAACCAGCTCGCGCAGCAGCAGATCTACTTCCCGACCAAGGCGGCGTTCGCGCACGCGAAGCCCGGGACCGAGATCACGCCCTCGATGAAGCCGTACCTGTTGCAGTACGCGGGCCAGCAGCTCACGACGGGCGCGCAGGCCGAGGCGTACGCGGACCACTTCATCGCGGTCCACCTGTCCGAGATGCCCTACGGCGGCGTCTACTCGAAGGTGAGCGCGGCATCGATGGCGAACCCGAAGAACGCGGCGCTCGCGGCCGAGGTCCAGACGACCTTCCGCGGCACGACGCTCCGGGGTCTGCTGCTCGAGGCGTACGGGTTCTCGCAGTTCGCCGAGATCGCCCTCTGGGCAGCCGTCGCCTCGTTCATCCTCGCCGGTGTCATGGCGCTGCTCGTCGGCCTCGGGTTCTGGCACGCTCGCAAGGTGCCGGAGAGCGTCGAGCTTCTCGCCCATGCCGCGGCGCAGCGGGAGCTGACGACAGTCTGACCCCCACCAGGCTCGCCGGCTCCTGGCGAGACCGCTGCCCGGTCCGGAGGTCCTCGGGCCGGGCAGTGGCGCGTCCCGGACCGGGCTCAGGGGGCGAGGGGCACGCGCCAGGTCACGACGGTGCCCCCGGCGGTCCCGGGGCGTGCCGCGAAGCTCCCGCCGCGCGCCTCGGCGCGCTGTGCCATGTTCACGAGCCCGCGGCCCGGTCCCCGGGTCCCGGCGGGGATCCCGACGCCGTCGTCGACGACCTCGAGCACGACGTCTGATCCCGCGGACAGCTCGACGGAGACGCGCCGCGCACCCGCGTGCCTCGCGACGTTCGACAGCGCCTCGCGAAGGGTCGAGAGCACCTGGGGGGCGAGCTCGGGCCCGATCGTCCGGTCGACCGCCCCCGCGAAGCGCACCTCGGGGTCGACGCCGAGAGTCCGTGCCGCCTCGGCACAGATGTCGAGGACACGTGCGCGCACGCCGCGCTCGACGGCCGGAGGAGGCTCGAGCGCGAAGATCGTCGTCCGGACCTGCCGGATCGTGTCGTCGAGGCTCGTCACGGCCTCCTCGATGCGTGTGCGCAACGCGGGCTCGTCCACGAGGGGGAGGGACGACTGGAGCGAGAGACCCGTCGCGAAGAGCCGTTGGATGACCGTGTCGTGGAGATCTCTCGCGATCCTCTCCCGGTCCGCGCTCATGGCCAGCTCGCCGACCCGCGACTGGAGGCGCGCGTTGTCGATCGCGATGCTCGCGATCCCGGCGAGGGCGTCCACGAGTATCTCGTCGGTCCGGCTGAACTCCCCCCCGGTCTTCTCGGTGAGGTAGAGGTTCCCGTACACGTCGTCGTGCACCCGGATGGGCACGCCGAGGAAGGTCCGCATCGGGGGGTGCCCGGGGGGGAAGCCGACCGAGTCCGGGTGCTTCGAGATCTCGGCGAGCCGGAGCGGCCGCGGGTCGACGATGAGAAGGCCGAGGATGCCCGTCCCCGCGGGGAGCCGCCCGATCTTCGCGACGGTCTTCTCGTCCATGCCGTTGTGGACGAGCTCGGAGAAGTGCTTGCCCGACGAGTCGAGGATCCCGAGCGCGCCGTATCGGGCGTCGGTGAGCGAGCACGCGACCTCGACGA
This sequence comes from Actinomycetes bacterium, assembly GCA_021798745.1. Lineage (GTDB taxonomy): Bacteria > Actinomycetota > Acidimicrobiia > Acidimicrobiales > Bog-793 > JAJZBW01. The sequence goes on from JAJZBW010000001.1 coordinate 26,162, forward strand.
TCCTGTGGAGCACGCCGGGGAGGTCGAGGTCGGACTCGATCACGGCGACTGCGTCGAGCAGCGCTCGGAGCTGCTCGGGGTCGTTGATCTCGTGGTACGGCACCGGAGCGATTCTGCCACCACGTCGGTGCTCGTGGCACGGGGCCGCGTCGGGCAGACTGTGCTCCATGGTCACGCGCGTCTTCCTGCTCGACGACCACGAGGTCGTGCGCGAGGGCGTGCGCCGCCTGATCGAGACCGACGAGGACCTCGTCGTCGTCGGCGAGGCCGCGTCCGCCTCCGAGGCGCTCCCCGCGATCGCCGAGTCCCGTCCCGACGTCGCGGTCCTCGACGTCCGCCTGCCGGACGGGGACGGCGTCGACGTGTGCAGGGAGATCCGATCGCTGTACCCGGAGGTCTCCTGCCTCATCCTCACCTCGTTCTCCGACGACGACGCGCTCGCCCGTGCGGTCATGGCCGGAGCGTCGGGGTACGTGCTGAAGCAGATCCACGGGAACGACCTCGTCTCCTCGGTCCGAGCAGTCGCGTCGGGGCGCACGCTGATCGACCCGGCGACGACCCGGCGCGTCCTCGAGGAGCTTCGCCGTACCCACGCGGAGGAGGACGGCGCAGACCGGCTCACCCCGCGCGAGAGGGAGATCCTCGGGCTGATCGCCGAGGGAAAGACGAACAGGCAGATCGGCGAGGAGCTCTACCTCGCGGAGAAGACCGTGAAGAACTACGTGTCGAACCTCCTCGCGAAGCTCGGGATGGGGCGCCGCTCCGAGGCTGCCGCGTACGCGGCACGGCTCGCGGAGAGGCGCGCGCAGGCGTCGCGGCACGAGTTCGGCTAGACCAGTCCCGAGGGGCGAACAGGTCCGAAAGGCCCTACTGCCCTCCTCGGGGCGATGCGAACATCACGCGCGGAGGTGGTCCGCCGTGGACGTGGCAGCGAGACAGCGAGAGGGCAAGGGGCGCGCCGCGGGACCGGTCGTCGTCGGGGTCGACGGTTCGAAGGCGTCCGACGCGGCGCTCGAGTGGGCGGCGGAGGAGGCGCGCATGCGCGGTGCGACCCTCCGGGTCGTGCACTCGTGGTCGCTCCCGACCTGGAGCTACTCCGCGTACCTCCCTCCCGTCGCGTTCGAGGAGGTGGAGCCCGCGGCCCGAGAGGACCTCGACCGCCAGGTCGCCCAGGTGCTCGGTCCGAGCCCGGACGTGCGCGTCGAGAAGGAGCTCCGCGAAGGACCGGCCGCCGAGCAGATCCTCGACGCGGCGGCGGACGCGGCACTCGTCGTCGTCGGCTCCCGTGGGCGCGGGGGATTCGCGGGCCTCCTGCTCGGATCGGTCAGCGCCCAGGTCGTGCAGCACGCGCACTGTCCCGTGACGATCGTCCGGACCTGAGCGTCACGTGGCGAGCGAGGGGGGTGGCCCGCACGTGTTCGTCCTCGACTCCGAGGTCGTCGACCAGGCGTTCGAGACGATCGTCGCGCGTGTGCGGACGGACGCGGACCTCCTTCTCGGCGGCGCTCTCGACTCGGCGCGCGCCGAGGGCGAGCGGCTCCGGGGGCGCGTCGGACCGCCGGGCTGGCCGGTCGCGTTCGCGAAGGAGGTCGAGATCGAGCGCGGCCCCGTCCGGGTCCTGCACGACCACGTGCTCCTCGCCTTCTCCTGGACCGCGACCGCCGCCGCCTCGCTCTTCCCCCAGCTCGACGCGGACCTCGAGATCGCCCCGTACGGGCTCGCGCAGACCGAGGTCCTCCTCCGCGCCCGGTACGAGCCGCCCGGCGGGACGATCGGGCGGGGGGTCGACCAGCTCCTCCTCCGGCGGGTCGCGGAGTCGACGCTCCGGGCGTTCCTCGCGCGGATCTGCGACCAGCTCAATCGGGATGCGTGACGGTCCGTTAGGAGCGCCCGAGGAGGGCGACCGATGGACCAAAACGACCTGGACACCGTTCTCGGCAAGCTCGTGAAGGCCGAGGGGTCCGACCTTCACGTCAAGGCCGGCTCTCCGCCGCGCATGCGCGTGAACGGGATCCTTCGCCGCATGACCGACCAGCGCGTCATCGACGGGGGCGACCTCGAGCTCCTCGCACGGGCGATCATGCACGAGCGCGTGTGGCAGCGGTTCGAGACGACCTCCGAGGCGGACTTCGCGTACTCGGTGTCCCAGCTCGGCCGGTTCCGAGTGAACGCGTTCCGCCAGCGCGGGACCGTGTCCATGGTCTTCCGGCACGTCCGCCCGGGGACGCAGATGCTCGCGGAGCTCGGGCTCCCCGACGCCGTGAGACGGCTCGCCGAGGAGCCGCGGGGGATCGTCCTCGTCACCGGTCCGACCGGGTGCGGCAAGACGACGACGCTCGCCGCGATGATCGACCACCTGAACAAGACGCGCGAGTGCCACATCGTGACCATCGAGGACCCGATCGAGGTGCTCCACCGCGACAACCTCGCCTCGATAAGCCAGCGGGAGGTCGGGTTCGACACGGACAGCTTCAACGTCGCTCTGCGGTCCGCGCTCCGGGAGGACCCGGACGTGATCCTCGTCGGCGAGATGCGGGACCCGGAGACCGTGGAGACGGCGCTCACCGCGGCGGAGACGGGGCACCTCGTGCTCTCCACGCTCCACACGGGGGACTCGGTCGAGACGGTGAACCGGATCATCGACTTCTTCCCCCCGAGCCAGCAGCGACAGGCGCGCCTGTCGCTCGCGGGCGCCCTCCGGGGCACGATCTGCCAGCGTCTCGTGACGACCGCGGACGGATCGGGTCGGGTGCCCGCGCTCGAGATCATGGTCGTGAACGGGCGGATCCAGCAGTGCATCGTCGAGCCCCAGCACACGAGCAACATCGCCGAGATCGTCGCCGAGGGCGACTACTACGGGATGCAGACGTTCGCGCAGTCCCTCATCGGGCTGCTCCGCGAGGGGACGATCGACGTCGAGGCCGCGATCGCGTCGGCTCCGAACTCTCACGACCTGCGCATCATGCTCCAGCGCCAGGGGATGGCCCAGTCCGTCCTCGGCTGACGCCCGGCGGCTCCCGCCGTCTCGCCGCGGCGACGCGCCCGGCCTCGCGCGCTCGCGCTCACCCGAGCCACGCGTGCGCGAGGTCCCGGCCGAACAGGACCGCGGCGAGCGTGCCGAACGCGAGGAAGGGGCCGAACGCGATCCGCGTCTTGCGCGTGACGCGGCCGGCCGCGATCAGGACCACCGCGACGAGGCCCGCCGCGACGAACCCGACCACGAGACCGACCGCCGCGACGCGGTAGCCGAGCCACCCGAGGAAGCTCCCGCAGAGAGCAGCGAGGCGCACGTCGCCGAAGCCGATCCCACGCGGCGACACGAGGAACACGAGCCCGAGCAGAGCGAACCCGACCGCTCCGGCGACGGGCACACGGACGAGCCCGGACCAGTCGTGGGTTGCCGCAGCGGCGAGGAGCAGCAGAGGAAGGCCGACGGCCCCCGTCGTGACGACGATCGGGGTCGGCAGGCGGAAGCGCTCGAGGTCGACGACGGTCAGCGCGACGAGCCCTGCGGCGAGCACGCAGTACGAGGGGGCCGCCCAGTGGGTGGGGACGCGTGCGACGACCGCGCCGAAAAGCACCGCCGTGGTCAGCTCCGTCGCCGGGTAGCGCAGGGGGATCGGCTCCGAGCACGACCGGCATCGGCCCCGGCGGAGCACGTAGGAGACGACGGGGACGTTGTCGACGGCGCGGATCGCCGTCCCGCACGACGGACAGCGCGACCCCGGTGACACGACGGACCGACCCTCGGGGACGCGGGCCGTCACGACCGTGAGGAACGAACCGACGACCAGCCCGAACACGCCGGCCACGACGACCGCGATCACGACCGGGGCTCCGGGCGGGGCCGGGAGGAGATCGTGTTCAACCCGCGGCTCGGGGCTGCCGTCAAGATCACCAGGAGGCGCACCGTGTCCCTTGTTGTCGACCAGACGCCGAGCGTGCCGCGGCGACGCTACTACGCGTCGCGCCCGCCGGTCCTCACTCTCACGGCTGCTCTCCTGACGAGCGCGCATCGGTCGCCCGCGCCGAGCCCCGGGGGGTCGCGCCGGGACGCGGAGCGCTGACGGTGGCGATGGCCGACGGGGACGTCGCGGAGGCGGGCTTCCCGGCGGTGTCGTTCGCGACCGACGACGTCGACGCGACGCTGCTCGCCGAGGACATAGCGCGCGCGCGTGAGGCCGCGGTCCAGGCCGGCTTCGACTTCGTCGACCTCGAGCTGTTCGAGCTCGACCCGACCTCCGCGGACGTGCTGCCGGAGGACCGGGCGCGACGCGACCGTGCGGTCGCGGTCGGGTGGCGGTACGGCCTTCCCGTCGTGGCGGTCGCGAGCCCGGAGAACCTGTTCCTCCTCGACGACATCTACCTCGCCGCGGGACGTGACGTCCACATCGTCGTCGCGAGCGGCATCCAGATCGACCGGTGGATCGAGCGTGTCTACGGGGGCTCGGCGCGCCGGTCCTCGTCGCCCGTCGCGTCCCCGCGTCGAGCCGCTCCCGCCGCGGGCCCCTCCGAGCTCGTCCCGACGGGTTCGGACTCGATCGACGAGTGGACCGCCGCGGGGGCGGCCGCGCTCGTCGGGGACCTCACGACCTCCGACGCGGAGGAGCCCGCCCCGGATGACGGCGTCTCTGCCGGGGCGACGGGCCCGGAGACGGTCGAGGAGGACCTCTCCGACGCGGGCTCCCCCGGCGCGGGCGCTCCGGGCGCCGAGCTCCTCGACGGTGGCGTGCTCGCGGCGACCCCGCTCGACGCCGCCCCGCTCGACGTGACGCTCTCGATCGGCCTCCCCGTGCGAGGTGAGGGCGACACGGGCACCCCGCTCGGCCTCCTCGCGGCCTTCCCGGAGGGAGACCTCCCGGCCGCGCTGCTCGAGGAGCCCGAGGACCTCGTCGGGCCCGTCGACCTGAGCGGCCCGAAGCTCGCGCTCGGCGAGGTCCTCCTCGAGTCCGGGTCCATCAGCCCGGCGGACCTCGAGACCGCCGAGCGGCACCAGCAGTCCTCTGGCCGGGCGCTCCGGGAGATCATCGCCGAGCTCGGCGTCGTGAACGAGGTGGACCTCCAGCGCGCCATCGCGAGAGTGGAGGGCGTCGAGTTCCTGGACCTCAACAGCTGGGCGATCGACCCGTCCGCGGCGAGCCTCCTCCCCGAGTCCCTCGCTCGCCGCTACCGGATCCTCGCGATCGGGTTCCGCGGCGATCGGCCGGTCATCGCGATGGTGAACCCGACGGACGTGTTCGCGCTGGACGACGTCCGGACGATGCTCGGGCGCGACGTCGTCACGGTCATCTGCACGGCGCGTCAGGTCGAGGAGTACCTGTCGCGCACCTACCGGCACAGCGACGAGGCGAACGTCGCGGCTCGCAACGCGGCGCTCTCGGCCGCAGCGTCGGAGGCGACGCAGCTCGGGGAGCTCACGGACCTCCACGCGGTCGTCGAGGACGCCCCGATCGTCAAGTTCGTGAACCTCATCTTGCGCCAGGCGCTGAACGAGCGCGCGTCGGACGTGCACATCGAGCCGACCTCGGACGACCTGCAGGTCCGCTTCCGGATCGACGGCGTCCTCCACGAGGTGACGAGCGCGCCGAAGGCGATCCAGGGCGGGGTCACCTCGCGCCTCAAGATCATGGCGGACCTCGACATCGCGGAGCACCGTGTCCCCCAGGACGGGCGCCTCTCGCTCAACGCCGGTGGCCGCGAGATCGACCTTCGCGTCGCGACCCTCCCGACCGTGCACGGCGAGAAGGTCGTGCTGCGGGTCCTCGACAAGTCGACCGCCCCACTCGACCTCGCGCGCCTCGGCTTCCTCCCCGAGGTGCTCTCGCGCTACGAGGAGTGCTATCGCAAGCCATCGGGGACCATCCTCGTGACGGGCCCGACCGGGTCGGGCAAGTCCACGACCCTGTACGCGACCCTCAACAAGCTGAACAGCTCGGAGCGGAACCTCATCACGGTCGAGGACCCCGTCGAGTACCAGCTCCGCGGCGTGAACCAGGTCCAGGTGAACCCTCGCGCCGGGCTGAGCTTCGCGAGCGCGCTCCGGTCGATCCTGCGCTCGGACCCCGACGTCGTGCTCGTCGGGGAGATCCGGGACCGGGAGACGGCGACGATCGCCGTGGAGGCCGCCCTCACCGGCCACCTCGTGCTCTCGACGCTGCACACGAACGACGCCGCGAGCACCCCGCTCCGTCTCGTCGAGATGGGCGTCGAGCCGTTCCTCGTGTGCTCCGCTCTCGACTGCGTCCTCGCGCAGCGACTCGCTCGCCTCCTCTGCGACGTCTGCTCCGATCCCTACGAGCCGACCTCCCAGGAGCTCGTCGCCGCCCGCTGGGTGGAGGCGGACACCCCCGAGTCGGGCGATGTCCAGTTCCGCCGTGCCGTCGGATGCCAGGCCTGCAGCGGGACCGGGTACCGAGGCCGTCTCGCGATCCAGGAGGTGCTCCCTGTGACCGAGGAGGTCGAGCGGGCGATCCTCGCGCGGGCCTCGACCGAGGACATCAAGCGCCTTGCGATCTTCGAGGGGATGACGACGATGCACCGGGACGGCCTGAGGAAGGCCGCCATGGGGCTCACGAGCCTGGAAGAGATCCTGAGGGTGGTCGTATGAACCGGAGGGCTTCGGAGAAGGTGGCTGCATGAGCATTGCAACGACACCGGTGTCGGAGTGGTCGCGGCGCCTCGCGGAGGCGCTCGTGTCGAACGGCCAGCTCGACGCGGAGGCGGCGCGTGCCGCGCTCGCGCGCTCGGCCTCGAGTGGGACACCCGTCGCCGTGCTGCTCTCTCGCGAGGGCCTCGTCGAGAGCTCCGAGTCGCTCGAGTGCCTCGCCGCGATCTCCGGGCTTCGCGCGGTGGACCTCGACAGGGACCCCCCGACGCTCGCCGCCGCCGCCGCCGTCCCGCTCGGCGTCGCCCGCTACCACCGGGCGATCGGCCAACGGCTCGAGGACGGGTACCTCGTGCTCGCGTGCTCCGAGCCTCTCGCGGCGGACCACCTCCAGTCGATCGCATCGGCCATCGACTGCGGGATCGCGGGGTGCGTCCTCGGCGACCCCATCGTGATCGACAGGCTCATCGCACACGCAGGCGCGCCGCCGAGCACGCGTGCCGCCGACGAGGAGGACACCGTGAAGCTGCTCACGCGCGCGTCGACCCGCGACGCCCCGTCACCGGCTCGTGCCGGATCGTTCGCCTCGGGGTCCGCCGACGACCTCTTCGGGAGCGGGTACGTGCTCGCGGACCGTGAGGAGCCGTCCACCCGGGTCGTGCTCGACCTCGGCCCCGCGTCGCCCGAGCGGGCGCTGCCCGACGGGACCTCCCCGACGGACCGTCGCCCCGGACCGTTCGGACGCCCGTTCGCGAGCGACGTGAACGACCTCTTGACCTTCGCTGTCGAGCACGGCGCGTCCGACCTGCACCTCGCTGCCCGGTTCGCGCCCGCCGTGCGCATCGACGGTTCGATCCGCCCCATCGAGGACCTCGAGCCGATGGAGCCGCTCGCGCTCCGGGACATGATCTTCCAGATCCTTCCCCAGTCGGTCCGGGAGCGGTACGAGGCGACGAAGGAGCTCGACACCTCCTACGAGATCCCCGACCTCGGGAGGTTCCGGCTCAGCGTGTTCCAGCAGCGCGGAGCCGTCGGGGCGGTGTTCCGGACGATCCCCCCGACGATCCCGACGCTCGAGTCGCTCGGCCTGCCGAGAGCGCTCGCGTCCTTCGCGGAGCTCCGCCGAGGTCTTGTGCTCCTCACGGGCCCGACGGGGTCGGGCAAGTCCACGACCCTCGCCGCCGTCGTCGACCGCATCAACGCGACGAAGCCCCTCCACATCATGACCGTCGAGGACCCGATCGAGTACCACCACGAGCACAAGCGCTCGATCGTGAACCAGAGGGAGATCGGCCAGGACACCTCGTCGTTCGCCGAGTGCCTCCGTCACGTCCTTCGCCAGGACCCCGACGTGATCCTCGTCGGCGAGATGCGCGACCTCGAGACCATCTCGACCGCCCTCACGGCGGCCGAGACGGGCCACCTCGTGTTCGCGACTCTCCACACCCAGGACGCGCCGCAGACGATCGACCGGGTGATCGACGCGTTCCCGACGAACCAGCAGGACCAGGTGCGCGTGCAGCTCGCAGGCGCGCTCGAGGCTGTCGTGACCCAGCAGCTCGTCATCGCCGAGGGGGGCGTCGGGCGCGTGCCGGTCGCCGAGGTGATGGTGTGCACGCCCGCGATCCGGAACCTCATCCGGTCGGCGAAGACCCACCAGATCTACTCCCTCATGCAGACCGGCGGGTCGAGCGGGATGCAGACGATGGACCAGGCGCTCGCCGACGCGGTGCGGGACCGCAAGATCAGCGAGAACGTCGCGTTCGACCGGGCGCACGACCCGAAGCAGCTCCTCGACTACCTGAAGGGCTCGTGAGCGCGCCATGTCCATGACGACGTACGAGTACCGGGTCCGCGACAACGCGGGCAAGGTCGTGAAGGGCAGGATCGACGCGGACAACAAGTCGCTCGTCGCGACACGGCTTCGCGAGATGGGGTACCTTCCCATCGAGATCAAGGCGACGTCCGCGCTCGACCTCCACCGGGACATCCGGATCCCGGGCCTGAGCGACCGGGTGAACCTGAAGGAGATCTCGGTGATGAGCCGCCAGCTCGCGACGATGGTCGCGTCGGGGCTCACTCTCGTGCGGGCGATCGCCGTGCTCTCCGCCCAGGTCGAGTCCAAGCCGCTCCGCACCGTGCTCGTCGCCGTGCGCAGCGACGTCGAGCACGGAAGCTCGTTCTCCGCCGCCCTCGCGAAGCACCCGAAGGTCTTCGACCGCCTCTACGTGTCCATGGTGCGCGCGGGCGAGGTCGGTGGGCAGCTCGACGTCGTGCTCTTGAAGCTCGCGTCCTCGATCGAGAAGCGGGTCGAGCTGCGCTCCAAGGTGCGCTCGGCGTTCACCTACCCGGTCGTCGTCGTGTGCGTCGTCGTGCTCGTGATCACCGCGATGATGCTGTTCGTCGTCCCGACCTTCAAGCACCTCTACGGGAGCCTCCACGGCACGCTCCCGCTCCCGACGCGCATCGTCATCGGCATCTCGAGCGTCGTCGCGAGCGTCTGGGCGCTCGCGGTGGTCGCTGTCGTCGCCGGCGTCGTCCTCGCTGCCCGCTGGTGGGTGTCGACCGAGAAGGGGCGACTCACCTGGGATCGTGTCCGGCTCCGTGCACCCGTGTTCGGCCCGCTCATGTTGAAGGTCGGCCTCTCCCGCATGCTCGCGACCCTCGCGACCCTTCTCTCCTCGGGCGTCGGCATCATCGAGTCCCTCGAGATGGCCGCGGACAACGTGAGCAACCGGATCGTGAGCAACGCGGCCCGCGGGGCGATCGTGGGCGTGCGCGACGGGCGCTCGCTCGCGTCGGCGCTCGCCGAGCACCCGGTCGTCCCCCCGATGGTCCTCCAGATGGTCGAGACCGGCGAGGAGTCGGGCGCGGTGAGCGACATGCTGGAGAAGGTCGCCCAGTTCTACGACAACGAGATCGACGCGACGGTCGGGAGCCTCACGTCGCTCCTCGAGCCCGCGCTCATCGTGTTCATGGGCATCTGCATCGGAGCGATCGTCATCAGCCTCTACCTGCCGATGTTCGACTACGTAAAGCTCCTCCAGCCGTCGTAAGGAGATGGGTCCGGTGCACCGTTGCGAAGGGCGTGAGAAGGGGCGGGCGACATGACGCGGCGAATCGGCATCGAGGTGACCGCCACCTCGGTGCGGGCTGTCGAGGTGGAGAGCGGCGGCGCGCGCTCGAAGGTGCTGTCGTTCGGGGAGGCGGCGCTCCCGAAGGGCGCGGTCGCCGACGGGGCGATCCTCGACCGCGCGGCCGTGAAGCGGACGGTCGCCTCCTGCCTCAAGAACGCCCACCTCGAGCGGCGGAGGTTCGGTGCCCCGCCCGAGGTGTGGCTCGCGGTCGCGGGCCTCCGGGCCATCAGCCGGGAGATCGTGATGCCGAGCGTCCCCGACGCGGACCTCGACGCGGCGGTCCGTCTGCAGGCGCTCGACATCATCCCGTTCCCCGAGGACGAGACCCTCCTGTCGGCACGGACCCTCGGGACCGTGACGTCCCCGGACGGGACCGAGCTCGTGCGGGTCCACCTCGCGGCTGCGCACCGGGCGCTCGTGGAGCCGTTCGTCGACGTGCTCGCCGAGTCCGGTCTCGTCGTGAAGGGCGTGGACCTCGCGTCGTCCGCCCTCGTGCGGGCGCTCGCGGGAGCGGACCTCGGGGTGGAGGCGATCGTCGCGATCGGCGCGGACCTCACGACCATCGTGATCCACGAGCACGGCGAGCCGCACTTCGTCCGGACGATCGCGGGCGGCGGGAACGCCGTGACTCGGGCCATCTCGGCGGCGCTCGACATCCCCGCGCCCGACGCGGAGCAGATAAAGATCCGGCTCGGGTGGTCGCCGACCGACGCGGGGAGGCTCCCGGCGGAGGCCGTCGCTGCGGCGCGTGACGGCTCCGCCCCGCTTCTCGGGGAGATCCGGAGCTCGATCGACTACTTCGCGACGCTGCCCGGGCTCCCGGAGGTGTCACGTGTGCTCGTGACCGGCGGAGGCTCCCGGCTCGCGGGCTTCGTCGAGAGGCTCGAGTACCAGGTGCGCGTGCCCGTCACGACGGGGAGCTGGCTCGAGAACGTCGACACGGGACGCCTCGGCGTCGACCGCATCCACCTCGACACGGTCGGAGCGGTCGCCGCGGGCGCCGCCATGACGGAGCCCTCGGGTCGGAAGGCGCTCGACCTCCTCCCGCCCGAGGTCCTCGTCGAGCGACGCCGGGCGCGCACGACGCGGGCGATCCAGAGCGCCGCAGTCGTGCTCGTCGTCGCGCTCGTCGCGGGCGGGGCGCTCCGCTTCCTCCAGGTCCGCAACGCCGAGCACGGCGTCGGGAACATCCAGGGCGAGATCTCGTACCTCGAGAGGCAGCTCCCCGCCTACGACAAGGTCCAGCAGCAGGACAACGCGATCCTCACGGACTCCCACATCGGGATGCCGATCGTGAGCCACGAGGTGAACTGGCCTGCCGTGCTCGCCGCTCTCGCGCGGTACACGCCCTCGTCGGTCAGCGCGAGCGGCTTCTCGGGCTCGACGACCGTCGCCCCGACGGCGGCGACGAGCGTGACGACCGGCCACCCGGTCGCTCCCCCGTCCGCCCTGCCCGCCGCGACCGACACGGTCGGGACGGTGAACCTGTCCTTCTCCGCCCCCCAGTACCCCTCGTTCAAGGAGTGGTTCGACGCGATGGTCGCATCCGCGAGTTTCGAGATCGTCCAGTACTCCGGCGTGTCGAGCAGCGGGCACGGCGTCGACTTCACCGCGCAGCTCGCGGTGACGGGGAGGATCCACACGGACCGCCTCGCCGAGTTCGAGGTTCCGAAGCGATGAGCGCCCCGGCCCGCAGCCTCGTGCAGCGCCCGGCGGTGCTCGTCTCGGTCGTCGGCGTCCTCGTGCTCGCTCTCGCGTGGTGGTTCGCGTGGATGGCGCCGGAGGGGACGAAGCTCGCGGGGATCCGCCAGCAGCAGGTCACCGCGCAGCAGACCGAGACGCGCCTCGACCTCCGGCTCGTCCAGCTCCGAGCGGAGGCCAAGCAGGTCCGGGCCGCCGCCCCGTTCCTCGAGCACTTCGCCCAGGCGATCCCGCCGGTCCCCGACGCCCCGGACCTCGTCGTCCAGGTGTACCACCTCGCGGTCGCGAACGGCGTGAGCCTGCAGAGCGTGACCGACGACTCCGTGCAGACCACGGGGCTCGGGTACTCGACGATCCCCGTCTCGCTCAGCGTCGCGGGGCCCCACGACCAGCTCCTCGCGTTCGTCTCCGGCCTGTACAGGCTGACCCGCCTTCTCACGATCCAGTCCGTGAGCCTCTCCGGCAACGGCAACCTGAACGCGTCGAGCTTCTCGAACTACACGGCCTCGATCAGCGCGACCGCGTACACGACGTCGGCGCCGAAGGCCCCGGCGGGCGCGTCCTGAGCGAGACGATGGCCGCGACACCGTGGTCTCGTCGCGCTCGCGCCGACGCGCGCCGCGCGTGCGCCGGCGCGCCCCTCGACGACGGGTTCTCCCTCGTCGAGGTGCTCGTCGCGCTCCTCGTGCTCGCCCTCGTCGTGCTCCCCCTCACGCTCGTGCTCATAACGACGCACAGCTCGGCGAACACCCTGCACCGTAGAGCCGAGGCGGCGGACCTCGCGACCCAGGCCCTCGAGACGGCCCAGTACCAGGCGGCCGCGGGCGCGCCGCTCGCGACCGGGGCGACGACGTCGACCCAGATGTCGGGGAGCGACCAGTTCCGCGTCTCGCTCGACCTCTCGATCCTCCCGCAGTCCGGGGTCGGCACGTTGTGCACGGCCCCTCCCGGGGCGACCTCGACCGAGGTGTGGCAGGCGACCGCGTCCGTGAGCTGGGGGTCGTCGGGGTCGAGCGGGAGCTCGGTCGTCGAGCGCGCGCTCATCTCGCCCGCGCAGGCCGACCTCGCGAACGTGAGCGCGGGCGAGATCGCCGTCCCGGTCTACACGACCGTCGCGTCCTCCATGTCGACGACCACGACGACGTCCTCCCCCGGCTCGCCCGCGGCGCTCCCGACGACGCTCGAGACACAGACCCCGATATCGGTGACCGTGACGGGCCGCTGCACCCTCGCATCCTGCGCGCAGCCCTCGGGCACCCCCCTGCCCGTGACGACGGAGACCGAGAACACAGGGTCGACCGGGTGCGCGGTCTTCCCGAACCTCTGGGCAGCGACGGGGTGGCTCTACACCGTGACCGTCTCCGGGAACGCGGGATGGGTCGACCCGAGCGAGCTCTCGGACTCGGCGACCGCGACGGGCGTCCCGACGCTCGCGCCGATGGCGATCACTCCCGACTCCGTCACCCAGCCGACCGGCCAGATCGTCCTCGACCAGGGAGCGGCGGTCACGGTCGACTTCTCGGACACCGTGAACAAGTCGGCGGTGCCAGCTCCGTTCCTCCCCGTGACCTTCGTGAGCCCCGGGGCGTGCGGGAGCGCGGGCCTGTGCGTGCTCGGGAACGCGACGACTGCGTTCGCGACGGTGGCGTCCTCGGCGCAGACCGCCCTGCTCTTCCCGTTCCCCTCGGCCGGCGCCAACTACACGGTGTACGCGGGAGGGACGTCCGACGCGGACCCGAGCGCCGCGTACTACGGGACGGGCGGGACGGTCACGCGTCTCACGGCCGGCGCCGCGGGATCGGCGACGGTCACGCTGCCGCTGTACCCGCTCTCGCTGACGGCGACCGTGAAGAGCGACGCGGGCTCCGTCATCCAGCTCCTCGCGAAGGACTCGGCGGGGAACACGATCGACCTCAACTACGCGGGCGGGACCGGGGCGAGCCTCACGAGCCTTCCGCTCGGGGAGTACGAGATCGGGGCGACCGTCTCGGGCTCGAACTCGAACGTCACGTACTCGGGTGGGACCGCGTACATGTGGGTCACACCGACGGGAGTCTGCCCCTCCACGTCGCCGCTCTCCCCGGGGACCTCCGTGTGCTCGTCGCCCTCGACGTCGCAGATCGCGGTGACCGTCGGATGACCGCTCCGTCGCGCCCGAGCGCCCCGCACCTCGGCCGTCCCCTACGCCGCGCACGCAGGGGGGACGGAGGGTTCACGTTCATCGAGCTCCTCGTCGCGATGGCCGTCCTCGCGATCATCGTGCCCGTCATCTACGGGCTCATAGGGAACCTGAGCCAGCAGAGCGTCGACCTCCACGACACGATGCTCGGGCTGAAGCAGGACCAGACCGCCGGCAACGCGCTCCTCGAGTACCTGCACGGCGCGGTCACGGTCCTGCCGGGGTCGACCCCGACGACGCTCATCGCCTCGATCGAGGCGGGCTACAACACGACCACCGGGACCCAGGACATCGCGACGCTCGAAGCCCAGCTCGTGCCGCCGAGCGGCTCGAACGCCGACGCGTCCTTCGTCGTGTCCATCACCCCGCAGGGCGGGACGCCGCACCCCATCGGGACGTACTACGTCGTGAACGGCGCGAACCCCTTCACGTACTACTACTACGCGGCTGCGGGAACTGCAGCTCCCTCGTGCGGAGCGACGACCCCGACGACCACGACCAACCCGCCGGACGCGACCGGCCAGGAGCTCGTCGCGGTCCACGACCCGTGCGCCGTGCTCGCGAACGTCGTCGCGGTCGGGGTCGACGTCACGTTCCTCGCCGGGCCGCAGAAGCCCCTCCAGGGCTTCCAGGCAATCCAGCCGACGACGTTCCAGACGACCGTGTACCTCCAGAACGCGAACGCCCCCGCCCCGACGACCGCGACGGCCGTGACCTACCCGAACATCTCGCCGACCTACGGGACCACGGTGGCGTTCACCGTCACGGTCACTCCCGCGCCCGACGGGGGCACGGTCACCGCGGTCGTCACGTTCGGGGGCTCGACGATCTCGAACTCCTGCTCGGGCGCCACGACGCTCTCGGCGACCGGTCAGGCGTCGTGCTCGTTCTTCGCGTCCTACCGCGGCACGTACACGGTCACCGCGACCTACTCGGGCGCGACGAGCCCACCCGCTGCCTCGGCCTACACCGCGTCGACCTCGGCGGGCACGCCGGTGAACGCGTCGTGAGCGCGCCCCGCACGCTCCGGCGCCGGGCGCGCCGAGGGGTCGCGTCGGCGCTCCACCGGCGGCTCGAGGCCGTGCGCCACGGCCGGGACGACTCGGGCCAGATCATCGTGATCATCGTGATCCTCGTCGTGCTCCTCTCGGTCCTCGGCCCGCTCATGGCGTCTCAGATCACGAGCGACGCCCCGCTCGTCGTGCTCTCCACGAACAAGCACGCTGCTCTCGCCGCGGCGGAGTCCGGGATCGAGTGGTACCGGAACCACCTCGACGCGAACCCGAACTACTACCTCTACAGCGCCTCGAACCCGCCGTCCCCCGCGGACCCGGCGATGCTGGCGAACGGGTGGTGCTCGTCCGCGTGCGACCTCGGGGGAACGAGCCCGAGCGAGGCGTTCCACTACGTCCCGAACGACTCGACCCTGTTCGCGACCTCCGGGACGAACGCGGGGCGCGTCGTGCTGACCGTGACCGGCCGGGGTGGCTCCGCGGGGAGCTACGTGTACGTGACCGCACGTGCGAGCTTCACCGCGAGCTCGATCCTCGCGAACGCGTACTTCTCGAACACCGAGGTCCTCGACCCCCTCTACCCCGACGAGCAGCAGACGGGCGTCTCGGTGACCGGGCTGAGCGCTCCCCAGGGGATCACGACGTACCCCGTGACGTACCCCGTGAACGGGACCGACACGACGACCTCGCTCTGGAACGCGCTCTGCGGCTACCAGACGTACCAGGCCAACACCTTCCTCGACTGGCTCGGCCAGACGCAGAACACGCAGATCGACGCGGAGAGCGCGACGAACCCGAGCAACGTCACCGTGCAGGCGTACACGCCCACGCACCCCTACTACGGCCCCTACTACGGGGTCCAGGGGTTCAGCTTCACGAACGGCAACGGCGAGACCGTGAGCGTCCCGGGCATCGCGTGCGGCGGGACGTTCGACTTCAACACCGGCGAGAGCTTCGCGGGCCCCGTGTACTCGAACGACCAGCTCCACGTGTGTGGCTCGCCGACGTTCTCGGGGTCGCCCATCTCCTACACCTCGGGGGTCTCCTCGAACGTCGCCTACGCCTACGACTGGCTCGGCTCGGTGGAGGTCACGCCGAAGACGGGCTCCCCCTACTACGCACCGGACGGAACGACCGTCGACCCCGTCCAGGGGTACTGCGGGCGGGGCGCGGCGCCGAACTTCGTGCACGGCTCGAGCCTGAACGGGAGCCTCGTCCTCCCGAGCTGGAACACCCAGCTCGCGTCCGCCGCGGCAGCCGGAGGGTGCCTGTTCACGGGACCGACGATGATCGCGCTCGTGACCTCGTCGACAGGAACGACGATGAACGTGTGGAGCCCGCTCTCAGGAGGCGCGAACGCCCCGGCCGCCGCGTGCAGCACGGGGAAGAGCCCGACCGGTGCGTCGCTCACGTCGTTCGGCCAGAGCTTCTCGGGGAGCTCGGGCCCGTACATCACGGGAATCCCGCTCCCCTCGAACGGCGTGGTCTTCGTCCAGAACGCAGGGGCGGCCGCGAGCGCCCCGACGGTCCAGGACGGCCTCAACAGCACGAACTCCGGGTGCATCAACCCGTACGTGAACCTCACGCAGGCGAACAACCCGATCCTGCCGACGGTCACGAAGACCTCCGCGACCTGCCTCGAGGGTGACGCCTTCGTGGAGGGAGAGCTGAAGGGCGAGCTCACGATCGGGTCCGCCGCGAACATCATCATCACCCGCGACCTCACGTACGCGTGCGCAGACGGGACGAGCGGGCCCGCGTCCCGGTCGGACCCGTCCTCCGTCGCCGCGTGCACGACGGGGACCACCCCGGACGTCCTCGGGCTCGAAGCCTTCGACAACGTCCTCATATCGCACCCCGTGAGCTCCCCCTACTCGGCCGCCCAGATGGCGAGCGGCACCCTCACGAACAACGGCGTGTCGATGTGCACCTACGACGGCACGGCCGCGACCGCTGCGACGCTCGCGGGGGGGACCTCGGGCGACCCCACGAGCGGGAAGACGATCGGCGAGCCCGTCGCGGTGTGGCCGAGCTGTGACATCGCGAACCCGATCGTCGACGCCGCCGTGATCTCGCTGAACGGCGCTCTCGGCGTCGAGTTCTGGGACCAGGGCTCCCCGCAGGCCTCGAACGGGGTGTTCCTGAACGGCGCGGACATAAGCCAGTACCGGGGACCTTTCGGGCTGATGAGCCCGTACTACGGAACCTGGGGGTACGACAAGCAGTTCAGCTTCGACAGCCGCCTCCAGTTCCTCCAGCCCCCCGACGCGCTCCAGTCGGCCGTGACCTCCTGGCAGGACCTCGGGTACGTCGTGTGCGGCAACGCGAACATCGCGACCGAGCCGACCCCCGTGTGCCCGCCGCTCGGCTAGCGGTCGCGCGTCCGCGGACGGAGCCGCCGGCGGCGCCGGCGGGCGCACGCGTGCCACGAGTCGTGGTCGACGAGCGCGCCCGACGGGGGAGGGTCCGGACTTTCGCCTCAAGGAGGTGTCACGTCGCGCCGTTGTAACCGAGAGCCGAGCGTCGGCGCGATCCCAAGGAGGAATGGAAGAGTTGCGAACCCATCTCAAGCGGCATCTCTCGAAGATGTCCGAGGGCGCCGATGAGGGATTCACGCTCATCGAGCTCCTCGTCGTCCTGTTGATCCTCGGCATCCTGCTGGCGATCGCGATCCCCACGTTCCTCACGGTGACGAAGAGCGCGACCAACACAGCGGTGACGTCGAACCTTCAGACCGCCCTCACGGGTGCGGACACCTACTACACGCAGAACAACGGGAGCTACACCTCCCTCGTCGGCGCGACGTCGGTGTCGGACATCACCCAGGAGGGGACGGGTCTCTCGTTCCCGGCCAAGACGGACGGCTCGGCGGCCTCGACCAGCTCGAAGGTCGTCAGCCTCGACGTCATCGACTCGAACGACCTCGTGCTCGCGGCGTGGAACGGGAGCAACCGCTGCTACGCGATCGCGGACCAGAAGTCGCAGGGGGTCATCTCGACGACCTTCACCAGCCTCCCGAAGGCAGTCGGGACCTACTACGGCTGGTACAAGGCGACGACGAACGCGACCTGCACGTCGGCGGGCGCGACGGCCGTCACGGCGACCGGACCGGGCGCGTGGACGAACACGGGCGGCTTCCCGGCGTAGCACCACGAGAGGTGACGTGAATCGAGCCCTCGGTCGTGGCGCTCCTCGAGCGCCACGACCGAGGCGAGGTGCAGGGGCCCCGGTCGGCGCATCCGGCCGGGGCCCTTCGCCGTCCGGGGCCCGCCCGTCGTGCCCGGTCGCCCGGGGCCCCGGCCGACCCGCTCAGCGCGTCCCGCCGAGCTGGGCCAGGAGCTGGTGCGCGGGACGGTAGCCAGGTGCGGTCGCGAGCGCGCGGCGGAGGAGCACGACGGCCTCCGTGCTGTGCCCCTCGTGTGCCTCGACGCGGGCGAGCCCGACGAGCGCCTCGGTCGCGAACCGGTCGAGACGGAGCGCGGTGCCGTACTCGGCGGTCGCGGCGCGCAGGTTCCCGAGCTCCGCGTCGGCGCCCGCGAGACCCGTCCACATCTGGGTGTCCGTCGGGTTGCGGCTCACTGCGACCGAGTGCCAGTAGCGGGAGAGACGGAGCCAGTGCGTCCCGTCCGCGAGGGCGACCGAGCGGTTCGTGGCGACCTCGGCGGGCACGAGCGCCGCGTCGGCCCACACCGCGAGCGCCCGTGCTCCGGCCGTCGCGACCGGGTAGTCGAACCGGAGGAGAGCGACGTTGAGCTCGTAGTCCCCGTAGAGCATGACGGCGGACGCGCCGAGCGCGACGAGCGTGAGCGCTGCCGTCGCCGCGTGGCGCGCCCGGCCGCGGCTCGGGCCGCCCGAGAGCGCCGTCCCCGCACCGGCCGCTCCGAGCGCGAGGAACGCGATCGGCGTGACCCCGACGTTGAGGGGCTCGACGAGCTCGACCGCGACCGCCATCACGGCGACGCCGAGGAGCGCTCCGGAGGCGCCCCGGAGCGCGAGAAGCCCGAACGCGGCGAACGCGAGGATCCCGAGGATCCCGGTCGTGATCGCGACCTCGACGAAGATGTCGTGCGCGTCCGTGAAGTACGTCGCGACCGGGAGGCGCCGCGCGAGCGCCGCCGACTCGAACGCGGTCGACGCCTGGAGGGTCTGGCCCGGGCCGAAGCCGATCAGCGGCCGATGCTCGAACGCATGGAGGAGCACCTTCCACAAGGTGGGACGCGGGTTCGAGACGACGCTCTGCGCGATGCGCTCGTGGACGAGCGCGCTCGAGAGCCCGTAGGTCACGGCGTAGCCCGCCGCGAGCGACGCGGCGAACAGGGCGGCGAAGCGGTCCCGGTGGACGACGAGCGCCCACGCGGCGAGGAGCGCGAGGAGGGCGATCGCGAACCGCTCGCCGCTGAGCTCGAGCGACGCGGAGAGCAGGAGGGCGAGGAGCGACCACCTCCACCTCCCGGAGCACGTGCGCACGAGAACGACCGCGAGCGCTCCGAGCTCGATGCTCTCGAGGAAGATCGGGTTCCCCATGAGCCCGTCCGCCTGCGTGCCCTGGTAGAGGCCGAGGACCGGGCTCGCGAGCTGGAAAGCCTGCTGGACGATCGCCACGAGGGCGTTCACGACGGCGCTCGCGACGAGACCGGCCACGACGAGCTCCCGGCCGCGCGGGCCGGTCGAGCGACCGATCGCCCACGCCCCGACGACGCCGCACCAGAACACCCACCCGGTCCCGGTGAGGTACCCCCCGAAGAACCCCGACAGCACGCTCCCGGAGGACGCGGCCGAGGCGAGCCCGACGGCGAGGAACGCGGCCGCCGCCCACGCGGCGCGGTCCCGCGCGCGGCATCGACGTGCGAGCTGAGGCAGCCCGACGGCCGCGACGACGAGCAGGACCGCGAGCTTCGGCGTGAACGTGTAGGAGCCCATGACCGGGGAGATCGCGACGGGGAGGAGGAACGCGACGATCGCCGCGAACACGTCGAGGGCTCCCGCTCCCTCGAGCCACTCCGGCACGGCGAAGCGCGAGGTCGGCGCGGCACCGGTGATTGAATTGGTCACGGTGGCGAGGTCAGCGCGGTGGCTCATATCGGGCCTGACGGTAGCCGTCGTGGTCGCGCTCGGCGAGGCTCACGCACATCTCGTCGGGCACTACCGGTTCACCGCGTTCCCGCGCTTCGGATGGCTCGTCGTGTTCACGGCCCTCCTTCTCGTGTCCTTCTACGCAGCAGGGCTCCCCGAGTCGGCCCGCCGCTTCTCCGGTGCGCTCGTCCGATCGTTCGCGGCGGCCCTCGTCGCGGCAGGGACCGTGTCGGTCATGGCGCTCGTCGTCGGGGAGCCCCTCCTCCCGCGCTTCGTGGTGTTCCTCGCCGTGGCGCTCCTCACCCCCCTCGTCGCGCTGCTCGCGAGGCTGACCTCCGGGGTGGGCGGCCGACGCGACGCGGCCGAACGCGTGCTCGCGGTCGTCGGTCCGGCCGAGGCGGGGGCGCTCGCGGCCGACCTCAGGGTCGCCCGCGAGCGGCCCGCGTTGCTCGTGGCGAGCGCGCTCGCGCAGGACGTCCGGTCCAGCGCGTCACGCCCGCGGCCGCTCGCGGAGCTCGTCACGGCGCACCAGGCGACTCTCGTCGTGCTCTCGCGCGAGGCCATCTCGGACGAGGACGTCGTCGTGCAGGCGGCGGAGCTCCACCGTAGGGGGTGCAAGGTCCGCACGCTCGCCCTGTTCTACGACCAGTGGCTCGGCAAGCTCCCGCTCAGCGAGCTCGAGCGGTCCGCGCTCCTCTTCGACATCCACGAGATCCACAACCCCGCGTACGCGCGCACGAAGCGAGCGGTCGACGTGCTCGCCTCGCTGTGCGCGCTCCCTCTCCTCGCGCTCGCCGCGGTCCTCGTCGTGGTCGCGGACCTCGCCGGGAACCGCGGTCCGTTGCTCTACCGACAAGAGCGCGTCGGGAAGGACGGGAGGATCTTCACGATCCTCAAGTTCCGGACGATGGCCCCGCTCTCGGGCGAGCCGACCTGGACGAGCGTGGACGACCGCCGTGTCGGCCGGGTGGGGCGCGCCATGCGCAAGACCCACGTCGACGAGCTCCCCCAGGTCCTGAACGTGCTCCGTCGCGAGCTGTCCATAGTCGGCCCCCGTCCCGAGCAGCCCCGATACGTCGCCGAGCTCGCACGGAGGATCGACTACTACGACCTCCGCCACCTCGTGCAGCCGGGGATCACCGGCTGGGCACAGGTGAACTTCGACTACGGCTCGAGCGGGTTCGACGCGCTCGAGAAGCTCCAGTACGAGTTCTACTACCTGCGCCACCAGAGCCTCCTCCTCGACGCGCGCATCGTGGGGCGGACGCTCCGCTCGATCGTCGGTCGCACGGGCCGTTAGCCCCTCATGCGCGCGGCGCCGCTCGTCGAGCGAGACAGGCTCTCGGGGCGCTCGCTCGTGTCGGGCTCCGCGGTGCAGATGGGCGGGCGGGCCGCAGCCATCGTCCTCCAGGCGGCGAGCGTCGCGCTTCTCACGCGTCTGCTCGGCCAGGCGCGCTTCGGGGACTTCTCCGCCGGGCTCGCGACGGTCGGGATCGTGGCCGCGGTGGCCGAGTTCGGGCTCACCGCGATGGCCGTCGTCCGGATGGGGAGAGGGGAGGCGGCGCGCTCCGTCGTCCGCTCGTGCGCGCTCGCGTCGCTCGTGACCGGGCTCGTGGGCCTCGCGATCGCGGTCCCCACGTCGTTCGCCCTGTTCGACGCGTCGAAGAGGCTCGCGCTCTGGGTGCTCCTCCCGGGGACCGCCGTCGAGCTCGGTGGGATCGGGCTCGTCGCGTACTGGCAGCACCGCCTCGCGTTCGCCCGGAACGCCCTCGCGTCCGCGGCCGGGCAGGCCGTCGGGTGCGCGCTGGTCGCCGTCGTCCTTCTCGACGGGCGTCGGCTCGGCGAGAGCGCGCAGTTCCTCGCGGTCGGCGGTGCGATGCTCGCAGCGTCGGCCACGGTCGTCGCGCTCCTCGTGCCGCGCGGCCCCGACAGGCTCGCTGGCGCCCCGCGTTCCCCGGCCGCACGTGACGTGCGCTCCCTCCTCCTCGCGGCACTCCCGCTCGGGCTGGCGGGCTCCCTGTCCCTCATGCACATGCGCGCCGACCAGGTGATCCTCGCGGCCCTCGGCTACAGGAGGAGCCTCGCGAGCTATGCGATCGCCTACCAGGTGCTCCAGGGAGTCGTCGTCGCGGTCGGGTCGGTCGGCGCGGTCGGGTTCAGCTTCATGGCAGCGAGCAGCTCCGGTGACCGCGCGCGCCACGCGCGACGTTCCGCCGCGCTCCTGTGCGACCTCGGGGTCGTGGCGTCCGCCGGGGTGGCGCTCCTCGCGCCGGTGGCCGTGTACCTGCTCGGGGGGTCTTCCTACGACGGGGCGCTCCACGTGAGCAGGCTGCTCGCGCCCGTCGTGGTGCTGTCCGTCGGCAACACGATGGCAGGGCGCGTCCTCATCGTCGAAGGGCGCGCGCGGTCCCTCGTGTACGTCGCGTCCGGCGCGCTCCTCGTGAACGTCGCGCTGTGCCTCCTCCTCATCCCCCGCTACGGGATCGGCGGGGCCGCCGTCGCGACGGTGTCCTCCGAGGCGCTCGGGGCCGCCCTCGTCGTCGCGATCGCCGAGCGTGCCGTTCCGACGAGCCAGCCGGTCGCGATCCTCGTCGTGGCGGCGGTGGGCTCGACTGCCGCGGCTCTCACGAGCGCCTCGTCGTCGGGGGGCGTCCCCGTGTCACTCGGCCTGTGGGCCGCGACGCTCGTCGGGTGCCTCCTTCTCTCCCGAGAGGCCTGGAGCCGACGTGACCCGCTCCGGGCCGGCGCGCCCTGCGCGCTCGAGGAGCCGGACGCGCGCTGAGGCCACGAGGTCGAGCGCGATCCCCTCGACGAGCGCCCTCGGGGTGACGACCTCGGGCCACCGCCTCCTCGCGCCCCGGTGCACCGCGAGCAGCGAACGGACGGGGAGCGAGTTCCGCGAGCCTCCCTCGTGCCGGCGGTAGCCGAGCCAGGTGTCCGGGACCGGCACCCCCGTCGCCCCGCGCGAGAGGGCGGCGACCCAGAAGGCCCAGTCCTCCATCCCGGTGCGATCGAACCCCGCGTCGAACCCGCCCACCTGCTCGAAGAGCTCGCGGGTGAACATCGCCGACCCGTTCACGAAGTTCGCCCTCGCGAGCCTCCGGGGGTCGAAGGGCCGCGCGGGCCAGGACCCGGAGCGGCTCCCGAAGTAGCGGACGCCGCTGTAGGCGAAGGACGCCTCGGTCCCGACGAGCCGCGCCTCGAGCGCCTCGAGGTAGTTCGGTGCGACGACGTCGTCCGCGGAGAGGATCACGACGAGCTCCCCACCCGTGGCGCGCACCCCGTCGTTGAAGGTCGCGACCGCCCCGCGTGCGGGCGCGCGGGAGAGCACGCCGCAGGCGGGCCATCGCTCGGCGAAGGCGCGGGCGACGTCGAGCGTCTCGTCGGCGCTCCCGTCGTCGACCACGAGGACCTCGTCGGCGGGTCGCGTCTGCGCCGCGATGCTCCCGAGCGCGTCCGGGAGGAACCGCCCGTAGTCGTGGCAGGGGACGACCACGCTCAGCGTCCGCACGCCCCCGGGGATCGCCGCGCGCAGCGGAGCGCTCACGTCACCACGCTACCGACGGGTGCCGGCGGGCCGGTAGCGTCGGTCCGTGGCGACGGGAGACGCTCGACGGACATCGGCCGTCGTCGTGAACTTCAACGCCGGCCCCTCTCTCCTCGAGTGCGTCGCGAGCCTGCGGCGCGAGCAGGTCTCCGAGGTCGTCGTCGTGGACAACTCCTCGATCGACGGCTCTCCCGCGGCGCTCGCACGCGCCGACCCGGGCGCGGACCTTGTCGCGGCCGGGGGGAACCTCGGGTACGGGGCGGCCGTGAACCTCGGGGCGGGGAGGACCGCGTCGGAGTTCCTCCTCGTCTGCAACCCCGACACCTCCCTCGAGCCCGGAGCGCTCGCGGCCCTCGAGAGCCGCCTCGTGCACGACCCGTCGCTCGCCGTCGTCGGTCCGGCCCTCGTCGCCCCGGACGGGGCGAGCAGTCGCTCGGGCGGGGCGTTCCCCACGGTCCGTGGCTCGCTCCTCCCGGCCGCGCTCGGGGTCCTCTCCCCACGGGGCCGCTACAGCACGCGCCACCGCGCCGCGAACGCGGCGCGCACCGAGTCCGGGGTCGTGGACTGGGTGACCGGCGCGTGCATGCTCATCCGTCGGTGCGCGTTCGACGAGGTGTCGGGCTTCGACCCCGGGTACTTCATGTACGTCGAGGAGGTCGACCTCTGCTGGCGCCTCGCGCAGCGGGGCTGGCGCACGGGCTACGAGCCTCGAGCACGGGTCGTGCACCTGGCCGGGCTCTCCGCAGGGACCCGCCCGTACCGGATGCTCGTCGCGCACCATCGGTCCCTGTGGCGCTTCGCCCGTCGATCGGCCCGCGGCCCAGAGGTCGTCCTCCTGCCTGCCGTCGCCGTCGGGGTCGTGCTCCGCTGGGCGGTCGCGTCGGCCCGCAGGGCCGTGCTCGGGCGGAGCTGAGCACCTCGGCGACGGCGGGCAGGAGCCGACGTACGGGAGCTCTCAGCGCGGGCGACGGGCGGCGCGAACGAGCCCGCGCACGAACCCCGCACCCCAGGACGCGTGCATCGTCGGGAGCGAGACGGCGAGCCACGGCGCCGCTGCCGGGTCGCGCGCCGTCTCGAGAGCGGCTCGGCCCGCGACGAGCGAGGAGTACGTGAGCAGCACGGCACGGCGCCACGGGCTCGCGAGGCCGACGAGGAGGAGAGGGACGGCGAGCTGGCGGGGGGAGAGGGACGCGGGGTGCTTCACGACGGTCCCCGCGCGGGCGCTCCCGTACCGGAAGTACTGGGACGCGAGCTCGCGTGGCCCGCCCCTCACGGCGTAGCAGGAGCGTATGGACGGGTCGATCCACACGCCGCCCGCGGCCCGCGCCCGGTGCGCGAGCTCGGCGTCCTCGTTCCCCCCGAACTCCTCGTCGTAGCCTCCGAGGGCGAGCACGGTCTCGCGGCGGAACGCCCCGAGGTACACGGTGTCCACGAAGCGCGCCGGGCCGGACGCGCGGCGGAACGCCGCCGGGCCACCGCCGACCCGCGACGTCATCGCGGCGCGGATCCCCCGCTCGCGCGCCGTCTCCGCCCCGAGCCGCATCGGCCCGCCGACGATCGCCGCGCCCGATCCCGCGAGCGCGTGCACGCACCGTTCGAGGTAGTCCGGCGCGATCGTGGTCCGGACGTCGACGCGGACCACGACCTCTCCTCTCGCCTCGCGAAGTGCGACGTTCATCGCCGCGGGACGGCTCCGACGCGGGTTGTCGATCACCCGGACTCGGGGGTGCCGAGCGGCGATCTCGCGGGTGCGGTCCCGGGAGCCCCCGTCGACGACGAGCACCTCGACGTCGCCGTCGTAGGCCTGGTCGTCGACTGCGGCGATGCATCGCTCGATCTGGCCCTCCCCGTCGAGCACGGGTATCGCGACCGTCACGGACGGATGCGGCACCGTCCCCGCCTCACCCGTCACGGTCGCCGTGCTCCGCGAGCACCCAGCGGTTGTTTCGGCTCGTGCGCGCCTCGGCGGTCGACTCGATGGCCCCGTCGGCCTCGAGCATCCGGAGCCACCGGAGCACGCCTTCCCGGCTGATCCCGAACCTGTCGGCGAGCTCCTGAGCGGACGCCGGCCCCTGTCGGAGCTGCTCGACGATCTCGCCCCGGCGGTCCCTGCGAAGCGGCAGCCGGTCGGCTCCCGGTCGCCTCCCACGCGGGCCGCGGCCGCGTCCTCCGGGCGCAGCGCCCGTACGGTCCCCGTCCGCCCTCGCGGGCGGCTCCCCGCCGGCGCGCCCCGGCACCTCCGGCACCTCCGGCACGTCGCGCGCCCCGTCGGCGTCGCGTGCGGAGGCGGCACGCGCGGCGGCGTCACGCCGGGAGGAGTCGAGCCGCGCGTACCCGTCGAGGAAGTCCGGGCGCACGAGCTGGTGGAGGAGGTCGTCGTGCGACCCGCCGCTCAACTCCTCGCTCATCGGCTCGCCTTCCCCGGACCGGCCGGCATCGCGCGCCCGATCCTACAAGCGGGCCGTCCCGCCGAGCCGCCTCGCCCGCCGGCCAGTGGCCCGACGGCGAGCGGTCAGCCACGGTGCGCAGCGGGCCGGAGCGACTCGAGCTCCGCGACGACCTCGTCGGGCACGGCGAGGTCGCCCGTCCCGGTCCCGACGGAGAGGTCGGGCTTGTAGCTCCCGTGGAAGTCCGACCCCCCGGTCGCCACGAGCCCACATCGCCGAGCGGCCGCGGCGAGGTCCGCGCGTGTCGCGGGGTCGTAGCGCCCGTAGTGGCACTCGACGCCTGCGAGCCCGAGCTCGGCGAGCCTGCGGAGCTCGGGCTCGAGGCCCGCGGGGGACAGGCCGAGCGAGAGCGGGTGCGCGAGGACCGCGACGGCCCCGGACCTGCGGGCGAGGTCGACGACGGAGGCGACCTCGACGCGAGCCTTGCTCACGTACCCGGGCGCTCCCTTGCCGAGGTAGGAGCCGAATGCCTCCTCGACGCTCGAGACGACGCCCTTTCGCACGAGCACGGACGCGAAGTGGGGACGGCCGACCCCGAGGCCGCCGGCCTCCGCGACGACCTCCTCGTACGTCACGGGGAGCCCGAGGTGCGCGAGCGTGCGTGCCATCTCCTCGTTGCGACGGTCCCGGTCGTCCCGGAGCCGCGCGAGCTCCTCCTGGAGGAGCCCTCCCGACGTCGGCACGAAGTAGCAGAGCACGTGCATAGTTCCCGGCTCGTAGGCGCAGGAGACCTCGCATCCAGGAACGAGCCGGATCCCGAGCGACGCGGCGCGCGCACCCGCACGGTCGAGGCCGCCGGTCGTGTCGTGGTCGGTGAGCGCGACGGTCGAGCACCCGGCGTCCGCGGCCAGCTCCACGACCCGCTCGGGGCTCTCCGAGCCGTCCGAGACGTCCGAGTGGCTGTGGAGGTCGATCATCCGCCCCAGGGTAACTGCCGGGGCGGGGGGGCCACGGTGCGTCGCGGACGATGGCACAATGGGCCAGGTGAAAGAGGCGTGCGGCGTTTTCGGCGTGTACGCGCGCGACGTGGACGTCCCCCACCTCGTGTTCGACGGGCTGTTCGCCCTCCAGCACCGCGGGCAGGAGTCCGCGGGGATGGCCGTGAGCGACGGGGACACGGTCACGGTCGTGAAGGACATGGGCCTCGTCACGTCCGTGTTCGACCAGCGGACGCTCTCCTCGCTCCAGGGGCACGTCGCCCTCGGGCACGTGCGCTACTCGACGACGGGGCCGAGCACGTGGCAGAACTCGCAGCCCGTGTACCGCTCGGTCGGGAACGCGGGCTTCGCGCTCGGCCACAACGGGAACCTCACGAACGTCGAGGAGCTCGCGGAGGCCGCCGGGATGCTCCCCGGGATCGTCGCGTCGGACAGCGAGCTCGTCGGAGAGCTCCTCGCGCGCGCCTACCCTGCAGTCGACCGAGTCGGCGGCGAGGCGGACACGGACCTCGAGCAGGCGCTCCTCGAGGTCCTCCCGAGGCTCGAGGGCGCGTTCGCGTTCGGGCTCCTCGACGCGACGCACCTCGTCGGGGTGCGTGACCCGAACGGTTTCCGCCCCCTGTGCCTGGGCCGGATCGACCCGACTCCCGGGGCGCCCGAGGGGGGCTGGGTGGTCGCCTCGGAGACCCCCGCCCTCGACATCGTCGGAGCGGAGCTCGTCCGGGAGATCGAGCCGGGCGAGATGGTCGTGATCGACTCGGATGGCCCCCGGTCCTACCGTCCGTTCGCGCCGGAGCGCATCGACCCGAGGCTGTGCGTCTTCGAGTTCGTCTACTTCGCCCGCCCGGACTCCCGCCTCCTCGGGCGCGAGGTCCACGCGGCGCGCCACCGCATGGGGGAGCGTCTCGCGCTCGAGTCCCCCGCGGACGCGGACCTCGTGATCGGGGTGCCCGACTCCGGCGTGCCCGCCGCGGAGGGGTTCGCGGCGCGCAGCGGGCTCCCGTTCGGCCAGGGGCTCGTGAAGAACCGGTACATCGGGAGGACCTTCATCGCCCCGACCCACGAGGCCCGAGTCGACGGGGTGAGGCGCAAGCTCAACCCGCTGCGGGAGAGCGTCTCGGGACGGCGGCTCGTCGTCGTTGACGACTCCATCGTGCGCGGCACGACGACGCGCCAGATCGTGCGGATGCTGCGCGACGCGGGAGCCCGCGAGGTCCACCTCAGGATCTCGTCCCCGCCGTTCCGCTGGCCCTGCTACTACGGGATCGCCACCCCCGACCGGAGCGAGCTCGTCGCCGCGGGGATGCCCGTCGACGAGATCGCGGGGCACCTCGGCGCGGACTCCGTCGGGTACCTGTCCCTCGACGGTCTCGTCGGCTCCGTCGGGGCGGGGGACGCAGGGTTCTGCACCGCGTGCCTCACGGGTCGGTACCCGACCCGTGTTCCCTCGGCGCGCGAGCCCGTCGCCTCCGCCCACCGCTGAGGCCGCCGGGGCGGGCGTCGCTCCGGTCGGGCGTCATCTCGACGAGAGATCTTACATATTGGTATTTTCTATTTTACAGATGTCTCCTGCATGCCGATACTGGAGGTGAGGAAGTGCCCGGGGCAGGACCACCGGGCAGGAGCGAGGAGGCGACCGTGAGCATCTCCGCAGACGAGCTCGAGCGCACGCAGGGCGTCAGCTGGTACGTGTCGCGGCGGGTCGACGTCGAGTCGTCGGACCTGTCCGAGGTCTCGCTCCCGTCGGAGGTCTCCGGCGGCGGAGGGGTGACGCTCGTGATCCTCGGCCCGCGCTACGTCGACGACGAGAGGTACCGGAGCTTCTCGGGCGTGCTCACCCTGCCCGGGATAGTCGGGGCGCGCATGCGGGTCGAGGTCGACCTCAACCCGTACAGCTCGCGGCACGCGGAGATCGGGCTGCGCCCGGCGGGACGCGCGCCCCGCTACCGGGTGGCTCCGGAGCGCTACTTCGACGCCGCGTGGAGAGCGCTCGACGCGCTCGCCGAGGCCGTCTCGCCGGCGTCCCGCGCCGAGCGGGCGAACGACGAAGGGGGCGCGGCGGCCTGACGGCGCGAGCCGTCTGCGCTCGACGTGTCCGGGGCGCGTCGTCTCGCGGGACGCGTCGGTCAGGAGCGGAGCAGGACCCGCGTGCCGACGGGGACGAGCTCGACCCACGTCCGGCCCGGGGCGAGCGCCACGGCGGCGCCGGACGCGTCCGTGAACGTCGTCGGGTCCGACGCGGCGGGGCGGTGCCAGGTCACCGCGACGGACCTCTCGTCGCGGAGCACGTAGCCCGTCCCGCTGCCGGTCGTCTGGCTCTCCACGTCGCCCGTGCTTCCCGGGCTCTCCACGTACGGGCCGAAGCTGTAGTGGACGACCTCCACGACGACGTTCGTCGCGGTGACCGGCTTGCCCGTCGCGGCGTCGACGTCGGGTACGCCGGAGTACGTGTGGAGCCACCCGTGCGCAGCGGAGTCCCACTTCCACACGACGTCGGTCCCGTAGGAGAAGTCGATCTCGACGGACGTCGTCGGTCGCGCCGAGCGCGGCGGCGAGCTCGAGAAGGTGAACACCGGCTTCGGCGGTCCAGTCGCCGTG
Source organism: Actinomycetes bacterium (assembly GCA_021798745.1). Lineage (GTDB taxonomy): Bacteria > Actinomycetota > Acidimicrobiia > Acidimicrobiales > Bog-793 > JAJZBW01. Next base: position 55,399 of record JAJZBW010000001.1, read on the forward strand.
CGGAACATCGAGTAGAGCGCGGACGTGCTCGTGTAGAGGTTGTCCGGAGGGACCCGGTCCGTCGTGCGCACGGCGGCCGCCTGGGCCCCCTCGAGGAGGTTCGCGGGGTGGAGCCACCCGAGCGACGTCACGGTCGCGACGTCGGGCTCGATCCCCCCGGCGAACGCGAGGATCGGGTGCCCGAACTCCGCCATGACGTGCCAGTCGACCCACCGGAGCGAGCGGGTCGGGCCGACGCTCGCGGCGTCGTCGCACTGGTACACGGCTATGTAGCGCATGACGAACCCCTCGGCCGGCGTGTCGAACACGACGTCGGCCGCGTCGAGCCCGCTCTGTGGGCGCGCCCCTTCGGGCTCGTTCCCCACCTTGATCGCGAGAGCCGGTCGGTCGGGGACGCCCCCGGGGGCCGGGAGGTCCGTGAGGGGGCAGCGCGGCACGGGCGGAGACGTCGTGGACGTCGTCGAGGTGGTCGTCGTCGGCGCGGGCTCAGGTGTGGCTCGCGGCGCTCCTGCCACGAGCGAGAGCGCGACGCCCGTCCCGGCGAGGATCGCGCCCCCGGCCAGCGTGGAGACCGCGCGACGCCGTCGTGCCTCGGGCGAGACCGTCCTCCGGTGCGCGCTCCGCCGAGCCATCCGGGTCAGGGTAGCCGGGGGCCAGCTGGCGGCGGCGCTCCGCCGCGAGGAAGCGGCCGATCACGGGAAGCTCCCAGAACGACTCGGCGCGTGCGATCGCGATCGCGATCGCGGGGAGGTGCGCCGGAGAGCGGTACACGACGTGCCGGGGGAGCCAGCGGGGGTGGTACTTCGCGGTGAACCGCCAGAGGGACTCGATCTGCATGGAGCGGGAGAGGCGGCGGAGCGCCGACCGGGCGAGGCGGTGCGCGAGCCCCTCGCCGTCCTCGCCCGCGACGACCGCGCGCAGGGCCGCGAAGTTGAGCGCGAGCGACTCCATACCTTCGGAGCGGAGGCGGTCGATCGTCGAGACGATCACGAAGTCGACGAGCCCGTTCGGGTGGTCGCCGTCGTCGCGTCGCATGAGGTCGAGCGAGTACCCGCCGACGCCCGGAGCGGGGACGAACTGGCAGAAGGCGACGGGCTCGCCGTCGGGAGCGTGCGCGACCGCGAGGAGGAGACCCGTGTCCTCGGGGTCGAGGACGCGTCCGAGCGTCATCGAGAAGCCGCGCTCGCGCTCGCCGCGCCGGCTCTTCGCCATCACCCGGACGAGCGCAGACGAGAGCGAGGGGTCGCAGTCCCGAGGGTCGTGGAACGTGACCGTGTACCCGTGCCGTGCGATCCGGTTCACGGCCTGCCGGAGCCCCTTGCTCCTCCCGCCCCGCAGGTCGAAGTCCGCGAGGTCGACGATCGCCTCGTCTCCCACGTAGAGGTCGCGCAGCCCGGCCTCCCGGTAGGTGGCGAGCCACTCCTGTCCTGCGCCGAGCACCGCGACCGTCCAGCCCCGCGAGTCCGCGAACCGGGAGAAGCGCGCCCAGGCCCGCGCCCGGTCGCACGCGGGCCCGATCGGGTCCGGGGAGACGAGGCACACCCCTCCGTAGACCGCGTAGGTCACGAGCGTCTCGCCGTCGAAGAAGTGCTGCTTGTCGTCGCGGAGCGCGAAGTAGTCGAGCGTCCCGACCCCGTGCCGGGACACGAGGTCCCGCGCGCGGCGCCTCGACCCGTTCCCCGCGCCGCGCCGGCGCACGACGACCGGCCGCGACACGAGCGCGAGCGTGAGCGCCGCTAGCGCGAGCCCGGAGGCGAGAAGGCTCGGGGAGAGGAACTCGTCGAGGCGCTCGGGGAGGGGGATCGAGCGCACGCCGACGAGACGCTCGGTGACCGCCGCGATCGCCCGGGCGGGCGGGATCGGGAAGCGGTCGGGGTCTAGCGCCAGCCACACCTCCACCGCGAGAGTCGCGAGAGCGGTCGTGAGCGCGAGGCCTGCGACGAGAGCGCGCGCGGCGAGCGCCTGCGAGGGACGGTCGACGGCCGTCGCGAAGGACCTCCGGTGCGCGACGAGCCAGGCGAGCGCCGCGGCGCAGAGGAGCGACCCGGCGACCTCCACGCCCTTCACGAGGTGGAGCACCGCCGCACCTCCGAGCAGCACGTTCGAGACGAGCCACGCCTGTCGCTGCCCGCGACGCACCCCGTGGGCGAGCGCGAGGAGCACGAGCGCGGCGAGCGCGCCGAGCGCGGCGGCGGCCTGGGACACGACGAGGGGCTCGAGCTCGAGCACCAGGTGGAGGCCGGTCCCGGTCGGAGGGGTCGTGGCGGACACGAGGTTCGCCGCACCCGCGACGAACACGAGCGCGGACGCGACCCGCCGGGTGCGCCGCAGGCGCGCGGCGTCGGCGATCCCCGCGGGTGCGTCGGACACGGCCGCCAATCATCGCAGGTGCGCGGGCGCTCCGCGGGGCGGCGGTCGGCGTGCCGCGTCGGCCGAGGGTGGACGGGTCCGCCGCGGTCGGTCGCGCGCGGGCCATGATCGTTCCCGTGCGCTCCGTATGTGTGTACTGCGGGTCCAACCCCGGCGGGCGTCCCGAGTACGCGCAGGGGGCCGTCGAGCTCGCGCGGGCGATCGTCGGTCGCGGGGCGCGCGTCGTCTACGGAGGTGCCCGGGTCGGGATGATGGGAGCGCTCGCGGACGCCGCGCTCGACGCGGGCGGAGAGGTCGTCGGGGTCATCCCCGACCACCTCGTCGGCGCGGAGGTCGCGCACGGGGGGTTGAGCGAGCTCCACGTCGTGCGGTCGATGCACGAGCGCAAGGCCCTCATGGCCGAGCTGTCCGACGGGTTCGTGGCCCCCCCGGGGGGGATCGGAACGCTCGAGGAGTTCGCCGAGGTAGCGACGTGGTCGAAGCTCGGGATCCACGCGAAGCCCACCGGGCTGCTGAACGTGCTCGGCTACTACGACCGCCTGCTCGGCTTCCTCGACCATGCGGTCTCGGAGCGGTTCCTGCGCGACGAGCACCGCCGGATGGTGATCTCGGAGCCTCGCCCCGACGCTCTCCTCGACGCGATGGACCGGTGGGTCCCGCCGACGGGCGCGCGCTGGCTCGACTCCGACGGTCGCGCCTACGACCCCGGGAGGCCGTGAGCCCGCGCGGACGTGGAGCGCGCGACGACCTCGTCGAGGTCGATCCCGAGGTCGCGGAGGATCACCCTCGCGGCGTTGCGTCCCGGGGCGCCCGACACCGACCCCCCGGGGTGCGTGGTCGATCCCGTCTGGTACAGGCCCGGGATCGGCATCCGGTGCGTCGCCCATCCGGCGGCGGGTCGGAGCGCTCCGGACTGGGCGGGTCCCGAGTCCCCTCCGTGGCACGATCCGTGCCAGTTGTGCGCGTTCGCGCGCTCGAGGTCGAGCGGGCTGTGCACGCTCCTCGCGAGGATCGTCTCGTCCGTGAGGTCCGGGGAGTAGCGACGGAGGTGACGGAGGTGCGCGTCGGAGACCTCCTCGGCGATGTCGTCCCAGCGCGCGGCCCCTCCCTCGACGTCGTAGGGATGGAAGCCGACGACCTTGAGCACGTGCCTGGCCTCGGGCGCGCGGCTCGCGTCCACGGCCGTCGGGCAGAGGACGAGCAACGGCGGGTCGTCGAGGGCGACCCGGCCGCGACGGACGTCGACCTCGACGTCGCGCAGGCGCGACGTCGAGACGGGGATCCCGGACGCGAGCGGCCGCAGGGCGCCGCCCTCGCCCGGGTACTCGAGCGGGGCGGAGAGCGCGTAGTGGGTCACGAACATCCCGATCCCGGGCTTCCAGGAGTCGACCGAGTAGCGGAACGACTCGTCCCACAGCTCGGACGGTGCCATCTCGACGAGGTGCTTCACGTGGATCGTCGAGAGGACGGCCCGCGTCGCGTCGTAGCGGGCGCCGTGACCGGTCTCCACCCCGACGCAGCGCCCGTGCTCGAGCCGGAGCGCCACGACCGTCTCGCCCGTGCGGACCTCGCCTCCTGCGGCCTCGACGACCCGGACGAGCGCGGCGGGGAGCGCGCCCGACCCCCCGCGCGGGACGACCCAGCTGTGCTGCTGGCGACCGTAAACGAGGGAGTACGCGTTGAGCCCCGTCCCGGGCTGCTCGAGCGGCTGGACGGTCGTGAAGGCCATCCAGGCCATGAAGGCGCGGACGTGCTCCTCCTCGAAGGTCGCCGCGATCTCGTCCCACGCGCTCGCCGCCGCACGGCGCACCCACTTTGCCCCGTCGGGGGCCGCGAGGAGCGCGTCGGCGAGAGCGGGCCCCCATCCGATCGGCGTGTAGCGCCAGGCGCCGACCACCGGAGCGACCGCGGAGTACCGGTCGACGAGGTCACGGTACGCGTCGGCGTCCCGGCGCGAGAAGCGCGCGAGCTCCGCGCACGTGCGATCGAGCTCCCTCCACTGGGTGATCGAGGACCCGTCGGGGAACGGCACGTGCACGACGGGGTCCGGATAGAGGTACTCGAGCCCGAGGGCCGAGAGCCCGAGCTCGTCGCGGCGAAGCGTCGGGGAGGACTGGATGAGGTTGTGGGACGTCGAGCAGCTGTCGTGGAGGAAGCCCGGGAGCGTGAGCTCCTCGGTCGCCGTGTCCCCGCCGGCGACGGCCCGCGCGTCCACGACCAGGCAGCGCATGCCCGCGGTCGAGAGATAGGCGGCGGCGATCAGGCTGTTGTGGCCGGCGCCTGCGACGACGACGTCGAACGCCTCGCTCACCGGCCACCCTCGCGCGCGCCGCCGGAGCGGCGCACGGACGCGGCCGCTCGCGCGACCGCGTCGAGGGAGCGAGCGACGTCGCGGTCGTCCGTCGTCCAGTTGCTGACCGAGACGCGAAGCACCCGACGACCGCGCCAGAGGGACCCGGACATCCAGGTGATCCCGTCCGAGAGGATCCGGTCGGTCACCGCACGGGTCGTGTCGTCGTCGTCGAACGCGACGCACACCTGGGTGTAGACGACCTCGTTCTGCACCGCGGCCCCCTCGACGCGGCCGAGCCCCTCGGCGAGGGCGCGCGCGTTGCGGGCGAGCCCCTCGACGAGCCCCGCGACCCCGGAGCGACCGAGCGCGCGGAGGGCGGCCCACACCGGGACGCCCCGCGCGCGGCGCGAGAGCTCCGGGACGTGGTCGAGCGGGTCGCCGACGCCTGCGTCGTCCGCCACGAGGTAGCTCGCGTGCACCCCGAGGGCGCTGCGCATGACCGCCGGGTCCGCGACGATGGCGATCCCGCAGTCGTACGGGACGTTGAGGGTCTTGTGCGCGTCCGTGGCCCAGGAGTCGGCCCGCTCCATCCCGTCCGTGAGCGGGGCGAGCGAGGGGGAGGCGGCCGCCCACAGCCCGAACGCGCCGTCGACGTGGACCCACGCGTCCCGGGCGTGCGCGAGCTCGACCGCCTCGCGGAACGGGTCGAACGCGCCGGAGTGCAGGTTGCCCGCCTGGAGGCAAACGATCGTCGGGCCGTCTCCCGACGACAGAGCATCGTCGAGCGCGTCGAGTCGGATCCTTCCCTCCTCGTCGGCGGCGACGGCCGTCGGGGCGCCGAGTCCGAGGTAGCGGAGGGCGACGTCCACCGAGTCGTGCCGCTCCTCCCCGACGAGGACGCGGACCGCCGGTCCGCCCACGAGACCGTCGCGTGCCACGTCCCGGCCGGCACGCGCGAGGACGGCCGTCCTCGCCGACGCGAGGCACGAGAAGTTCGCCATCGTGGCTCCCGTGACGAACCCGACGCCCGACCCGGCGGGGAGACCGAGGAGCTCGAGCACCCATGCGCCTGCGGCCTCCTCCGCGGCAGCGCACGCCGGCGTCGCGTACCGCATGGCCGCGTTCTGGTCCCACGCGCTCACGAGCCAGTCGGCGGCGAGCGCCGCGGGGAGGGTCCCCCCGATGACCCATCCGAAGAACCGTCCCGAACCGAACGCCATGAGCCCGGGCTCGGCGAGCGCGGCCAGGAGGTCGACGACGTCCGACGCAGCGCTCGGGCCGTCGGGGAGCGGGCCCGCGAAGCCCGCCCGGAGGGCGTCCGCCGTCTCGCGAGGCGGGAGCGGGCGAGTGCCGACGGTCCCGAGCCAGGAGCGCGCGTGGGCGACCGCGCGTGCGAGCGCCTCGTCGTACGCGTCACGCTGCACCGACATGTCCGACCCCCTCGTCGTGTCGTCGGGCGTGAGCCTTGCATCCGCCGTGCGCGTACGCCAGCGCGACGAGCGCCCTCGAGGGGTCGGCGAGCCCCGTGGGCCCGCGACCGCCCCGGCGGCCCGCTCGGAGCCGCGCGCCGGCAGGACGAGGTGGTCGTGCCCGAACGCGGCGGGCACGTCGCAGCGACGGCCTCGGAGACGAACCTCCCGCGTCGCATCCGGGGCGCGGGGGTCGGCCACTAGGGTCCTCCGGAGTCGCGTCCGTCACGCCCGCCCCCCCGGAGAGCACCCGACCGAGCATGCCCGACCATCTCGCGACCGTCGACCCTCGGGTGCTCCGAAGATGGCGGAGGACGGTCACCGGAGCGTTCGCGCTCGGGGGGATCGCGACGTCCGCGTGGGGCCCCCGTCTCCCTGCGGTGAAGGCGGACCTTCGAATCGGGACCGCCACGATCGGGGTCGTCCTCGCCGGGGCGACCGCGGGCGCGCTCGGAGGACTTCTCGCCGCGAGCCCGCTTCTCGGGCGATTCGGGAGCCGGCGGAGCGTCGCGGGCGCGCTCGTCGCCGTCGCGGCCTCCCTCGCGCTCGTCGGCGCCGGGCTCACGCTCGGCTCCCTCCCGCTCGTCGCCGCTGCCTTCGTCGTGGTGGGTGCGGGCATCGGGACGCTCGACGTCGCGATCAACGTGGAGGGGGCGGCCATCGAGCGCGCCTCGGGCCGCACTCGGATGCCGATGATGCACGCCGCATGGTCGATCGGGGTCGGAGTGGGCTCGGGGATCGGCGCCGCGTGCGCGGCGGCGGGCGTCGACCCCGCGGCGCAGTTCGCGGCAGAGGCGGCCGCCATCGCCCTCGTCGCGCTCGTGACTGCGTCGGGGATCCCGGCGGGGCGCCGAGCGGTGGCGGAGCTCGCCGTGCGGCGCTCCGCCCGTGTGCGACGCTGGCTGCGCGGCTGGCTGGACGGCCGGCTTCTCCTCATCGGGCTCGTCCTGTTCGGGGTGGAGCTCGGCGAGGGCTCCGCGAACAGCTGGCTCGCCCTCGCGGCGCGGGCCGGTCACGGCGAGCCCGTGGCGGTCGCGGCGGCGTTCCTCACGGTGTTCGCGGCCGGGGAGGCCCTCTCGCGGCTGTTCGGGGGGCCGGTCGTGGACCGGCTCGGACGGGTCGCGACCATCCGCGTCACGACCGCGCTCGGTGCCGTCGGGGTCGTGCTCTTCGTCGAGGGGAGCGGCCTCGTGGTCGCCCTCACCGGGGTCGTGCTGTGGTCGGTCGGGGTGTCGATGGGCTTCCCGCTCGGGATGTCCGCCGCGGCGGAGAGCGGGCCCGATCCCGCCTCACGAGTGAGCGTGGTCGCGTCCGTCGGCTACTTCGCGGGCCTGGCGGGCCCGCCGGTGGTCGGCGCCCTCGCGCAGGAGACGAGCCTGCTCCACGCGCTGCTCCTCGTCGCCGCGTCCCTGCTCGCGGCGTTCGCCGTCGCGGGCTCGCTGCGCACGCGCCGCTGAGGGGCGGTGGGCGCCCGAGCGGGCCCTGCGGTGGTCGGGACCGGCGTCGATCCGGTGACCTCGCGCTTCTCATTCGCGCTGGGGTCGCGTCGCGCCGGCTCCTCGTGGACCATCAGGGACGTGCCATCGCAGGTGAAAGGCCATTCTTGAGGTGATGGACACGACCGAGAGCTGCCGGGATTGACCGTGGCGTGCCACCCGATGTGGCACGAAAGTGGCACGGTGCTCGGAGTCGGCGGCATGGCCTGCGAGCCCTCATGAGGGGCCTGCCCGCTTGCGGCCCGTTGCCAGGCCATCCGCGGGCGCGGTCGGATGAGCACAGCAACGTGCTCCTGTGAGCTCCGTCGAGCGGGCCTTCACCTCCGACGAGGTGACCCGGTTCACGAGCGTCAGCCGTCGGCGGCTGGCGCACTGGCTGGACAAGGGGGTCCTCAGCGCCGACGTCGACGAGGCGCGCGGTCGTGGGCGTGCGCGCCTCTGCTCCTTCGCCAACCTGGTGGAGGTTCGGGTTGCCCTCTGGCTGCGAGCGCACGTCTCCGTGCAGCTCCTCCGTGAGGTCGTTGCCGCCCTTCGACGGCGTGGCCTCGCCTATCCGCTCGCCGAGGTCAGCGCGGCCGTCGTCGACGGGCCGATTCGCTCCCGTGTGCCTGTCCTCATGGCGGACGGGTCGTGGGAGGAGCCGCTCACGGGACAGATCGTGATGGAGCTCGTCGTCCCGGTCGGACAGCTGTCGGCGTTCAAGTAATCCCGCAGCTCAGCGGGTCGGCGTTCAAGCTATCCAGCACCTCGACGTTCACGTAATCCCGCACTTTCGAGGCGGGGCATCCACCACCTCGGCTCCTTGATCAAGTAGCTGCTTCTCGTTCCCAAGCGAGAGGCACCGATGACAAGGAGAAGCTTCACCATGATCGACATCGTCGAGATCCTCACGCACTGGCACGCCGGACGGAACAAGGCCGAGGTCGCCCGAAGCCTCGGGGTGGACCGGGGCACCGTCGCCAAGTACATCGCGAAGGCCGAGGCCGAGGGCTACGTGCCCGGCAGCGAGCCGCTCAGCCCCGAACGGTGGTCAACGCTCGTGCACGGCTGGTTCCCCGAGCTCGTCGACCTGTCCCGATGTCGGCATAGGTCGACGATGACGAGCTCGAAGCGGAGCAGCTGCTCGATCGTTCTTCCGACCGAGCTGTCGGCCGTCGCGCGATAGAGCGTCTCGACGAGCTCGGCCGCGCAGAAGTAGCGGACGCGGATGCCCGCCTCGACCGCGCGAGCCCGAGGGCGGCGATGATCTACCAGCACGCCGCCGACGACCGGGACCGGCTGATCGCCGACGGGCTCGATGCGATGGCGGCCGAGGCCGACCTCGCTCCGGTGGTCTCGCTGGAGGAGCGGTCGACACGCCGCTGAGGCGGCGGGGGCACCTGCCCGGGCCCCGACACCGACCGGCCGCTGGCCCGTGCGTGCCCTCAGAGGCCGCCGGCGACCGTGGCTGCCCGTTGCGCTGTGGCACGCTCGTGGCACGCCGATCGGGGCTCGACGGGGGTCCTCGCGGGAACACCCCGCCTGAGCTGGGGAGATTCGGTGGTCGGGACCGGCGTCGATCCGGTGACCTCGCGCTTTTCAGGCGCGCGCTCTGCCAACTGAGCTACCCGACCTCGCCGGCTACCGCCGACCGACCGAATATACGAGCCGGAGACGGAACTCGCGGCACGCCGGCCGGCCGGCGCTCGCCGGTGGCGGACCTGACGGGATTTGAACCCGCGACCTCCGGCTTGACAGGCCGGCGTGCACTCCGAGCTGCACCACAGGTCCTCGCAGGGGCCGACGTCCACGCGGCGCCCGTCGGCGCGACACCGGCCCGGTGAGGCGACCACGGATACTAGGCGATCGACGGCCGAGCCGTGACCAGGGACGCTGCCGACGACGCGCTCCGGCGTCGGCCCCGGGTCGCTGCGGAGCGTCTCCGCTACGATCGTCCGGAGCGGCGGGCACCCGCGCGGTCCGCACCCCCAACGGGATTCGAACCCGTGTTACCGCCTTGAAAGGGCGGCGTCCTCGGCCGCTGGACGATGGGGGCTCGGGGCGCGCCCGGAGCCCGACACTACCAGCGGCGCGATCGGCGACCGCCGGGAACGCGAGGAGGACACGTGACGGTCGACTCGACGCGCCAAGGAGACGGGGAGGCGCGCGGCGCCCCGCAGGAGCTGTGGAGCCGGGTGGACGACTACCTCTCGGACCTCCTCGCCCCGTCCGACGAGGTGCTCGACGCGGCGCTCGGGGCGAGCGAGACCGCCGGGCTGCCGGCCATCAACGTCGCGCGCAACCAGGGCCGCATGCTCCAGGTCCTCGTCGCGGCGACGGGCGCACGCCGGATCCTCGAGATCGGGACGCTCGGCGGGTACTCGACGATCCACCTCGCACGGGCCCTCCCGCCGGGCGGGAGGGTCGTGACCCTCGAGCGCTCGCCGCGCCACGCCGAGGTGGCCCGGGAGAACCTCGCCCGTGCCGGGCTCGCCGAGGTCGTCGAGGTGCGGGTCGGGGCGGCGGTCGACTCGCTCGCGGCGCTCGCGTCCGAGGGTGCGGAGCCCTTCGACCTCGTGTTCATCGACGCGGACAAGGAGAGCTACCCCGAGTACCTCGAGTGGGCCGTGCGCCTCGCTCGGCTCGGAGCGCTGCTCGTCGCGGACAACGTGGTGCGGTCGGGGTCGGTCGCGGACCCTGCGGCCGACGACGCGGGCACGGTCGCGATCCGCCGGTTCCACGAGGTCCTCGGAGCCGATCCCCGGCTCCTCGCGACCGCGGTGCAGACGGTCGGGCACAAGGGCCACGACGGGTTCGCGCTCGCGGTCGTGACCGGAGCGCGCTGAGGATCCCCGTCGGGCGACGCCGTTAGGGCGTCGCCCCGAGCACCCAGTCGGTCCCGTCCGGCCCGTCGCGCAGCTCGACGCCGAGCGCGACGAGCCCGTCGCGCACGAGGTCGGCTTCCGCGAACCGGCGCTCGTCCCTCGCAACCTTGCGGAGCTCCAGGGCGAGCGAGACGAACGGACCGACGACGTCGCGCGGGTCGCGCACGCCGGCGGACGCGAGCCGTCCGAGCTCGACGACCATCGAGCGCAGGCTCGCCCGAGCGCGCTCTCGCTCGTCCTGCTGCGGGACGTCGGCTGCCCACCGCTCGAGCTCGTCCTCGAGCTCGAGGATCGCGGCGACCGCGCCGCCCGCGTCGCGTTCTGCCAGCGCGGCCGCGAACGCCTCCTCCTTGGCACGCACGATCACGAGGAGCGGCGGGCCCGCGGGGAAGGATCCGTCCGTGGCGCCGGCGGTCGTGTCGGGCGCCTCCGGACGTGCGCCGCCCGCGAGCTCGACCGGGCGGTGCGGCGCCGCGAACGCGTCGGCCACGAGCTCGTCGAGCGCGAGGACGGCTCCGGGCTCGTAGACGGTCGATCGCCCCCGACGGCGCGCCGTGACGGTCCCGACCCCGGCGACCGAGACGGTCCGCTCCTCGAGGTCGACGACGCACGCGGTGTGCTCGTCGACGCCGAGCACGAAGTGGTCGTCGGGGAGGGCCGCCTCCATGACCGAGAGCCGCCGCTCGCCGAGGTAGCAGTACCGGGTGTCGTGCGTGCCGCCTTCCGAGTTGTTGTAGTGGGGCACGACCGCGACGTGCAGCCCGACCGCCCCGAGCACGTCGAGCCCCTCGAGCCACCGGGGCTCCTCGCCCACCTTGTAGATCTCGTACACCGGGACCGTGAACGCCCCGAGCGTGAGCGCGGCGGCGCTCGCGAACGTGACCGCTCCTCCGTGGGCGAGCTTCTCCACGAGCAGACCCGGGACGACCGAGCCGCTCCACCTGCGGAGCGCGTAGGAGGGGCTTCCCGGCCCTGCGAACACGTACCGTGCGTCGCGGAGGAGCGTGACGAGCCGCTCCGACGCGAACCGGTCGTCTCCCTCGGGGGTGGACCCGCCGCGCTCGCCCGGGAGCGAGCCGACCGCGATGTCCGTCCGCAGGCTCTCGGAGAAGTAGCTCCGGATGCGCGCGACGAGCTCGGCTGCGTTCTCCTGGAACCCGAACGGGGTGTCGAGCAGGACGGCGGGCACGGGGGCAGGCCCGAGGCGCTCGAGCACCTGCCGGTGGACCCGCACCATCGTGGGGGCCGTCTCCCCCGACCCCATGAGCGTGACGACCCGGGTCACGTGACCCCCGGCCGGTCCGTCCCGTCCCACCGGAGGCCGCCGGGAGGCTCGCCCCACGGGTCGTCGGGGACGCCCTCGTCCGCCCCCGGAGCAGGAGGGGGCAGGGACCCGGACATCGCCTCGACGAGCTCCCCCTGGAGGTAGGAGAGGTAGGTGTAGGAGACCCACCGCCCGAGCTCGGGGTCGTCGGGCGCGACGTCCCGGGGCTGCTCGGTGACCTCGAGAGCGGTCCCGAGCACGAGACGGAGGTCGTTCAGCGCCCCGAGCCACGCGTCCGCGTCCGCGTCGCTGAGGTGCGTCGCCTCGGACGTCCTCGCGAGCACGGCGAGCACCTCGCGGTGGTGGCCGGCGAGCTCGGCGCGCACGACCTCCTCGTAGGAGCGCTCCGCGTCGGCGTCGCGCGCGTACGCGACGGGGAAGAGCCGAGCGAGGAGCGGGTCGACGGCCGACGCCCCCTCGGGGACGCCGTCGAGCAGGTGCCCGATCTCGCCGAGGAGGGAGGCGAGAAGGGCGCGCTCCTCGGCGGGGATCCGTAGCTCGACGCCGCCCCGTCGGGAGCGGACGACCCGTCGCCGGCCGATCATCCCGGCTGCTCGAGCGTCGCCCACAGCCCGTGCCTGTGCAGCCGGGACACGTCGTTCTCCGCGCGCTCCCGCGGCCCCGAGGACACGACCGCGCGTCCCTTGTTGTGCACGTCGAGCATGAGCGTGGTCGCCCGCTCCCGCGAGTAGCCGAAGAGCTTCTGCAGCACGTAGGTCACGTAGGTCATGAGGTTCACGGGGTCGTTCCACACGACGACGAGCCAGGGGCTCTCGGTCACGAACGTCTCGCTCGGCTCGTCGTCCGCCTCGACCGTCGGGGCCTGCTCGACCTGCGTGCCTCCGCCCGCGGCCGCCGCGACCGTCATGCCGACGCCTTCGCGACGGCGCGCGCCGCGCGCCGGAGCGGCTCGTCGGAGGGTGCGACCGACGAGGACGCGCGCGGCTCCTCGACGCGGTGGAGCGACAGGTAGAGCAGCACGGTCGCGGAGAACGCCGCGGTGGCCCCCGCGAGGTGGAGCTCCACGACGAGCGCGTTGTCGTGGAGGAAGTACTGCGTGTACCCGAGGGCCCCCTGGAGCGCGAGCACCTCGAGCATGGTCCGCGCCCGCCGCTGCACGAGCGCCGGGGCACGCGCCTGGTGGAGCGCGAACACCGTCGCGAGCGTCGCGCCGACGAGGAACAGCGCGATGTCCGCGTGGAGCTCCGCCATGTCCCGGAACGCGATCGGTATCCGGATCGCGCCCGGGCCTCCTGCGTGCGGTCCCGAGCCCGTCACGAACGTGCCCGCGACCACGAGGACGGAGATCGTCAGGAGAAGGACGCGCGCGAGCCACACGAGGTCGCTCCCGACGACCGGGACGCGCCGTCCGGGAGCCACCCGCGTCCGCGTGCTGAGCACGATCGCGTCCGCGAGCACGGCGAGCGTGAGGAGGAAGTGGACCGCGACCCAGTACGGGTCGAGCTTCGTGAGCACGACGATCCCGCCGATCACGATCTGGCCGAGGATCCCCGCGACGAGGCCGGAGGACAGGATCACGGCGTCGCGTCGCCGCGGGCGGGTCGCGAGCGACGCGAGGAACGTCGCCGCCGAGAGGACGGTCACCGCGACGCTCACCATCCTGTTCGAGAACTCGACGAGCGGGTGGAACGACACCGCGGGGGTGACGCTCGAGCGGGAGCAGGTCGGCCAGTCGAGGCACCCGAGCCCGGAGCCCGTGAGACGGACCGCCCCGCCCGTCACGACGAGGAGCGCGTAGCAGACGGCCGCGGCGATCGCGAGACGGCGGAACAGCAGGGGGCTCACGCGGGGGAGTCGCACGTCGTCCTCATCGTAGGGAGCGCGCCGAGGCGCGGCCACTGCGTCGAGCCGCCCGTGCGCTCCGCGCACGCGCACGCGCACGCGCCGCCCCGTCGGCCCGAGGTGCCCCGTCCGCGCGAGCCGGGACGTCGCTCACTCGAACCGGAACGTCGCCGCGGCGACCACCGGCGTCGCGACCGCCCACAGGGCGAGGACGATCCATCCCTCGACGGGCACCCCGACCCCGCCGGTCAGCGCCGGGTGGAGCACGTCGGTGAGCGCCGCGGCGGGAAGGAGCCGGGCGACCGCGGCGAACCCCCCGAGCCTGCGGAGCGGGAACATGATCCCGCTGATCCCGAGCATGACCACGTAGAGGCCGTTCGCGACCGCCAGGGTCACCTCCGCCCGGAGCGTCCCCGCGAGGAGGAAGCCGATCCCCGCGAACGCCGCCGTCCCGAGGAGCTCCGCCGCGACCGCGAGCCCCACGGACCCGTGGGGCCGCCAGCCGAGACCGGCGGCGATCGCGCCGAGGAGCACGACCTGGACGACCTCGACGGCGAGGACGGCGAGCATCTTCGCGAGGAGGAGCGTCGAGCTCCGGAGCGGGGTCGTCCCGAGCCGCTTCAGAACGCCCCAGCCGCGCTCGAAGCCCGTCGCGATGCCGAGGTTCACCATCGAGGTCGACACGACCGCGAGGCCGAGCACGCCGGGAGCGAAGAAGTCCACGCGGGACGCGGTGTCCGTGGCGACGATCGGGACGGCCGAGAACAGCACGAGACCGAGCACCGGGATCACGAACGTCACGAGGAGGCGCTCGCCCTGCCCGACGGTCATCCGGAGCTCCTCGACCGTCTGGGCGCGAAGCGCCCGCCGGCTCACTGGTCCACCGGTTCGTCGCCCGCGTGCTCGCCGGGCCCGTCGCTGCCTGCACGCTCGGAGACGAGGCGGAAGAACACGTCCTCGAGAGTCTGGCGTCCCGCGCGGAGATCCGCGAGTGGCAGGTCGCTCTCGGCCAGCCAGGCCGTGAGCGCCGCGACGGTCGTGGGCGTCGGGGGGGCGTCGACCCGGTACTCGCCGGGCGCGACCTCGGCGACGGCCGCCTCGAGGGCCGACGCGAGCGCGGCCACGTCGATCCCGGCGGGAGCCGAGAACCGGACGTCGCGCCCTCCGGTCACGAGGTCACCGGGGCGCCCCGACGCGACGACGCGACCGTGGTCGACGATGACGACCCTGTCCGCGACCCGCTCGGCCTCCGCGAGCTCGTGGGTCGTGAGCAGCACGCACACCCCGTCCTCTCGCAGCGAGGACACGATCTCGCGCACGACGAGGCGCCCGGCGGGGTCGACCCCCGCGGTCGGCTCGTCGAGGAACGCGACGCGCGGGCGCCCGACGAGAGCGAGCGCGAGCGCGAGCCGCTTGCGCTCGCCCCCCGAGAGCCGCTTCGCGGGGGTGGACGCCACGGATGCGAGCCCGGTGAGCTCGACGAGCTCCGCGGGGTCGCGGGCCTCGTCGTAGTAGGAGGCGAACAGGCGGATCGCGCGCTCGGGGGAGAGGACCGGGTAGCTCCCACCGTCCTGGAGCATCACCCCGATCCGGGGGGCGAGCGTCCGGCGGTCCGCGACGGGGTCGAGCCCGAGAACCCGGACCCGGCCCGCGCTCGGGCGCCTGTACCCCTCGAGGGTCTCGACGGTCGTCGTCTTCCCCGCTCCGTTCGGCCCGATGAGCGCGACGACCTCGCCGGGCTCGGCCGCGAACGAGACGTCCTGCACGGCGACGACGGGCCCGAACGAGACGCGCAGCGCTTCCACCTCGACGGCCGGCACGCCGCGAAGGCTACCGGAGAGCCGCGCCCGTCCCGCAGCGCCGACCCCGCCCCTCAGCGCCGGCGGGGGACCTCGAACCGGTAGCCGAGCCCGCGGATCGTCGTGATGAGCGCCGGCTTCGAGGGGTCCAGCTCGATGCGCGACCGGAGTCGCTTCACGTGCACGTCGAGCGTCTTCGTGTCGCCGACGTAGTCGAGCCCCCAGACGCGGTCGATGAGCGCGTCGCGCGTCACGACCCGTCCCGCGCTCCCGAGGAGCGCCTCGAGGAGCTCGAACTCCTTGAGCGGCAGCTGCACCTCGGTGCCGCGCACGATGCACTCGTGGCGGTCGGGGTCGAGGCGCACCTCCCCGACCTCGAGCACCGTGCTCGGGGGCTCGGACGCGGGGAGGGCGACGGGGGTCGCGGCGGGCAGCGTTCCCGTGATCATGAGGTCGCGAGGCGTCCGACGGAGCACGGCGCGCATCCGGGACACGAGCTCGCGCAGCCGGTACGGCTTGGCGACGTAGTCGTCCGCGCCGACCTCGAGCCCGACCACCGTGTCGATCTCCGTCGACTTCGCCGTGACCATGATTATCGGGACGCTCGAGCGCGCGCGTATCGACCGGCACACGTCGAGCCCGGACAGCTTCGGGAGCATCACGTCGAGGAGCACGAGGTCGGGGACGTGCGCGTCGAAGCACCGGAGCGCCTCCGCTCCGTCTCGAGCGACGACGACGGAGAAGCCCTCCCGCTCGAGCCCGACCACGAGCGCGTCGACGAAGGACTCCTCGTCTTCGGCGAGCAGCACCTTGACCGGCCGGGTGCCTCCGCCCGTCGGGTCGACCGGGGGGGTCACTGCTCGCCCCGGCCCTGCACGGGGAGCACGAGCGTGAAGGTCGATCCCTCGCCCTCGCGGGACTCGACACGCACCGACCCGTGGTGGTTCTGCGCGACGTGCCGGGTGATCGCGAGCCCGAGCCCCGTGCCCCCCGTCTGGCGGCTCCGACCGTGGTCCACCCGGTAGAAGCGCTCGAAGACGCGCTCGAGGTCGCGTGCCGGTATCCCGATCCCGGTGTCCGTGACCGTGATCACGACGTCCTCGCCCTCGGCCTTGCCGACCACGACGACGACCCCCCGCTCGTAGGAGAACTTCACGGCGTTCTCGAGGAGGTTGTACACGGCAGAGGTGAGCTGCCTGCGGTCGCCGAGCACGGCGACCGGCGGGGTGGGCTCGTCGAGACGCACCTCGACGGAGCGCTGCTCCGCCGAGGCGCGCACGCGCTCTGCGGCCTCGGCCATCACGAGGTTCACGAGGACCGGCTCACGCGGCGGCGACTCCTCGCTCTCGATCCGCGTGAGGTCGAGCAGGTCGTCGATCACCCGCGAGATCCGGAACGCCTCGTTGTGGACCCGCTCCGCGAGACGACGCGACACCTCCGGCTCGGTCTCCGCGAGGAGCGTCTCCGCGAGCAGACCGAGCGCGCCCATCGGCGTCTTCAGCTCGTGGCTCACGTTCGCGACGAAGTCGCGTCGGACCTCCTCGAGCCGTCGGCGCTCCGAGACGTCCTCGATGACCGCGATCACCCCGAGCGTCCTCTGCCCGTTGTCGAGGCTCATCGTGCGGACCGCGAGGGTCCTCCGCGGAGGGCCGTAGAGCTCGAGCGTTCGCTCCTCGGACGCCCCCGGTCCCGTCGCCGCGAGGAGCTCGTCGACGGCCTGTGCCGCGAGGGCGTCGCCGTGGCGGTTCCCCATGAGAGTGACGGCGCGGGCGTTGTGGAACACCGGAGCACCCCTCTCGTCGCACACGATCACCGCCTGGGGGAGGGTGTCGAGGGCTCGCCTCAGCCGGATCGCGTCGGCGCTCGACTCCGCGACGGCCTCCGCTGCGTGGTCCGTCGCACGCTCGACGAACACGAGGGCGTCCTCGAGCTCCGCCGGCTCGTCGGGGGGGTTGTCGGCCCCGAGCCTGCTCCCGAGCGCGGCGAGCCTCTGCCGGAGCGCGGCGACGCCGCGCCGGCTCCCGAGCGCGTACCCCGCGGCGGCGACCGCGACCACGACGAGCGCCGCGAGCACGACCCCGTAGGTCGGTACGCCGAGCTCGGCTAGCACGGGTGCGAGGGGACGATCGGCACGCAACCAGCATTGCAGCTTGCAAACGGCCGCGGATCACCTGGCGGTAGAGGGGACGGGACGGGCCCGCGTAGGGTCGTCGTCCGGCAGGGACCCGGCGCTCCGGGTCGCGGCCGAGATCGTCGTCCGGCGTGCCGCGTGCGCGGCACGCGGCGGGCGTCCTCGTCCGCGATCCCCGCGCCGTGTCGCGGGGACGAAGGAGGTTCCCGGTGCACACCGTCGCCATGCCGACCGCGGCCCGCCTGCTCGCGGCCTCGACGATATCGCTCGACCCGAGCGCGTCGTCGTTGCCCGGGAGCTCGGTCATCCAGAGCCTCGTGAACGGGCTCGGCTGGTGGGGCCTCGTCGCCTCGCTCGTCGGCCTCGTGGTCGGGGCGGCCACGTGGGCGCTCGGGGCGCACACGAACAACTACCAGCACGCCTCGACGGGACGGCGCGCCGTCCTCGTGTCCGGGGCAGCCGCGCTCGTCATCGGAGCGGCCCCCCAGGTGCTGTCGTTCCTGTTCAACGCCGGACAGAGCGTCCATTGAGCGCCGCGTGGGCGGCCGCGGCGCCGGTCGCGTCCGTGCTCGGCATCGGACCCGGGATCGTGCGGGCCGTCGTGGACACGGTGCTCGGTGAGATAACGCGCTGGGTCGCGTCGGGCGCGGGCACGGTGCTCTCCGCGCTCGGGGGGCTGCTCGGCGCGACGACCACCCCGGTCCTCGGGACGGGCTTCCTCGGGGAGTACGCGACCATGACCGCGATCTCCGCGGCGCTCAGCCTCCCGCTCCTCCTCCTCTCGGTGATCCGCTCCGTCGTCCACCAGGACCTCGCGGGGCTCCTGAGGTCGGCGCTGCTCCGTCTGCCGGTCGCGATCCTGCTCGCCGGGGCCGCCGTCGGCGTCGTCTCGCTCTGTCTCCAGCTCGCGGACGCCACGAGCGGAGCGCTCCTCGCCGTCGCGGGGCACCCCGTGGACGGGTTCGTCGGGGCACTCGTCGCGGACCTCACCCTTGGCTCGTTCGTCACGGGCGGCGGGCCGGTCCTCGGAGGGTTCGCGGCGCTCGCGCTGGCGCTCGTCGCGACGGCGGTCGCACTCCTTTTGTGGGTGGAGCTCGCGGTGCGTGCCGCGGCCGTCGCGGCAGCGACCCTGTTCGTCCCGCTCGCGCTCGCGGGGCTCGTGTGGCCGGCGACGGCGCACTGGGCGCGCCGGCTCGGCGAGACCATCCTCGCGCTCGTGTTCGCGAAGGTCGCGGTCGCCGGGGTCCTCGCGCTCGCCGGGACGACGTTCGTGCAGGGGAGCGGCGCCTCCGGAGCGGTCGAGGGCGTCGCGCTCCTGCTCCTCGCGACGTTCGCGCCGTTCGCCGTGCTGCGGCTCGTGCCCGTCGTCGAGGCCGGCGCCGTCTCCCATCTCGAGGGGACCGGTCGGCGGGTGGCCTCGTCCGCGGCGCGGGCGCCCGCGGTCGCATGGAGCGCGTCGTCGTTCGCGGCGGGCGCCCTCTCGGGCGCGACCGGAGGTGGGCTCGCGGGAGCGCCGGGAGGTCGCTTCCCGGCCGGTGCGGCCGCGGTCGTGGACGACGTGCCCGGGCTCCAGATCGTCGACCTCTCGTCGCCCGAGGTCCAGGAGCTGGCGGCTCGACTGGCCGCCGAGTCCCGACGCGGCTCCGGGCGAGAGGCGGGCGTCGAATGAGCCCGCACGAGCCCGCCCGGTACCGCTTCGGTCCGCGGGACAGGCGAGGGCTCGTCGCGGGGGCCCGTGCTCCCCAGGTCCTCGTCGCCGCGAGCGCCTTCGTCGCCGCGGTGGCGGTCGTCCGCTCCGTGCACGGGTCGGCGGGAGGAGCGGCCGCTGCCGTGCTCGTCGCGTGCGGGGTCGCCGCGGCGTTCGTCCCCGTGAGGGGGAGGACCGCGGACGAGTGGGTGCCGCTCGCCGCCCGGTACGCGCTGACGAGCGTGCTCGGCCGCCGGAGGTCCGTCGTGGCGAGGGGTGCGCCGGCGAGGGGCGCCCGTCCGCCAGGTCCCTTCTCCTCCCTCGAGCTCCACGAGCTCGAGGGGCCGTCGGTCGGGGGCCCGTTCGGCGCGCTCCGCGACCGGCGCTCGGGGACGTCCACCGCAGTCCTCTCGCTCGGCTCCGACTCGTTCGCCCTCCTCGACGAGCAGGAGCGGGCGCGTCGCGTCGCGTCGTGGTCGGGGGTGCTCTCGGCGATGTCCGGCGAGTCCTCGCCGATCCACAGGCTCCAGTGGGTCGAGCGCGCGCTTCCGGACCGGGGCGAGGCGCTCCGGCAGCACCTCGCCCTCCACGGGGCGGACGAGGCCGGATCTCCGGGAGTCGCCGCCGCCCGGCACTCCTACGAGGAGCTCCTCGCCGACGAGGGCTCGGGTCTGCTCCGCCACGAGCTCTTTCTCGTCTGCACGGTCCGTGGGGCGCGCCCGTCGTCGTCCGTGCTCGCCGAGTGCGTGTCCCGACTGGAGCAGCGCTGCCGGGACGCCTCGATCCCGGTCGACGGGGTGCTCTCGCGCGCCGGGCTCGCGGCGCTCCTCCGGAGGAGCTTCGACGAGATCCCGGGGTCCGGCCCCGTCGCGTGGCCCTGGCCCTCCGCGGTCGACGTCTCGTGGTCCGCCGCTCGGACGGACGGGACGTGGCACGCGACGTACTGGATAGCGGAGTGGCCGCGCACGGACGTCGCCCACGACTTCCTCCTCCCCCTCCTCGTCGGTTGCCCGCAGAGGCGCTCCGTGTCGGTCGTGATGGCGAGCGTCCCGTCGCGGCGAGCCATCCGAGCCGCGGAGCACGCGCGCACCTCGACGGTCGCGGACGCCGAGCTCCGGAGACGGCACGGGTTCGCGACCTCCGCACGTCGCCACCGGGAGCACGAGGCGGTCGTCCGCCGGGAGGACGAGCTCGCGGAGGGGCACGCCGCGTACCGGTTCTCGGGGTACGTCACGGTCACGGTCACGGACCCCGGAGCGCTCGAGGGGGCGTGCGCGCGCGTCGAGCAGGCCGCCGCGCTCTCTCGCGTGGAGCTCCGCCGCCTCTACGGGGCGCAGGGCGACGCGATGACGTTCACGCTCCCGCTCGGCCGGGGGTGCGCGTGAGGATCCCGGTGCACGAGGCGACGACCGCGCAGCTCGGGGCCGCGTACCCGCTCGCCGCGAGCCGGGCGCTTCCGGCCGGAGGGGTTCTCGTCGGCAGGGACCTGTTCGGAGCGGCGTTCGTCCACGACCCGTTCGAGCTGTACGCGCACGGGGCTCTCACGAACCCGAACATGCTCGTGCTCGGCCAGATCGGGCGGGGGAAGAGCGCGCTCGTGAAGACCTACCTGTTCCGCCAGGCGGCATTCGGGCGCCGGGTCGTCGTGCTCGACCCGAAGGGGGAGTACGGGCCGCTCGCACGGGCGCTCGGGTCGGCTCCCGTGGCGCTCGCGCCCGACGGGAGGCTACGTGTGAACCCCCTCGAGGTCGGTCCCGCCGAGCGCGACGACGGCCGTGGGGTGGCTCGCGGCGCGCTCGCGCGGTGCGCCGCCCTGTCGGCCGCGGCGCTCCGGCGGGAGCTCACCCCCCTCGAGCACACGGGTGTCGAGCTCGCTCTCTCGGCCGTCGCGAGGCGCGGCCGGGAGCCGACGATCCCCGAGGTCGTCGACGCGCTGCTCTCGCCCTCGCCGGGAGAGGGCCGTGCGATAGGGACCCCCGACTCGGAGCTCCGCTCGGGGACGCTCGACCTCGCGCTCGAGCTCCGCCGGCTCGTCCACGGCGAGCTCCGCGGCATGTTCGACGGTCCGACGAGCCCGGGGGTCGACCTCGGCTCCCCGGTCGTCGTCCTCGACCTCTCGGCCGTGTACGACTCGCCCGCGCTCGGGGTGCTCGTGACCTGCGCGGCAGCCGCCCTCGAGCGGACGACCCGCTCCGCGGGTGGCGGCCGCACGATCCTCGTCGTGGACGAGGCGTGGGCGGTCCTCGCGAACCTCGGGGCCGCCCGCTACCTCCAGTCGTCCTGGAAGCTCGCGCGGTCGCGGGGGCTCGCGAACCTCGCCGTGCTCCACAGGGTGTCCGACCTCGCCGCGGTCGGCGACGAGGGGAGCGCCCTCAGCCGGGTCGCGCAGGGGCTGGTGGCGGACTGCGAGACGGTCGTCTGCTACGCGCAGCCCCCGGCAGAGATCGGCGCCGCCGCGTCGGTGCTCGGCCTCTCGGATCAGGAGGCGCGCACGGTCGGTCGGCTCGGGAGGGGCGTCGCTCTCTGGAAGGTCGGCGGGCGGTCGTTCCTCGTCGAGCACCGCCTCGCCCGCTCGGAGAGGCCCATCGTGGACACGGACGCGCGCCTCGTCGGAGCCCCGCGCCGGTGAGGCCTCCCGCGCGACCGCAGCGGCCGCCCCGCCCGGCCGCTCCCGACACCGCCG
>JAJZBW010000258.1 GCA_021798745.1 Actinomycetes bacterium
ACCCGATCGTCACCGAGGGCTTCGTATGGGCAGCCCACAGCCGGCTCCTGCTACGCCGCCTCACCGAGCCGGTGACCGCGTAATCGCGCTGGGCGGAAAAACGCGACAGCTACTAACAGGGCGCTAACGGCCGAGCCGTGCGCGCCGGGAGGCCGTGCCCCGGGGAGCCGCGCTCCTCGCGCAGCCGTGAGCCGCTGGTCGCACCGGCGACGCGCCGGCGCGGGACGCGTACGCTTGTCGCGGTGCCCTACGACGAGCACCTCGCCGACCGCATCCGCGAGCTGCTCGGCGCCGAGCGCGAGGTCGACGAGGTGAGGATGTTCGGCGGGATCGGCTTCCTCCTGTCGGGCCATCTCGCGATCGCCGTGAGCGGGAACGGGGGCGTGCTCGTGCGCGTGGACCCCAGCCGCTCCGACGAGCTCGCGTCGGAGCCGGGGGCGGCACGGGCGGTGATGCGGGACCGACCGTTGAACGGTTGGCTGCGCGTCGCGTCGGAGCAGCTGGAGACGCGCGCGGCGCTCGAGCGGTGGGTGGGCGAGGGCGCGTCGTACGTGCGCACGCTCGCCCCGAAGGGCTCGGGGAGCCCTCGAGCCGGGCGGGCACCCCGTCCGCGGAGCTGACCTCGCTCCGTCCCGGGTCGGGCGCGTGCGCTGTGCGTCGTGCCCAGAAGCCGCCTGAACTTTCGTGCAGAGTTTCCATTCCCGCTGCGGGGCCCGCGCGATGACACTGGGCGGAGCCTCGGCGAGAAAGGAAGCACTCCCATGTCGATGACGATCGCCCCCCCGTCGCAGGAGGAGAAGAGCGAGTTCCGCCTGCGGCTCGAAGAGGCGGTGGCGGGCAAGCACAGCCAGGTGAGCCCGTTCTCCCTCGCCTGGTCCGAGGGCCGCCTCACGAAGGACCACTTCGCGTTCTGGGTCGCCCAGCACCTCCACTACGTCGGGCACTTCTCCGAGTGGCTCGGGGCGATGTTCGCGGACTGTCCCCACAAGGACGCGCGCGACTTCCTCCTCCAGAACATGTGGGAGGAGGAGATGGGTACCCCGCACACCGAGCTGCTCATCCGATTCGGCGAGGCGTGCGGGTGGAGCCGCGACCGCATCCTCTCGACCCCGGCGCTCCCGACGACGAACGGGCTGCGCTACTGGTGCGAGACGCTTGCGAAGAGCCACGACTTCCTCGGCGCGTCCGCAGCGCTCATCGTGGGGCTCGAGTCGCAGACGCCCGGGATCTACATCCGCCAGATGCCGGTCCTCCGCGACACGTACGGGTTCAGCGAGGAGGAGACCATCTTCTTCGAGGTGCACATCTCCTCCGACGTGATCCACGGCGAGCGCGGATACCAGATCGTCGAGAAGTACGCGACGACTCCGGAGGACGAGAAGCGCTGCCTCGGCCTCGTCCACCAGGCGACGGAGATGCGTTGGATGTACATGGACGGGCTGTACCGCGAGGTCGTGCGCCAGCACGGTGACGTCTGACAGAAGTGGCGGCCGGCCGAGGAGCGACGATGCCGCCCGTTGACGCGCCGTTGTCGCCCCTCGAGATCGACGTCCTCGACGACGACGAGATCGCCGCGGGCGTGCGCCTCGTCCTGGAGGACGATCCCACGCTCACCGTCGAGGAGGGGCTCCGCAGGATCGAGAGCGAGGACGGAGTCGTGTACCGGTGGAGGTGCCTCGTGTGCGGCTACATCCACGAGGCGCCGGAGCCGCCGAGGTGGTGCCCGCTGTGCGGAGCGGACCGTGACCAGTTCGTGAAGGAGGCGTGATGGGCGCGTCCGCTCTCGTCTCGGAGAACCCGGCCCGTCCCGACGAGGTCGTCGGAACCTTCGCGCAGACCTCGGCCACGGAGGTCGGGGAGATCCTCGCGCGGGCGGTCGAGGCGCAGGCGCACTGGGCCGCGCTCCCGCCCGGGCAGCGGGCGACCCTCATCGGCGGCGTCGCCCACGCGCTCGCACGGGAGACGAACGAGCTCGTCGAGCTCGTGACCCGGGAGGAGGGGAAGACCCTCGCCGAGAGCCGCGGCGAGGTGCAGAAGGCCGCGGAGCAGTTCCACTTCGCGTCCCAGCTCTCCTTCCAGGTCGAGGGCGCGACCTTCCCGGAGGAGGAGGTCGACACGTTCACCTACACGCTCCGTGCCCCCCTCGGAGTGGTCGTCGCGATCTCCCCGTGGAACTTCCCCCTGTCGCTTCCCGCACGCAAGATCGCGCCTGCGCTCGCTGCGGGGAACGCGGTCGTGCTCAAGCCCTCGCCCGCGACTCCTGCAGTCGGGTCCGCGCTCGTGCGCGTCTTCCAGGAGGCGGGCCTTCCGGACGATCTCGTGCAGCTCGTGCAGGGTTCGGAGGACGAGGCGATGCAGGCGCTCGTCGCCGACCCCCGCGTCGCGGCGCTGACGTTCACGGGCTCGGACGAGGCGGGCGAGGTGATCCGGCGTCGCGCCCGTGCCGGGGTCCGTGTCCAGCTGGAGCTCGGCGGGCACAACCTCGTGGTCGTGTGCGCGGACGCGGACGTGGCGAGGGCAGCGTCCGCTGTCGTGCGCGGTGGGATCGGGCTCGCCGGGCAGGCGTGCACCGCGACCGACCGCGCGCTCGTGGAGGCGTCGGTGTTCGAGGACTTCAAGGCGGCGGTCGCCGCCGAGCTCGCACGGGTCCGGGTCGGGGACGGTGCGACGCCGGGCGTGAGCTGCGGCCCGGTCGCGACGCGCGCCCAGTTCGAGCGGCTCGGCGCGCTCGCGCGCGCGGCGCTCGACGCGGGCGGCGAGCCGGTCGGCGTCGCGGCGGTCGACCTCGACGCTCTCGAAGGTGGCGGGTACTTCGTCGAGCCCCGTGTGTTCGCGGGGCTCGCGGACGACCATCCGGCGGTCACGCGTGAGATCTTCGGACCGATGCTCTCGATCGCCCCGATCGACCACCTCGACGAGGGGATCGCCGCGGTGAACGCCGACGCGCACGGGCTCGTCACGGCGGTCCACACGACGAACCTCGCGAGCGCGACCCGCTTCGCGCGCGAGGCCCGCTGCGGGATCGTCAAGGTGAACCGTCGCACGACCGGGAACGGCGTCGCCCCGCCGTTCGGCGGGTGGAAGGCGTCGAGCTCGGGCGCGTTCCCCGAGGGCGGGCGCCAGGCGCTCGACTTCTTCACGGACACGAAGACCGTCTATTCCGGCTTCTAGCCCCGACCCCGCCGCAGCGATGCGGCCCGACGACCCCGCCGCAGCGATGCGGCCCGACGACCCCGCCGCAGCGATGCGGCCCGACGACCCCGCCGCAGCGATGCGGCCCGACGACCCC
>JAJZBW010000259.1 GCA_021798745.1 Actinomycetes bacterium
GTCGCGGTCGCGGCCTGGTTCGTCGGCGACAGCGTCCGGGTGCGACGCGTCTACGTCGCGGGGCTCGCGGAGCAGGCGGCGCAGCGCCAGCGGGAGATCCTCGAGCGCGCGCAGCGCTCGGTCGCCGAGGAGCGGCTCGAGATCGCGCGCGAGCTCCACGACGTCGTCGCGCACTCGCTCAGCGTCATCGCCGTGCAGTCGGGGGTCGGACGCCACGTGATCGAGACGAACCCGAAGGAGGCGAAGTCCGCGCTCGCGGCCGTCGAGTCGACGAGCAGGGCAGCGCTCGACGAGCTCCGCCGGATGCTCGGCGTCCTTCGCCGCGACGAGCAGCGGCCCGCCTCGCTCGACCCCGCTCCGGGGGTCGCGACCCTCGCCCGGCTCGCGGACCACGTGCGCGGGGCCGGGGTGCCCGTCGCGCTCGTCGTCGACGAGCGCGCGGTGCGCGCGCTCTCTCCGAGCGCGGAGCTCTCCGTCTACCGGATCGTCCAGGAGGCGCTCACGAACGTCGTGAAGCACGCGGGACCCGCCGAGGCGCGTGTGGCGGTCACGGCCGACGCGGGCACGCTCGTCGTCGAGGTCGCGGACACGGGCCGCGGCGGCGCCCCGCGCGCCGACCCCGACGGGAGCACCCACCACGGGATCGTCGGGATGCGCGAGCGCGTCCTTCTGTTCGGCGGGACGCTCGAGGTCGGCGACCGCTCGGGCGGCGGCTTCGCGGTCGTCGCCCGCCTCCCCCTCGACCGGGTCGCGACGGCGTGATCGGCGTCGTCGTCGTCGACGACCAGACGCTCGTGCGCGCGGGCTTCCGCGTGCTCCTCGACTCCTCGCCCGACCTCGCGGTCCTCGGGGAGGCCGCAGACGGCGCGGAGGCCGTGCGCGTCGTGCGCTCGACACGCCCCGACGTCGTCCTCATGGACATCCGCATGCCCGAGATGGACGGCCTCGAGGCGACGCGGCAGGTCCTTGCCACCCCGGGGATCGAGAGCCGCGTCATCATCCTCACGACCTTCGAGCTCGACGAGTACGTCTACGCGGCCCTTCGCGCGGGAGCGAGCGGGTTCCTCTTGAAGGACACCCCGCCCGAGGACCTGCTCGACGCGGTCCGGGTCGTCGCGGCCGGCAACGCGCTCTTGTCCCCGAGCGTCACGCGCACGCTCATCGAGGAGTTCGTCGGCCGGGCGCCGCGGCCCTCTCGTCCCGACCCGCGCCTCGACTCGATCACCGCACGCGAGCGCGAGGTGCTCGGGCTCGTCGCCCAGGGGCGCTCGAACTCGGAGATCGCCGACTCGCTCCACATGAGCACCGCGACCGCGAAGACGCACGTGAGCCGCCTCCTCGCGAAGCTCGGCGCCCGCGACCGTGCCCAGCTCGTCGTCGTCGCGTACGAGTCGGGGGTCGTCGGCCCTTCCTGACCGCTCGGGTGCCCGCGCGACGCACGCGGCGCCCGCGGGCTCGGCTACGTCCTCCCGTCGGCCCCGCCCGGACGTTCGACCGAGCGCTCCCGCTCCGTGCGACGCGCGCCGGACGGTCGGGACGCTCGACCGGCGAGCACGTCGCGGAGCACCGCGGCGGACGAGTGCTCGAGGTCGCGCGTCGCCGTGAGCACCACGAGAGGCGCGTCGCCCGCCCGCGACCGGAGGGCGGCGAGCGCGGCGAGCGCCTCGGGCGTCGCGAGCTCCTCGCGGTAGCGCGCCGCGAACTCGGGGAACCGGTCCGCCCGATGCCCGTACCAGGTGCGCAGCGCCGAGCTCGGCGCGACGCTCGGCTCCCACTCGTCGAACGGGGCCCCGACCCGTCTCACGCCACGGGGCCAGAGGCGATCGACGAGCACCCGCACCGCGCCCGGGTCGGTCGAGTCGTAGACGCGCGCCGCCGACACCGCCGCGACAGCCGGCCGTCGCCCGGCGCCGGTCATCCGCACGCGGCGCAGCCCGGCCGGTGGGACCCGTCCGTCGAGAGCGTCCCGCACTCGGGGCACACGAGCGCGGCCCAGCACGCCGGGTCCCCTCCCTCGTCCTCCTCGTCCCCGTACGGGTCGGCCGCCCGGGACGCGGGCCGCTCGTCCGTGCCCGTGACCCTCCCGCGCGGGCCACCCTCCCGAGCCGTGCCGTCCCCGACCTCTCGCTCGGGCTCGCCGGCCGCGGCGAGCGAGTGGAATGCGACCACGAACCGCACGGGCCCGAGCGGCTCGATCTCGTGCAGGACCTCCGGCGGAACGTGCTGCACGGCAGGTCCCGGGCGCAGCTCGACCGAGATCGGCGGCTCGGAGCCGACCTGGAGACGGAGCGCCCCCGAGCGGACCGTGATCGTGGCCCACGTCCCCGGAGCGAGCCGGTGCGCCCGGCGCAGCCCGGCCGGGAGCGTGCGCTCGTCCCACTCCGGGCTCGTCCGCTCGAGCCGCAGCCCGTCCGGAGGCTCCATGCGGTCACAGAGCGGGCATCCGAGCACCCCCGCCACCTGCTCCGTGCACGCGTCCGGGTCGGGCACGCGCTCCTCCGGCCCGAGCCGCGCCACGCGCCCGACGTGGCGGCGGTGACCGCACGAGAGCTCGGCGACCCAGTCCCCGACCTCGTCCTCGTGGAGCCCGGTGATCGCCCGATCCATGCGAGACGCACCTCCCCTCCCCGCCAACCCACGGGCGCAGCCACAGTGTCCCGCGTCCGCTCGGTCGCCGCTCGGTCGCCGCGCCCGGGGAGGCGGGCGACGCGAGGTGGGCGGTGGACGACAGGACCTTCGGCCCTGGCGCCCCCTCGGCTCCGGACGGCACGATCTTCGACGATGTGCGACTACTGCGACTGTCGGGAGCTCGCTCCGATCGGGGAGCTGTCCGCCGAGCACGAGCGGATCACGCGGCTCGCGAGCGAGCTGCGGGACGCTCTCGGCTCCGCGGACGAGCCGCGGGCGACCGCCGCGCTCGCCGCGCTCGCCGGCGCGCTCGGGCCCCATCTCGCGAAGGAGGAGCGAGGCCTCCTCGCCGATCTCGCCGCGCGCGACGGGTTCGACTGGTACGTCGCGGAGCTGCTCGCGGACCACGAGCGCGCCCGCTCGGGGATCCTCGCGACTCGGTCCGCCGGACCGGCTGAACGGGATCTCCTCCTCGTAGAGCTCGACGACCTCGCCCACCACATAGAGACCGAGGAGTACGACCTCTTCCCGGCGAGCCGCCTCATACTCGACGACGCGGCGTGGAGCGCGGTCGCCGCGGCGCACCGGTCCGCCCCGCCGGGAGCGGCGATCGCACCGGAGCACGCGAGGTAGCAGCCCGAGCG
>JAJZBW010000260.1 GCA_021798745.1 Actinomycetes bacterium
CGCGGCGGCGCTGGGCGCGCGGGCCGTGGTCGTGGAGGCGACCGCCGGCGACGCCGGCCCGCTGCTCGCCGCGGCGACGACCCCCTACGTCGCGCCCGTTCCCTCCGGGAGCGACGAGGTCGCCTCCGGTCGCCTCGCACGCTGCGTCGCGGGGCTCGAGTCGAACCCCGTCGCCACCGTGGCGGTCTCCGGGAGGGCAGGGCTCGGCGGACCCGTGCCCACGCTCCTCGACGGCCGGTCGATCGCGTCGTCGGACCTCGCGGCGGGGCGCCCGCCGCTCGGAGGGGCACTGTTCGTCGTGCGCGCCTCGTCGGTCGGAGAGGAGCGCCTGCGAGACGGCCACTCCTGCGGCGGATCGACGGACTGGGCCGACGTCCTCGCGCTCCGCGTCCTGCTGCGCGGCTCGCTCTGGTGCGACGCCGCGGACGCGTCCTCGGCGGGCGGCGGGGAGGACGACCGGGGGGGTGGCGGGCGGCGCGCGTCGCAGGCGGTGCTCGACGAGGCCGCCGCGAGCGGGCTCGTCGACCGCCCCGACGCGTGCGCCGGGCGACTGGGTCTCGCAGTCGTCGTCATCGCGGACGATCCGACGACGTTCGCCGGCGGTCGCCTCCGGACCCTCGCCACGGCACGGCGAGCGGCGGCGGTGGTGGAGCGAGTCGTCGTCCTCGAGGTGGCCCCGGACGGCCCCCCCGCGTCGATCGACGGCGTCGAGTGGCTCTCGGCGGGCGAGCCGTGCACAGCGGAACGTCTCCGGGAGCTGCTGGGCGCCGACGTGCCCGCTCTCGTGCTCCGCGCGGGAGAGGAGCTCGACGTCGCGGATCGTGCGCAGGTGCGCGCGGCTCTCGCCGACGGGGCGCGGCCCGTGCGGCTCCGCACCGGCGCCGGCGGAGCCCGTCGAGTCGAGAGCGCGGGCGCTCTCGCGCTCGGTCCCGTCGACTGT
Organism: Actinomycetes bacterium; assembly: GCA_021798745.1. Lineage (GTDB taxonomy): Bacteria > Actinomycetota > Acidimicrobiia > Acidimicrobiales > Bog-793 > JAJZBW01. Next base: position 941 of record JAJZBW010000260.1, read on the forward strand.
CACGAGCCCGGTCCGGTGACCCACGGCGCCCGGATAGTCCCGCTCGGCGGGCACGGTGACTGGCTCCGGGTCCCGACCGCCTCTCGCGCGCCCGCCTCGGGCCCCCGGGCCCGGTTCGCGGTCCTCGCACCGGACTACACGGGCGGCTCCGGCGGTAGCGTCGCCCTCCACCGGCTGTGCGACCTCCTCAACGCGACCGGCTGCGAGGCAGTCGTGGTCCCGATGGAGGCCGCGGGGATCGTGAACGACGCGTGGAGGACGCCGCGGGCCTCCTTCCGCGGGAGCCTGCCGGACGACGTCGTCGCGATCTACCCGGAGGTCGTCGTCGGGAACCCGCTCGGGGCGCGCCGCGTCGTGCGGTGGCTGCTCAACCGTCCCGGGCGGCTGAACGGAGGTCGCGCGATGGAGGAGGGCCCCGAGGACCTCCTCGTCGCGTACGACCCCCAGATAGACCCGGCGCTCCCCGTCCTGTGGGTTCCGATCGTCGACCCCACGGTGTTCTTCCCGAAGGACCGGCCGGGACGGGGGCGGCTGCTGTGGGTCGGCAAGGGCACCGTGCCGCCGGACCTCGACCGCTCGGGCACGCTCGCCGTGTCCCGCGCGTGGCCGGCGACGAAGAGAGACCTGGCGGCCGCGCTGCGCGCCGCGGACGCGCTCGTGAGCTGCGACTGGCTCACGGCGCTCATCGCCGAGGCGCTCATGTGCGCGACCCCCGTGCTCCTCGTCGACGGCCAGGAGTGGTCGAGCGACGAGCTGGAGCGCTTCGACCCCGCGGCCCGCCGCGGGGTCGCCCGGACGTCCGAGGGCGGCGATGCGCTCGAGCGGGCGCGTCGGGGCGCCGAGGAGTTCCACGAGGAGTTCACGAGGCGCTACGCGCACGCGGCCGGCTCCGTGGACGCGTTCGTGGACGTCGTGGTCGGCCACTTCTCCGCCCGCTGATCGCACGGGTGGTCGCACCGGCCGGGTGCGGCGCGCTCCTCAGCTCGCGAGCGCGGTCGCCCCGGCGCCTACGCGTGCCTCGGAGGAGCGCCGGAGCGCGTCCCGCACCGCCGCTCCGACCTCGGGCGCCCGCTCGCCGCCCGCGGCGAACGACGCGTGGACGAGACGCGCCGCGATCCCCTCGAGAGCGCGTGCGAAGCGCCCCGGCTCCGCGAGGCGGCCCGTCGCGTGGGCCTGCGCGAGCAGCTCGAGCCACTCGAGGTGCTCGACGACCCCGCCGAGGACCTTGCCGTACTGCGCGTCGTGGAGGCGGAGCTCGGACTGGGGCGCCGCGACGTACGCGAGGTCCCCGCGCTCGCAGAGCGCGAGCCAGCTCGACACGTCGAGGAGCGACGTGTACTCGCGTCCGTGGAAGCTCGAGAACTCCGCGGGATCCATCGCGTCCCGGCGGAACAGAACCGTCGAGGGCTCTCCGACGAAGTTGATCCCGTGCTCGAGGACGAGGTCGGCGACCGCCGCGCCCGCGAACACGGTGTCGCTCGCCGCGAGGCGGGAGGTCGTCGCGACGGGGCCGACCACGCGCCCGGAGGCGTCGACGGCGTCGCGGGCGGACGTCGCGAGCGCGACGCCCGGACGCGAGCGCGCCGCGCCGACGAGCCGCTCGACCGCGGTCGGGCGCAGGAGGTCGTCGGCGTGCACGAACTTCACGTACTCGCCCGACGCGAGCTCGAGGCAGCGGCGGTGGTTGCCGACGAGCCCGAGGTTGAGGGCGTTCTCCACGATCCGCACGCGATCGTCGAGCCGGGAGTAGCGGGCGGCGACGCGAAGGGCGTCGTCGGCCGACCGGTCGTCGACGACGAGCACCTCGACGTCCTCGTAGGTCTGCGAGAGCACGGAGTCGAGGCACGGGCCGAGGTATCGGGCGTGGTTGTGCACGGGGACGAGGACGCTCACGAGCGGGCCCGAGACGCTCCTCGCGCGGGGCGCGTCGTCCCCGGAGAGGAGCGTGGCCCAGTCCGCGGGCACGCCCGGCCGCAGGACGGGGAGGGACGCGAACGGACCGGGCGCGGGCCGCGCGGTCAGCATCGCGACCACCTTCTCGGCGACCTCCGACCGCGCGCCCGCGTCGTCGCCCGGGGGCAGCACGACGAGGACCCGCGGCCCGTCGTCGAGGTCGACGTCGCAGCGCCGCGCGAGCGTCCGGAGGGAGCGCTCGTACTCGGTCGGGTCGAGCCCGGGACCGTACGCGACGAGCGCGACCTGCTCGTCCGGGGCGGCGAGATGCGCGTAGGTCGAGAGGATCCTCTCGTCGGCGAGCAGCTCGCGCGCGTCCGCGAGGAGGAGCCGAGGTGCGACCGTCCCGCCGTGCCGCGTCTCGGGCCGCGCCGTCGC
>JAJZBW010000031.1 GCA_021798745.1 Actinomycetes bacterium
CGGCGAGCGCGCGCACGCCGCGCCCGTGGTGGCAGCGCGTCCTGCACGCGTCGGCCGCGCTCGTCGTCGTCGGGGTCGCGGCGGGCTTCGCGCTGGTCTCCCGCGCGAACCACGCGTACATCACGACGCCGTCGATGTACCCCACGATCCCTCCGGGCGCGATGGTGTTCATCTCGCCCCGTCGCTCGTACCACGTGGGCGAGGTCATCGAGTTCCACGCGAACGGGCTGTTGTGGGTGCACCGGCTCATCGCGATCCGTCCGAACGGTGACTTCGTCACGAAGGGCGACAACCCCCAGAGCACCCCGGACGTGTTCTCCCCTCCGACGACGGGGCGCGACGTGGTCGGCGTCGTCACGAGGACCGTCCCGTATCTCGGGTTCCCGCAGCTCTTCGTGAACCACCCCGCGTACGCTCTCGGGTGGCTCCGGGCAGAGCTCGGCACGCGCGGCCGCGTCGCCGCGCTCGTCGCCGCGGCAGGGCTCGCGCTGTTCGTCGCGCTCGGCGGCCGAACGAGCGACCGTTCGGGGACCCGCCGTCGCCGTGCCCACGCGGCTCGGGCGCGCTAGCGCTCCGCGACACGGGCGGCCGGCGCGAGCGCGGGCTGCGAGTCGGCGGGCTGTCTCCGGACGGCGCCGCTCCCGGGCACGGGTGGCGTCGGGCATGATGGCGGGATGGACCTAGAACACGACGAACGGCCGTGGGGAAGCTACACGGTGCTGAGCGATGCCCCGGACCACAAGGTCAAGCAGATCGTCGTGCGGCCGGGCAAGCGGCTCTCCTACCAGACGCACTCCAAGCGGGCCGAGCACTGGTTCGTCGTGCGTGGCGAGGGGGTCGTGACGCTCGACGGCGAGGACGTGCCGGTGGGCGCGGGCTCCGTCGTGGACGTCGGCCGCGGGGTCGCCCACCGGATGGCCAACGTCGGGGGCGAAGAGCTCCTCTTCGTGGAGGTGCAGCACGGGGAGTACTTCGGCGAGGACGACATCGTCCGTCTCGAGGACGACTTCGGGCGCTGACGCGGCTCCCCGAGCCCTGCACGCGCGCTCCTCCGCGCGCCGGCCGGTTCAGGCGCCTCCGGGCGCGACCCGGGGGAGCGCGGAGGTCGTGGCGGTCGCGGCCATGAGCGCCGCGTAGCGCCAGCCGAACTTCCGGGAGTAGGCACGGACGACCGACGCGCCCGACCGGACCCGCTCGCGCCGCGTCGGGGCCCGGAGGGCCTGCTCGAGGTCGCTCGGCGCGACGACCGCGCTCACGCCCGGGCGCGCCCACACGGGGCCCGGGTCGCACGATCCCTCGAGGAGGTCGATGTAGGAGCCGGCGAAGTCGACCCCTGCCTCCTCGTAGGCCGAGAAGGAGCCCCACACGCGGGGGTTGACGTCGTGGACCCACACCGTGTCGGACTCGTCGCGGACGACGCCCATGTTCGCGAGTCCGCCGAGCCCGAGCGTGGCGACGACCCGCCGGGCGGCGTCGTGGAGGGAGTCGCCCGCGACCGTGACGATCCGGGAGGCGGGGCCGTTCTCGTAGCGCCGGTCGGCGATCTCGCACGCGGCGCCCCTCACGACGGTTCCGGACGCCGCGAGAACGCTCAGCTGGCAGTAGCGGCCAGCCACGAACCGCTCGAGGAACGAGGCGTCGCGGACGGGACACGTCGCGAGAGCGTCCGCGACCTCGGCCTCGGTCCGCAGGAGGTGCACCCCGTGCCCGCCCCATCCGAGGCGTGGCTTCAGCAGGAGCGGCAGACCGAGCGACGCGACGGCCTCGGCGGGATCCGTTCCGGCGCACGGGAGCGTCGCGGGAACGGCGATCCCCGCGGCTCCGAGCAGCGCGGACACCTCCCACTTGTCGCAAGCCGAGGCCCTCCGCTCCACCCGGAGGGTCTCGGGGGCCCGGAAGGAACGGGAGGCCTGCCCGTACACGGTCGGGGCGAACTGCTCCGTGCACTGGACGTCGACGACGTCCTCGCTCGCGACGATGTCGGCGAGCCCGGCGAGATCCTGGTCGGAGCTGACGTGGTGCGTCCAGTTGTAGACGAGGGGAACCCGCGTGGAGGCGGGCGGCCGAGGAGCCGCGCTCACGCGGACGGCGCGGAGCCCTCGGCGCCGGATCGCGGAGGCGAGCTGGTAGAACGCTCCCCAGCCCTCGGACTCGACGAACAGCACCGCGGGCCGGGAGGCCGTACGGGCGCGCGCGGCCGGACGTGCGCGGCCCGCCGCCGTCGTGGCCCGGATCTGTCCATGCGGACGGGAACTGGTCGCCATGGCCCGAAACCTCCCGCTCGCCGGCTCGCCTCCGGGTCATGCCAGGGTAGCCGCCTCCCTGCACGGGGCGGAGCCACCCCGGGGCCACCGCACGTGTGCGGCGCGCCACGGCGGGTGACGCACCTGCCAACGAACTAGCAGCATACGTGGACAATCCGCGTGTCGGCCGCTCTACACTTGCCACATGGAGATGCCGACGGCGACGATCGTCGCCTCGTGCTTTCAGGGCGGCCTGCCGATGAAGAGCCCGGGGCGGCTGCGCAGCGCCGCGAAGGAGTGCGCGACGTCGCTCGCGTGGTCCGAGTTCGAGTCGTCGGTCACGGCCCAGCCGACCTACGTGGAGGGATCGTTCGTCGCAGGGCTCGGCTACGGCGCAGGAGAGGTCGCGGCGAACGCGACCTTCAAGGTCACCGGGGACGTCCGCACCGTCCGGAGCACGGCGGTGAGCATCGCGAAGCAGTTCGACCAGCACGCCGTCCGGGTGAACTTCGAGGCGGCGGCAGAGCCGATGCTGTTCGAGCACGACCTCTTCCTGTCGGACTGGAGGATCGAGTACCTCCTGCCTCGGGCGTCGTCGCTCGTCGCGGCCGAGTCCGCGTGGTGGCTCGTGCGCGACGCGCCGGTCGAGGCTCCCGCGGGGCGGATAGTCGCCGACCGGCTCGTCGTGGACGCCGGGCTCGGGTTCGTCGCCCGCGCCCACCGGGTGCTGGCGGAGCGCTTCGGCCGGCCCATCTCGGTGAGCTCGATCCTCGTGGAGCGGTGGGGCAAGGACGGGGAGCAGCGCGGCTTCCTCCGCGAGCAGAGGATCGAGCGGGCGAGCGACGACGAGATCGGGAGGATACTCCTCGCCTGATCCGAGGTGGAGGAGGCGCCCTCGGGCGGGCGTCCCCGCCGGCGGACCCTGGCATCGGGCCCGGAGATCGGTCGGGTCAGACCCGGAAGCGACCGACGAGACCCTGGAGCTCGGTGGCCATGCGGGCGAGCTCTCCGGCCGCGTGCCCGGAGGCCGCGGCCGCGGCCGAGCCGGCGTCCGCGGCCGTTGCGACGCCGAGGGTGCGCTGTGTGATCTCCGCGGCGCCCTCGGCGGCTCCGGACACGCTCCGGGCGATCTCGTTCGCCGTCGCGGTCTGTTGCCCGACAGCCGATGCGATCGTCTCCTGGATGGCGTTGATCTCGCCGATGATCTCGGAGATCTGCCCGATGGCGATGACCGCTCCTCCGGTGTCGGCCTGGATCGCCTCGATCTTCGCGGAGATGCCCTCGGTCGCGAGGGCGGTCTCCCGGGCGAGCTCCTTCACCTCGCTCGCGACGACCGCGAACCCGTTGCCCGCGTCGCCCGCCCGGGCGGCCTCGATCGTGGCGTTGAGGGCGAGGAGGTTCGTCTGCTGGGCAATCGCCGTTATCACCTTGACGACCTCTCCGATCTCCGCGGAGGAGGAGCCGAGCTGCGCGACCGTCGCGTTCGTGGAGGAGGCGACCTGGGCGGCCTGAGTCGCGACTCGGGACGCGACGGCCGCGCTGGCCGCGATCTCGCGGATGGAGGCGCCCAGCTCCTCGGCGGCGCCGGCCAGCCGGACGACTGAGGAGGCGACGACCTCCGACGTCGCGGACACGACTCCCGCCTGAGCCGACGTCGCCTTGGCGCCTGCCGCGAGCTTCGATGCAGTCGCGCTCAGCTCCTCGGTCGCTCCCGCGAGGCCCTGTGAGTGCGCGTCCATCGAGCGGATCCGCGCCCGGAGATCCGAGAGGAACGCCTCCAGGCTCTCTCCGAGCCGGCCGGCCGGGCCCTCGTCCGAGACGGGGACCGCGACGGTGAGATCGCCCGCAGCGGCGGCGTCGACGACGGCGCGGATCGCGTCGAGCTTCGCGCGCAGCTCGCTCGCGGCCGCGTGCTCCTCGGCCCGCTCGACGAGCCGGTCGATCGCGAGCTGGAGGTTCTCGTGGAGCGCGGCGAAGCTATCCGCGCGCGGGGAGCCCTCCGCGACGACCTCTGCGCTCACGAGCTCGAGCGAGACGAGCGTGCGTGCTCCGGTTCGCACGGGAAGCGCCACGAGCGATCCGCCTGAGGGGAGTGCGGTGATCGAGAACGCCGCCGAGACGGAGTCGACAGGTGCGACGTGCACGGATTCGAGCGCGCACTTGTCGCGGGCGATTCGGGCCGCTGCGTCGACGGCATCGGACGGGTCCGTCGCGGCGCCCACGGCGCCGAGGATGGCGAGGATCGCCCGGGTGTCGCGTGCCGCGGCTACCTGGTCAGCGCTTCTGCGGGCGGTCCGCTCGCTGGACTGACCCTGCGCCGCGACGGCCGCGTCGAGCGCTCGCGCGACCGTCCCGATCTCGTCGGCGGTATCGATGCCGGTGCGCGCCGTCATGTCACCCGCGAGGACTCGCGTGAGCGTGGCTCCGACGACGGCGAGCGGACCGGTGACCGACCGAATCGCGATCCGGGTCGCGAGGGCGGCGAGGGCGCCACCCACGAGCGCGAGCACGAGGAGCTCGAGCAGCGCGCCGTGCACGGCCGAGACGACGGAGCCCGTCGCCACCGCAGCCCTCGACGCGAGCTCGCTCGCGAGCGCGGCGAAGTCGGCGCGGGTCCGGCTGGAGAGCCTCAGGCCCGAGAGGGTCGTGGCATCGATCGCGCCAGCGGCGTCGCCGCGCGCGGCGGCGATGCTCGTGACGTGCTCGTATCCCGCGAGGTCCGTCTCGGTGCGCGCGACTCGCCGGATGAAGGCGGGAGGGAGCGCGAGCGCCACGGCGTCGCGGCGGAGCGTCGCGAGCGACGAGCGCGCGGAGACGTACGCGCGACGCGCCTGCGCGATCGTGAGGTTCTGGAGGCGCAGGCTCCTCGCGGTCCTCGGGAGCGAGGAGACCGCGGCGACCGTGCTCGACGTGCTCGCGTCCGTGAGCCAGCTCTGGTAGGCGGCGCGCTCGGTGGCGAGGGCGCCCGTCGTCGCACCCGCGTCCACGGCGCCGGAGTTGGCGGAGGAGAGGCCCTGGAGCGCCGCGCCGAGGCACGCCGTGACCACGATTCCGAGCACCGCGACGAGAGCGGCGACCCGGAGCCCGACGGGAGCATCCGCGATCTTCGATCGCAACTGGCTGGCGGGGGCGGACCGGACGGCGCGCGCGGCGGCTCGCTCCGAGCGGGGGGCGGCGTGCGTCGACGCGCGCTCGGCGGCCCTGGCTGCAGCGGGGGTCGTCGGACGTGACCACGGGGTCGTGGCGAGGATCTCGTCGGTCCGGGTGGACCCGCCCCTCTCGGCGATCACGTCCCGGGCGCGAAGGGCGAAGCGTCGGTGCGACGTCGGCGTTCCTTCTCGGTCGCCGGTGTCCGGTGCGGGCATGTCGGGCTCCCTCGTGTCCAACGGGCCCGGCAAGGAGCGTCGCCCGTCGGCCCACGGAGGGTTACGGCAGGGCCGAAGACCGTGTTGACCGGTCGGGCCCCGGGACGAGGGCGTTGAGCGCGTCGATCAGCTGGCGGAGCCGACCGTTGTGGACGCGGTCGAACTCGAGCGCGATCCTCGGGAGGCCCACGTGGTCGTCGGTCGCCCTCTCGGGGGGCAGGGGGCCGGTGCGCCATATGCCCCGGGGCGAGCAGATGTCGGCGAACGCGGCGGAGAGCATCGTGAGCTCCTCGTCGCTCGGCGCGTGCGCGAGACGTACCACGAGCGTGGTCCCCACGTAGCGCAGCGAGTGGTAGTTCCGGTGGAACCCGAGCAGCTCCCCGATGGCCGTGTCGACGTCGGCGGTGATCGTGTAGAGCGCCGCGTCGAGCGGGTCCGCGAGACCCCTGCCGTACACCTGCTCCGAGACGAACCGCTCCCACGCCTCCCAGTAGGCGTCACCCGGGGTGTCGACGAGGACGATGGGCGCGGGCTCGGCCTTGCCCGTCTGGACGAGCGTCAGGAGCTCGAAGGCCTCGTCGAGCGTGCCGAACCCCCCGGGGAGCACGAGGAAGCCGGTCGACTCCTTCATGAGCATCAGCTTGCGCGTGAAGAAGTACTTCATCTCGACGAGCTTCTCGTTCTCCGCGATCCACGGGTTCGCGGCGGCCTCGAACGGGAGCCGGATGTTGACCCCGATGGCCATCTCCTCTCCGGCCCCCTCGTTCCCCGCGGCCATGATGCCGGGGCCCGCGCCGGTGACGACCATCCAGCCTGCCGCGGCAAGCTGGCGCGCGAGCTCCCGCGTGAGGACGTAGAGGTTGTCCGAGGGGGCAGTGCGGGCCGACCCGAAGATCGTGACCTTCGGCGCCTCGCGGTAGGGCGCGAACATCGCGAACGCCTCGGCCATCTCGGTGAGCGCGGAGCGGGCGATCTTGAGGTCGAGACGGGAGGCGCCGTTGCGTGCGAGCCCGAGCGCGCTCGACACGAGGGAGCGATGCAGGTCGCGGTTCCGGCGCGCCCCGACGGCGTCGAGAAGAGCGTCGATCAGCGCCTCGACCTCGGGCGCGGCTCCGGCGGGGACGTCGCTCACGCGAGCACGCCCTCGGCGGCGTCCCGGTCGCAGAGCCACACGACGCGACGGGCGCGGACCCGCGCCGCGGGGAGGTCCTCGCCCGACGCGACCGCCGCGAGGGCAGCGCGCTTCTCGGTCCCGGTCACGGCGAGGACGGCGAGCTTCGCGGTCGCGAGCACGGCGTACGTCATCGTCATGCGGGGGAGCGGGTTGCGCCCCGACGGGTCGAGGTTCGTCGTGACGAGGCGGTCCGTGACGTCGAGCGCAGCGGAGCCCGGGAACAGCGACGCGATGTGACCGTCGGGGCCGAACCCGAGCTGGACGAGGTCGAGCGGCACCACCGGGCGGAGGAGGGCCTCGTACGCGTCGGGGCCGTCCTCGCACGACATCGGGGCGAACGACTCGAGCTCGCCGAGGCGGCGGCCCAGCGCGTCCCGTATCGCACGGGCGTTGGACTCCGGGGCGTCGCTCGGGACGCACCTCTCGTCGACGAGGTAGCAGGCGACCGAGGAGAGATCGAGGTCCTCGCGGGCTGCGAGCGCGGACGCGCAGCGCGCACCGGAGGACCCTCCCGAGCAGGCGAGCCGGAACGAGCGGGTGGGGTCGCCCCGCAGGGCGCGGTGCGCGGCGAGCTCGTCGGCGACGAGCTGCGCGTAGGCCGCGGGGACGTCGTCGACGACGACGACCTCTCCGATCACGGGTGGGCCGCCGATCGTGGTCGCACGGGCCCGCCCGCGGCGGAGGCGCGTCGAGAAGGCGTGGTCAGGGGTTCCGCCACTGCCGTCCGCCGCCCTCGATGAGGCGGTCGGCCTCGACCGGCCCCCAACCGCCCGCGCGGTAGTGGGCGAGCGGGGGCTCGCCCTCCTGGAAGGCCTCCTGGATCGGAGCGACGATCTCCCAGGCCTGGTCCACCTCGTCGCTCCGGATGAACAGCGTCGCGTCCCCGGTCATCGCGTCGAGGAGGAGCCGCTCGTAGGCGTCGGCCGTGCCGCCCGGGAACGCCTCCGCGTAGGAGAAGTCCATCGCGACGGTGCGCACCCGGAACGCGGGTCCCGGGACCTTCGCGCCGAAGCTGAGCGAGATCCCCTCGTCCGGCTGGATCCGCAGGGTCAAGGTGTCCGGGCGGAGGTCGCGCGCGAGCTTGCCCGCGAACGGCAGGTGCGGCGGTCGCTGGAAGACCATCGACACCTCGGTCGCGCGAGCCGCGAGCCGCTTTCCCGTCCGCACGTATATGGGCACGCCGGCCCAGCGCCAGTTGTCGACGAGCAGGTGCATGGCGACGTACGTCTCGGTCTGGGAGGACGGCGCCACGCCGTCCTCCTCCCGGTAGCCGGGGACGTCCTCGCCGTGGATCGTGCCGCGCTCGTACTGCCCGCGCACGACGTTGTTCACGGCCTCGTCGGTGTCGGGGACGAGCACCGAGCGCAGGAGCTTGACCTTCTCGTCGCGGATCCCGTCCGCGTCCATCGAGGAGGGCGGCTCCATCAGCGTGAGGGAGAGCACCTGCATGACGTGGTTCTGGACGATGTCCCGCAGCGCTCCGGCGGTCTCGTAGAAGCCACCCCGGTGCTCCACTCCGAGGCTCTCGGCGACGGTCACCTGGACGTGGTCGACGTAGCGCCGGTTCCATATGGGCTCGAAGATGGAGTTCGCGAACCGGAGGGCGAGGACGTTCTGGACCGTCTCCTTGCCCATGTAGTGGTCGATGCGGAAGATCTGGTCCTCCCGGAACGCGTCGTGGAGGCTCGCGTCCAGCGTCTTCGCGCTCGCGAGGTCCGACCCGAAGGGCTTCTCGACGACGAGTCGCGCGAACCGGCCCCCCGACCCCGGCCGGTTGCACCCGTGCTTCGCGAGCGCACCGGCGACCGTGCCGAACAGCGCGGGGATCGTCGCGAGGTAGTAGACGCGGTTTCCCGCCGTCCCGTACGCCGTGTCGAACCCGTCGAGGATCTCGGCGAGGCGCGTGAACGTCGTGTCGTCGGAGTAGTCGCCCGCGACGTACCGGAAGCGGTCCACGAGCCGGTCCCACGCGCCGTCCGAGCCGTCGGGGGCGAGGGTGCGGCACACGTCCCTGAACCCCTCGTCGTCCCAGTCGCTCCGCGCGACCCCGACGACGGCGAACTCCTCGCCGAGCGAGCCGCGGGTCGCGAGCTGCGCGAGCGCGGGGAGGATCTTGCGGTGCGCGAGGTCCCCGGACGCGCCGAAGATCACGAGCGCGAGCGGGTCCGGACGGCGCCCGAGGTCGGGGTCGATGTCGTGCACCGTCGCGCCCACGGCGGCCGACGCGGACGCGCCGCTGTCCGGTGCGATCCGTGCGAGCCCGGGCATCTAGAGGAGCTCGCCGGGGTCGTCGACCGCGATCCGCAGCACCCGTCTGTCGTGGGCGCGGAGGCTCTCGAGGTCGCCGATCGCCTGCGCGTCGATGAGGGTCCCGAAGTCGTACGGCGAGCCCGGGATGTCGAGAGGCGGGGCAGGGCTCCTGCGGACGAGCTGGACGGCGACGACCGACGCCGGCCCCCCCTTGTGGAGCTGGCCCGTCGAGTGCAGGAAGCGCGGACCGTACCCGGCCGTCACGGCCATTCCGCCGTGCTCGTCGCGCACCCGCCGGCGAAGAGCCTCGAGCCGGTCCTCGCTCCCGTAGGGGAGGTATGCCTGGAGGCTCACGTAGTCGCCCGGGCGCACCGTGGACTCGAGCCAACCGGGAAGGGCCTCCGGCGTGGCGGACTCGACGCCCGGGAGCGGGAGCTCGGACAGGACCCGCGTCGTGTTCGCCTTGGACTCCGCGACGTTGGGCTCGTCGAACGGGTCGATCCCGAGGACGTGCCCGGCCGCGGCGGTCGCGAGCTCGAACCGGTAGAACTCCGCGCCGAGCTCGTGGGCCGCGCCGATCCGGACGACGATCTCGTGGCGGTCCGCCCCGGGCTCGTCCTCGGACGTCGGAACGGGAACGCACCCGCGCCCGAGCTTGCCGGTGGACTCCGCGAGGAGCTGCTCGGCCCACAGCCCGAACGCCCGGTGCGCGGGATCGACCCGGATGGTCGTCTTGTCCCGCCCCTCGAGCGCGGCGCTCGCCATCGCGATCCCCACCTCGACCGCGGCGACCCGGTCGACCTCGAGGGCGCGTCCGCACAGCTCCGCGAGGTCGTACCCCGCGAGCGCGGCCGGCACGAGCCCGAAGTGCGAGAGCACCGAGTAGCGGCCCCCGATGTCCGGCCGGTTGACGAAGACGCGGTTCACCCCGAGCTTCTCGGCCTCCGCCGCGAGGGGGGTTCCCGGGTCGGTGATGACGGCGAAGCGCCTCGGGTCCTTCACGCGGCCGCGGGCGTGCGCGAAGAGGACGTTCGGCTCGAGCGTCGTCCCCGACTTGGAGGAGACGAGGACGAACGCGTCCTCTAGGGGAGCGTCCGCGACGGTGGACGGGTCCGTCGTGTCGCACACGACGATCCGCCTGCCCGACGGCGACCCGAGCGCGTCTCGCACCGACGCGAGGACCGCGGGCCCGAGAGAGGAGCCTCCCATCCCGAGCAGCACGACGACCTCCTGGTCGATCGTGGCCGCCCATCCCTCGAGCTCGCGCGCGGCGCGCTCCATCTCCCGAGGCTCGTCGACCCATCCGAGGCGGTTCGCCGAGACGTTCCCTTCCGGCCACAGCGAGGAGTCGCGCGCCGCGAGACGCGCCGCGAGCTCCTCGGGTCCGACCGGGGCCCCGGTCATCGGGCGACGCCGAGGGTCGCTGCCTTCTGGTGGAGCGTGCCGAGCAGCTCCTCGAAGGACTTTGCGAAGGACGCGACTCCTTCGACCTCCAGCTGGGCGGTCACCTCGCCGAGGTCCACCCCCACCTCGGCGAGCCCGTCGATCGTGGCACGCGCCCCCTCGACGTCGTGGTCGACCGTGCGAGCGACGACGCCGTGGTCGGCGAAGGCGTCGATCGTCGCGGGGGGCATCGTGTTCACGGTGTCGGGACCGACGAGCGAGTCGACGTACAGGAGGTCCGGGTAGGAAGGGTTCTTCGTGGACGTCGACGCCCAGAGCGGGCGCTGTGCGCGAGCGCCCGCCGCGACGAGCGCGGCGAGCGGTGGCGAGGAGAGACGCGCGCGGAAGAGCGCGTACGCGAGGCGGGCCTGTGCGACGGCGGCCGAGCCCCGGAGCCCGAGCGCGCGTCCGGCCCGCGCCGTGCCGGGAGCCGCGGCCGCGATGGCCTCGAGCCTCCGGTCGACCTCGGTGTCCACCCGGCTCACGAAGAAGGACGCGACGGACGCGACGCGCGAGGGGTCCCCGCCCGACGCGACCAGGCGGGCGAGCCCGCGCTCGTAGGCGTCGATGACCGCCGCGTACCGTTCGAGGGAGAAGATGAGCGTGACGTTCACGCTCCTCGCCTCGGCGACCATCTCCTCGATCGCGGGCAGCCCCTCGACCGTCGCGGGGATCTTCACGAGGAGGTTCGGAGCCGCGACGCGCATCGACAGCGCTCGCGCCGCCTCCGTCGTGCCTGCCGTGTCGTGGGCGAGAGCCGGCGACACCTCGACGGAGACGAACCCGTCCCCCCCGGAGCTCGCGTCGTAGAGGGGACGGAAGATCCCGAGCGCCCCCGTCGCGTCGTGGAGGACGAGCTCCCAGTACGCGTCGTCCACCGACGTGCCTCCCGACACCACGTCCGCGAACTGCTCGTCGTAGTCGTGGCCGGCCTCGATGGACTTCGCGAGGATCGTCGGGTTCGACGTGAGCCCGCGCACGCCGAGCTCGACGAGCGCGTCGAGGCCTCCGGGCTCGAGGTACGAGCGCTTCAGGTCGTCGACCCACGGGCTCTGCCCGCCGACGTCGAAAAGGTCGTGCACCCTCGTCACCAGTCGCTCCTCTCGCCGTCCAACGGGTCCTCGCGCCGATCGCCGGCAGGAGCTTGCGGCCCGCCGGGCGACCCCCTCGTGGTGGCACCCCGCGCTCGGGGACGCGGCGCACCTTTCCGGGAGCCTACGGCCTCTCCGGACCGGTCGGGCGTAGCGCGGGGGCGGGGGGGGCGGCTGCGACGCTCGAGGTCGTGCGGGCCGTGCCGCTACGGTTCTGCGGTGGTCCCGGGGGCACGTGCCCCGCGACGGGAGGGGGTCGAGCAGGTGGGCGGCCGAGATGCGACGAAGCCGGTGACGGCGAGAGCGGCGAAGCCAACGATCGTCCAGGTCGCGGCCGCGGCCGGGGTCTCCCCGACGACGGTCTCCCACGCGCTGAACGGCAAGGGCCGGGTCGACGAGGGGACGCGGGCGCACGTCGAGAGGGTCGCCGCGAGCCTCGGGTACAGCGCGAACCGGTACGCACGCGGGCTCCGGTCCGGTCGGTTCGCCGCGCACGCCCTGCTCCTTCCCGTCGCGCTCGGGCGCGGCGGGAGCGGAGCCCTCACGCTCGACTACTACATGCGGCTCGCGAGCGGGGTGGCCGCGGAGCTGTTCGCCCATCGGCAGCTCCTCGTGCTCGTCCCCCCGGTCCCCGACGCAGGCGCCGTGGCCTCGATCCCCGTGGACGGCGCGATCGTGGTCGAGCCGACCGAGGGTGACGAGCAGCTCGCAGCTCTGCGAGAGGCGGGGCTCCCGACCGTGACGACGGACAGGGACCCGGACCACCCCGACGACCCGTGGTGCGTGACGTCGGACCTCGGGCGCGGCACCACCGCGCTGCTCGACCACCTCGCGGGCGAGGGCGCGACGAGGGTCGCCCTCGTCCTGCCCGACGCTCGCCGGGAGTGGCCGCGCGCGGTCGAGTCCGCCTACGACGAGTGGTGCGACCGGCGGGGCTCCGCTCCGGTCGTCGAGCGCGTCGCGCTCGCGGCCCGTGCGCATGCGGTGCACGCGGCGACGTGCGCGCTCGTCGACGCGAAACCCGCGGTCCACGCGATCCTCGTCGGCGCGGAGCGGTTCGTGCCCGCGGTCATGGACGCGCTCGCGGACAGAGGCGTGCGGGTCCCGCACGACCTCCTCGTCGCCGCGTGCGTCGACGGCAACCACGCGCGGGGCGCCGCGCCGCCCCTCACGGCGTTCGACCTGCGGCCCGAGCTCCAGGCGCGAGCCGCCGTGGAGCTCCTGCTCGCGCGCGTCTCGGGCGCCGCCCCGACAGGGCCGACCGTCGTCCGCGGCGCTCTCCACGTGCGCGCCTCGACGACGCGCTCGCACGCTCGCGTCCGGTCGTCGCGGGCAGCGTCCGCCGAGCGGGGCACGCGTCAGAGCCACTGAACGACGCGCCCGCCGGACGACCATTGACGGGGGCCCGCCCAGTCGCTACGGTCGCAAAATCGTTTTGGCATGTCCGCGTGGGGAGGGGAACGGGATGCACTCACGACTGCGACGGGGTGGGCTCGAGTTCCGGGGCGTGACACGGCGGGCGCGCCGCCGAGTCTCGTCGAGGCACGTCGGGGTGATCGCGGCGACGGTCGCGTCGCTCGTGGCGGCGTTGCTCGGCGCGCTCGCGGGGGGCGGGGCGGCGGCGGCGCGTCCCGTCGGGAGCGCGCGCGTGTCGCCGCCGACGATCCTGCAGGCAGGCGAGCTCCAGTTCTGCTCGGACATAGCGGCGCCCCCGCTCGAGTACTACACGGCGAGCCACGTCCCGACAGGAAGCGACGTCGAGGTCGGCGACGCGATCGCGAAGGAACTCGGTCTCACGCCCGTGTGGCAGGACGTCTCGTTCTCGGGGATCATCCCGGCGCTCCAGGCGGGGCACTGCGACGCGATCCTCTCCCAGCTCTACATCAAGCCGTCGCGCGAGAAGGTCGTCGAGTTCGTCCCCTACATGTGGTCGAGCGAGTCGCTCGTCGTGGGCAAGGGCAACCCGAGGCACGTGACCGGGCTCGACCTCAGCCTCTGCGGGCTCACGGTGGCGACGACGACGGGGACGACGGCGGGGACCGACGCGCAGGCCGAGAGCGCGAAGTGCACGGCGGCGCACAAGAAGCCGATCTCGGTCTCGCTGTTCACGAACGACATCACGGCGCTCCAGCAGCTCGCGATCGGTCGGGCCGACGTGTACGCGACGACGACGGAGACCGCGGCGTACTACCTCGCGAAGCGCACGGGCCTGTACGAGTTCGCGGGACCCCCGTACGGCAAGATCCTCACCGGCATCGCGGTGAGCAAGGGCGACACCGCGCTGAGGAAGGCGATCGCGACGGCGCTCGCGGCCGTCCGCGCGAAGGGAGCCTACGGCGCGATCTTCCGGAGGTTCGGGATCGCGCGCGACGAGCTCGCCGGCAGGTAGCGACGTCGCGGGCCGCTCGGACGGGGAGGGTCGGCGACGATGATCTCGACCGTGGGGCTGCACTTCGACGGCCGCTTCTTCTGGACATCGCTGCTGCACCCGTCGTCCGCGTTCCTGCAGGGACTGTGGGCGACGGTGTACATGTCCGTCGTCGCGCAGCTCCTCGCGACCGTGCTCGGGCTCGCGCTCGCGCTCGCCCGCCGCTCGAAGGTCGGCGTCGTCCGGGGGGTCGCGTGGAGCTACGCGTGGATGATGCGGGGCACGCCGTTGCTCGTGCAGCTCGCGCTCGTCTACTTCGGGCTCGCGGCCGCGGGGATCTACAGGTTCGCGAACCTCACGGTCGGCCCGGTGACGATCCCAGGCGAGGTGCAGGCCGCGATCCTCACGTTCACCCTCAACGAGGCCGCGTACATGGGGGAGATCATCCGCGCCGCGCTCGCCGCGGTGGACCCCGGCCAGATGGAGGCGGCGATGTCGACGGGAATGACCCCGTCCCGTGCGATGCGCCTCGTCGTCGTCCCCCAGGCGGTGCGGTTCGTGATCCCGCCGCTCGGGAACGACTTCAACGCGCTGATGAAGAACACGTCGCTCGCGAGCATCATCGGGGTGCAGGAGATGTTCCTCGTCTCGGAGCAGGTGAGCTCCGTGACGTTCAACACGTTCGAGATCTACCTCGTCGCGTCCCTCTACTACCTCGGTCTCACGACCGTATGGAGCGTGATACAGGCTGTGATCGAGAGGCGGATCGACCGACGGTGGGGCATCCGGCGCGAGCCGCGGCGCTGGAGCGCGACCTGGTCCCGGCGCAGGACCGTGCTCGACGTCGGTCTCGGGGCGTGAGCACCCCGGTGCGGACGGATCCGCCCGTGGCGGCGCCGGGAGGATCCGCAGAGGGCGGTCCCGACGTCGCCGTGCCGCTCGACCTCGTCGTGAGCGCGGTCGACGTGCACAAGAGCTTCCGCGACGTCGAGGTCCTGAAGGGCGTGTCGCTCGACGTCGCCCGCGGCGAGGTGGTCGTGCTCATCGGGCCGTCCGGCTCCGGGAAGACGACCTTCCTCCGGTGCATCAACCACCTCGAGACCGTGGACCAGGGTCGGATATACGTGAACGGGCGGCTCGTCGGCTACAGGACCGACCGGCGCGGTCGGATCCGCGAGGAGCGCGCCTCGGCGATCGCGCGCCAGCGCGCGGACATCGGGTTCGTGTTCCAGCACTTCAACCTGTACCCGAACCGATCGGTCCTCGACAACGTCTGCCTCGGCCCGAGGAAGGTGCGGCGCGTCTCCCG
This sequence comes from Actinomycetes bacterium, assembly GCA_021798745.1. Lineage (GTDB taxonomy): Bacteria > Actinomycetota > Acidimicrobiia > Acidimicrobiales > Bog-793 > JAJZBW01. The sequence continues at coordinate 15,244 of JAJZBW010000031.1, forward strand.
CGACGAGGCGGAGCGGGCAGGGCGCGCGCTGCTCCGGCGAGTCGGGCTCGGGTCGAAGATCGACGCGCACCCCGCCCAGCTGTCCGGTGGGCAGAAGCAGCGGGTCGCGATCGCCCGCGCGCTCGCCATGCAGCCGAAGCTCATCCTGTTCGACGAGCCGACGAGCGCGCTCGACCCGGAGATGATCGGCGAGGTCCTGACGGTGATCCGGGACCTCGCGTCCGAGGGCATGACGATGGTCGTCGTGAGCCACGAGATGGGGTTCGCCCGCGAGGTGGCGGACCAGGTCGTGATGATGGACGACGGGGCGATCGTGGAGAAGGGCCGCCCCGCGGAGCTCTTCGACCGGCCCGCGCACGAGCGTACGAGGGCGTTCCTCGCGAAGATCCTGTGACGGGGCCCGACGGACGCCCGTCGGCCACGTGGGGGATCGCGACCCCGCACGAGCTCGCCAGCCGCGCCGGAGCGGACGTCCTCGAGGGAGGCGGGACCGCGTGCGACGCGGCCGTCGCCGCGGCCGGGGTGCTCGCCGTCGTGTACCCGCACAACTGCTCGGTCGGCGGCGACCTCGTGGCTCTCGTCGCCCGACCGGGGGAGCCTCCTCGGGCCGTCCTCGGCGTCGGGCGCGCCGCGGCAGCGGTCGACGCGGCCACGTGGCGCGGTCGCTTCGGGGACCACGTCCCGGTCGGCGGCCCGGCGAGCATCAGCCTGCCGGGCGTTGTCTCCGGGTGGAGCGCGATGCACGAGATCGGCGGCACGCGTCCGTTCGCCGACCTGCTCTCGCCGGCGATCTCGCTCGCGTCGGACGGGTTCGAGGTCGGCGTGTCGCTCGCGCGCGCTCTCGCCGAGCACGACGAGCCGGACGAGGGGATCGACTCGGTCTTCGGCCCGCCCGGGTCGCGCGCCCGGCTGGGCGACGGGATCTCGCAGAAGCAGCTCGCACGCACGCTCGAGGAGATCGCGCAGGACCCGTCCTCTTACTACCGAGGGGAGCTCGCGTCGCGCCTGTGCACGTGGCTCGCGTCCGTCGGCAGCCCGCTCGGCGTCCGCGACTTCGCCGAGCACGAGGCGGTCGTCGCCGCCCCGCTGGAGGTCGCGTGCGGCGCGCTCGCGCCGCGCCTCTGGACGCCGGGCCCCCCGTCCCAGGGGGTCTTCGTGGCGCTCCTCGCCCGTGCGGCGGGGGGGCTCCTCGACGCGGGGCACGAGCTCCTCGGGCGCGACGCAGACCTGCTCGCTCGCATGTTCCACGAGGTCACGCTGGAGCGAGACGCCCTGCTCGCGGAGCCCCGACGCGTGCCTCGAGCGCTCTACGACGCCGCGGGAGACGTCGCCGCGGAGCGGCTCGCGAGCGAGGTGCTCCGCGCACGGGCGGAGGCGGGCGCCTCGGCACGGGAGGGCCCGCCGCGGCCGCCGACCCCGCGCACCGCGGCCAGCGGGGACACGGTCGCCGTCGTCGTGCTCGACGCGAGCGGCGGGGCGGTGAGCATGTTGCAGAGCGTCTTCCACAGCTTCGGATCGGGGATGCTCGACCCTGCGTCCGGGATCGTGTTCCACAACCGCCAGGCGATGTTCACCCTGCGCGCCGGCGATCCCGGTGAGATCGGGCCGGGCCTCATGCCCCCGCACACTCTCGCACCGGCGCTCGTGACGTGGGAGGACGGACGCCGGCTCGCGGCGCTCGGGACCATGGGCGGGCGCGGTCAGCCCCAGATACTCACCCAGCTGCTCCTTCGGATCGCGGGTGGCGCGAGCGGCGCGGAGGCGGTCGGGTCCCCGCGGTTCGTCGTGGGCGAGCTCGACGCGAACGGGGCCAACGGGGTGGTGCTCGCGGAGCCCGGCCTCGGGAGGGACGCGCGCGACGCGCTCCGACGATCCGGTCTCGACGTCCGGACGCTCCCGTCCCGCGACGAGGCGGTCGGGCATGCCCAGCTCGTGTCGGTCGGCCACGACGGCGCCGTGAGCGGCGCATCGGACCCGCGGAGCGACGGCGCCGCGGTCGTCGGGGGCCCGGGAGCCGACGACGAGCCCCGGAGCTAGGAGGGCGTCGGCACGGCGCCACACGTGGTGGCGGCCGAGGTGTCCGGCCAGTAGCCTGCCGCGGAGCCGGCCGCCGCGGTCGTGGCCGTTCACGCGACACGGCCGCGGGGGGCGCGCCGACCGGACGGCGCGGCCAGGAGGGCGAGGAGGGCGATGCGCGGGCTGCGAGGTCGACGGGCGGGCGAGCCTGCTCGCGCCGCAATCGGCGAGACGGTCACGATGCTCCGGCGCTACCTCGTGCAGGAGACGGTCGGACCCCTCCGCCACATCGCCCGGACGCTCGCGTTCGGTGTCGCAGGGTCGTTCCTGCTCGGGATCGGCGGCGTCGTGCTCCTCCTCGCGGTGCTCCGAGTGCTCCAGGGCGAGACCGGCACGACCTTCGCAGGGAGCTGGTCGTTCGCGCCGTACGCGGTGACGGGAGTCGTGGCGCTCGCCGTCGCGGGCGGCGCCGCGTACGTCGGCCTTCGTCTCGGGAGGGGCGGACGTCGGGACCAAGGAGGCACACGGTGACAGCCGAGAAGGACGCGGGCGGGCGGGTGTCGCTCGGCGACATAGAGGCGCAGCTCCGCTCCCTCGGGGGGTCGGCGCAGGCAGCGGTCGCGGGGTCGCGCACGACCGCGCTCGGGGCCGCCGTCGTAGGAGGGGCGCTCGCGGTCGCGTCGGTGTACCTGCTCGGGCGGCGGCGTGGTCGCAGGCGCGCCACGGTCCTCGAGATCAGGAGGGTCTGATCCGGTGCTCGCGTTCGTGGACCGGCTCTCCCGCCGGATCGTGCGGCGGGGGATCCGTCAAGGTCTCCTCGAGGGGAGCACCCTCTGGCTCGTCGCGGGGGTCCTCGCCTGGCTGTTCCGCCTGCTCACGACCCGCGAGTCGCCGCGGGTCGTCCGCGAGCGCATCGCGGTGGGCGAGTCGATCGTCGTGACGCACCTGCCCGCCCCGCCGGGCGCGCGGCAGTCGCGCCGCGCGGAGCGCCGGGCCGCGGGCGCGACCAC
>JAJZBW010000261.1 GCA_021798745.1 Actinomycetes bacterium
GTGCAGCTTTGGGAACAGGTCGTAGACCTGCGAGGGATCGCGCGAGTCTGCCCTCCACGCGCCGAGCCGCAGGTTGTCGTCGACGCAGAGGTCCGGGAAGAGCTCGCGCCCCTCGGGGACGTGCGCCAGACGACCTGCGCAGCGGATCGTCCCGGCGCTCGGCGCGAGGATGCCAGAGAGGGTGTTGAGCAGTGTTGTCTTTCCTGCGCCGTTGGCGCCGATGAGCGCGACCATCTCCCCGCGGCCGACCTCGAGGTTGACGCCGTCGAGGGCGACGGCAGCGCCGTAGCGCACGACGAGGCCGTCGACGGCGAGCATCGGCGTCGAGGCGGCCGTGCCCGCGCCGTCGAGGCGCGGGCTACCGGCCGGCGACAGCGCCATCGTCGGTGGCCGATCCCAGGTAGGCGGCGATGACGGCCTTGTTCGCCCGGACCTCCGCCGGTGATCCTTCGGCGATGACGCGGCCCACGTCGAGGACGGTGACACGGTCGGCGATGCGGTTCACGAAGGCGATGTCGTGCTCGACGAGAAGCATCGTGAGCCCCTCCTCCCGTAGGTGCGCGAGGAGGTCGCTCAGCTCACGGCGCTCCTCGCCGCGCAGGCCAGCGGCCGGCTCATCGAGCAGGAGCAGCTTCGGGTTGCCGCAGAGCGCGCGGGCGATCTGGACGGCGCGCTGGCGTCCGAGTGGGAGGGACTCGACCGGCGTCTCTGCCCACTCCTGGAGCCTGGTCTGGGCGAGAGCGGCGCGGGCGCGCTCGCGGATCCTCGGCTCCTCCCGGAAGTGGCGCGGCAGGCGCAGTGCCGCCTCGACGAACTCGTGGTGGGTCCAGGAGTGCGCGCCCACCATCACGTTCTCGATCGTCGTCATGCCCCGGAAGAGGTGGACGGTCTGGAAGGTGATCGCGATCCCGAGGCGGGCGCGCGCCGCGGGCCGGAGCCCTTCGATCGGCCGCCCCTCAAAGCTGATGGTGCCCTGCTCGGGGCGGAGGTGGCCGGTGACGAGGCTGAAGAGGGTCGACTTGCCCGCGCCGTTGGGCCCGATCAGGCCCCGCAGCTCGCTCGCTGCGACCGAGAGCGACACGTCGTCGACCGCCCGGACTCCGCCGAAGCTCCTCACCAAGCGCTCGATTTGGAGCATCGATGGGCAACAGTAGCGGTACAGGTCAAGTCACGGGGTCGACGAACAGAGCGCGACGATCCGGAAAGTCGATCCTCAGCTGCGGCGGTGCACCTCGCTAGGGTCGGGGCCGATGGCCAGCACCTCGGCTCTCACGAGCGTCACAACTTCGGACGGCGTTCGCATCGCCGCGCACGCCGCACCGTGACCCACGTCGACGTCGAAGGCCACCGCCTCGAGGTGCGTAGGCTCGCGCCGACGCGCGCCGGGCTGCCCACGCTCGTCTTCCTCCACGAGGGGCTCGGCTGTGCTGAGCTGTGGCGCGGCTTCCCGCAGGACCTCGCAGCGGCGACCGGTTGCGGGGCGGTCGTGTACTCGCGCTACGGCTACGGGAGATCCGACCCGTTCACCGAGCCGAGGACCATGCGGTACATGCATGAGGAGGCGGCACGGTCGCTTCCCGCGCTCCTCGACCGGCTCGACGTCGCTGAGCCGCTCATCGTCGGGCACAGCGACGGCGCGTCCATCGCGCTCCTCTACGCCTCGGCGCCCACGCGACCGGTCGCGGGCCTCGCCCTCCTCGCGCCGCACGTCTTCGTCGAAGACCTCTCGATCGCGGGGATCGAGGCCGCCCGGCGCGCCTACCTCGAGGGGGACCTGCGCGAGCGCCTCGCCAGGTACCACGAGGACCCGGACGCGACCTTCTTCGGTTGGAACGACGTGTGGCTGTCGCCAGAGTTCGGGACATGGAACATCGAGGAGGCCCTCGGGCGCGTCACCTGCCCGGCTCTCGTCGTGCAGGGGACCGCCGACCCTTACGGGACCCTCGCCCAGGTGAGGGCCGTCGCAGCAGGCGTCAGGGGCGACTTCGGCGAGGTGACGATCGACGGGTGCGGGCACGCCCCCCACCTCGGGGCGCCGGAGGAGACGCTCATGGCCGTCACCCGGTTCGTCGTGCGAGCGGTTGCACTGCAGGAGGATTCCTCGACGCCGTGCACCTGACGCCGGCGTCCGGGCCACCAAGTTCAGGATGACCTAGCGTCGCGGCCATGGAAGTGGAGTCGACCTCGGGCGACCACGACATTGTCCGCATCTATGACGAGCTGACCGATGGCCGTACGCAGTACCTCCGCGCCGGCGAGCTCGTCTACGCCGCGGGAGAGCGCTTCCCGGGTCTCGTGGCGACGCGCGCCGCGTTCGACGCCGAGCGCAGGCTGCTCCAGAAGGACAAGGCCGGCCTCGAGATCGCCCAGGGCGACTTCGTCGCGCGTGTGCTCGCCGAGCGCACGACGGGTTTCCACCTGCTGCACGCTATGTCGCTCCCGACCGCCGCAGCGCTCGCGCGCCGCGAGGAGTTCGAGAAGGCCGGCAGCGTCGACCTCGGCCCGGTGCGCGTCGACCGGGACGGCGCGCTCGGGCGCGTTACGATCCAGAACCTGGCGGTGTTGAACGCCGAGGACGACGCCTCCGTCGCCGCGCTCGAGACGGCGGTCGACCTGGTCCTGCTCGACGACCGCATCGATGTGGGCGTGCTGCGGGGTGCGATGGCGACGCACCCGAAGTACGCGGGCCGGCGCATCCTCGGCAGCGGGATCAACCTGACGAGCCTGTACCACGGCGAGATCTCACTCATCGAGTTCATGATCGAGCGAGAGCTGGGAGCCCTCACCAAGATGTATCGGGGTCACCGCGTCGTCTCCGAGGAGGATGGGATACCCGAGCCCGGGGGGGAGAAGCCCTGGATCGCCGCTCTCGAGACCTTCGCGATCGGCGGCGCTTGCCAGTGGCTGCTCGTGATGGACCACGTGGTCGCCGAGCAGGGGTCCTATTTCAACCTGCCGGCGAACAAGGAGGGCATCATCCCTGGCTGCGGAGCGCTCCGCTTGCCGCGCCTCGTCGGCGGGCGGCTCGCGCGCCAGGCCATCCTCTTCGATCGCAGGTTCCCTGTGGACGAGCCGGAGGGCCGCCTCGTGGTCGACGAGGTGGTCGACGCCGAGGCGGTCGGCCCGGCGATCGAGCGGGCTGCGGAGATGCTGACGAAGGTCGGGATGACGGCGCTGCGCGCCAACCGCAGGATGCTGCGCCTCATCGACGAGCCGCTCGATCGGTTCCGCCTCTACATGGGCATGTAC
>JAJZBW010000032.1 GCA_021798745.1 Actinomycetes bacterium
GGCCCGGTCGCGCGCCGCGGCCGAGACGCCGCGACCCGCCTCGTCGACGGAGCGTGCATCTTCTTGAACCGGCCGGGCTTCCCCGGCGGGCCCGGGTGCGCGCTGCACCGGGCGGCGATCGATCGATCGGTCCCGCCGATGGCCTTGAAGCCCGACGTCTGCTGGCAGCTCCCGCTCCGGCGGGAGGACACCACCGACGAGTCGTCCGGGCACGTGACGTCGCGCGTCTCGGAGTGGGAGCGCCGTCACTGGGGGCCCGCGGGCGAGGACTTCCACTGGTGGTGCACCGACGCGCCCGAGGCCTTCCGAGCGGCGCGTCCCGTCTACCGGGCCCTCGAGGACGAGCTCGTCGGGCTCGTCGGGCGGGTCCCCTTCGAGACGCTCGCCCGCTACCTCGACGACCGAGCCGGCAACGGGGTGCTCCTCGCGCACCCGACCGTCCGGCGGGAGAGGCACCGACGAGGGTGACGCTCCGGACGGCGACCCGGGTCATCCGAGCGGGCCCGTCGGCTCCTCGTCCTCGTCGAGCTCCGCCGACTCGTACATGCACCAGCTCGCGTGGTCGTCCTCGGGGTCTGCTCCGCACTCGGGGCATGGCTCGACGACGACCTCGACCGCGCGCTTGAGGCTGCGCGCCTCCTCGAAGCGCCGGTGGCGTCCCTTCTTCACGTTCAGCTCCCCGCTCGAGGCCGGCAGCGTCGGCCGCCTCAGGGCCGGGCGTCCCGACTCCGGCGCGACCCAACGGCCGACCTCACGTCGAGACCTTGGTGCCCAGCGCGAATCATACCGCCGCGCCCCGCACGTGGGGACCGGCCGAGCGGCGAGCCCGGCCTCGATCGGCACGTCGCGGGGCCCTCCCGCGGTTAGCGTGGTGCGGTGCCCGACGAGTTCGACCCCGAGGCCATGACCGCCCGGTTCCGCGAGCGCGCGGCCGCCGTTCGCCGACGCGGGCTCCCGCCCGTGGAGGGACCCGAGCGGCGTCGCATCATCGAGCAGATGGAGCTCGACTACATGGACTTCGCGATGCTCGGCGACGCGCGATCCGAGCTCGAGGACGGCGTCCTCACGCTCCGCGTGGACCTCCGCCCGCCGAGCGCCCCTTCCCCCTGACGGACCGCGAATCTCGCGGACCGGGCAGCTCTCCGGGGTCGCGCCCGAGCGCTCACGGGACGTGCGGGCCCTCGTCCCCTCCGCCCGCGCCCGCGATCTGCGGCTCGGCGACCACGAACGGCCGGCGGGAGCGCTCCTCGAGCACGAGGGTCTCCCCCCGGTCGAGCGCGAGCGCTGCATCGCCCGCGGCGAGCCTTCGGAGCGGCTCGCCCACGAGGTCGCCGCGCCACGAGCTCACGAGGCGCCCGCCGGGGCGGTCCTGGAAGAACTCGGCGAGGTCCGCCCGCGTCGCGAGGATCGCCGGGTCGATCTCGAGCTCGCGCGCCCGCTCGGAGAGCCAGGCGGTCGCGATGGCGACCGCCGGGCGCGCCACCCCCTCGCCGCGGTGCACCGGAGGGACGCGGACCGCGTTCGGCGCCATCGCGAGCCCCTCGGCGACCGCCGCGAGCACCTCCGCGACTCCGCCCGCCCCGAGCTGGCGGACGTCGAGGTTCCGCACCTGCTCGAGCTCGGCTCGCGTCGAGGGCGGCCGGTGCGCGATGGACACGAGCGCCAGGTCCGACAGCACGAACCGGGTGGGCTGGTCGAGGGTGCGTGCCCTCCGCTCACGCCACGCGGCGACGCTCTGCGCGACCCCCCTCTCCCGGCGATGGAGCTGGCGGGCGTGCTTCAACCTCCACCAGGCCTCCTCGGGGGCGAGCGGGGCCCTCGAGCGCCGGAGCAGGATCTCGCACTCCTCCGCGGCCCACTCGCTCCTGCCGAGAGCGGAGAGCCGGTCGACGATCAGATCCCGCAGCTCGAGGAGGTGCACGACGTCGCCCGCCGCGTACCGGCGCTGGGTCTCGGTGAGCGGGCGACGGGTCCAGTCCGTGAGCTGGTCGCCCTTCTCGAGGCGCGTTCCGAGCATCCGGTCGACGAGCGACGAGAGGGAGGGGGTGCTCATTCCGAGGAAGCCCGCCGCGAGCTGCGTGTCGAACAGTCGCGTCGGGGCCCGCCCGCAGGCACGCTCGAGGACCTCGAGGTCCTGGTCGGCCGCGTGGAGGACCGCGAGCCCCGGGCCCGCGAGGACCTCGGCGACCGGGGAGACGTCGACGGCGAGCGGGTCGACGAGCGCGATCCCCCGCCGCCACGCGACCTGGAGGAGCGCGAGCTTCGGGTAGTAGGTGCGCTCCCGGTGGAACTCCGTGTCGAGCGCGTACGCGGGCTCGCGCACGAGCTCGTCCACGAGGCCGCGAAGAGAGGCCGCGTCCTCGACGAGCCGGTACTCGCCCGCCGGACGGTCCGCCCCGGCGTCGCTCGGCGCCCCCGTCGCCGCGTCAGCCTCCATAGCTCATCCTCGTGTCCTCGCTCCGGAGCACCTCGACATCCTCTCCCGCCTCTCCGAACCCCGCGTCCACGACCTCCCCGACGCACAGCACGTGCGAGCCGAGATCGACGATCCGCTCGACGCTGCAGTCCAGGAAAGCGGCCGCGCCGACGAGCACGGGCGAGCCGCTCACCGCTGCGTCGCGGTACGCACGTCCGCTGAGCGTGCCCGCGACGGGGTCCTCGACCGCGGGCTTCGCGAAGGTCCTCACGACCGCCGCGTCCGACCGCTGCACGAGCGTGAGGGCGAACGCTCCTGCGACGCGCACGAGCGCGAGGCTCTCCGACCCGCTCTCGAGCGCGACTCCGACGAGCTTCGGGCTCGTCGCGAGCTGGCTCACGAGAGAGCACGTCATGAGCGTGCGTCGCGCCCCGGCACGCGCCCCGAGCAGGTAGAGGCCGTTCGTGAGCCGCCAGAGCACCCGCCGACGGAGGCGGTCGTAGCCCTCGTGGTCCGACCCCGGGGGGAACGGCCCGACGATCGAGGGACGCGGCGCCATGCCCAGCGAAGCTACAGCCTGGACCCGCCCGCGAGCTCACGGCCCGGCCCGGCCGAGGGCGGTCCGGGGCGCTCCGTCGTCGCCGGCGGGTCCCCTCAGCGGACGCCGAGCTGCGCGAGCCTGCTCGTCGCCCGCGCGAGGAGCCGCGCCGCGCGCGCGGCCTCGCTCCGGTAGGAGGCGAACGCGGCATCCGTCGCGTGGCTCGCGTCCGTGCAGTCCTGCGCTGCCCGGCTGTACGCGAGGTACGACTCGGACAGCAGGTTCGTGAGCTCCGCGTCCGGGGTCGGGAGCTGCCCGTACGCGGTCGCCGCGTCCGAAGCGAGCCCGTCGCACGCCGTGTGCGTCTGGGCGAGCAGGTGCCTCGCGATCCCCGCGTCGACTCCCGCTGCGTCGGCGGCGACGAGCTGGTCGGCGGCGACCACACCCGAGCCCGCCGCCCACTGCGAGACCCGGTGCGCGAGGGACCCCGTGAGCCCCGAGCACGACGCGAGCACGAACGGGGCAAGCACCGCGAGCGCGACGAGCGCCCCGAGGCGCACGCGCCGCGCCGTTCGCGTCACGCGAGCTGCACGAGGTGCACCTCGCGGCGCCCGCGCCGGACGAGCACGTACCGGCCCGCGACGAGGTCGGACCGGGTCACCCGCGCGCCCTCGCCGACGACCCTCCGGTTGTTCACGTACACGCCCCCCTGGGAGACCGCCGTCCGGGCTGCCCCGCGCGAGGGAGCGAGACCGCAGGTCACGAGCAGCGGCACGACCTCGATCCCCTCGCCCTCGAGCGAGGACCACGGGACGGTCGTCACCGGAGCGTCCTCCACGACCATGAGAAGGGTCGCCTCGTCGAGCGCGGAGACGTCCTCGCCGTACAGAGCGGCCGCGGCCCTCTCGACGCGGGCGGTCTCGGGCTCGCCGTGCACGAGGTCGGTCATCGCCCGCGCGAGCGCCCGCTGCGCGGCACGCTCGCCCGGCCGCTCGGAGGTCGCCTCGTCGAGCCCGAGGATCTCCTCGGGGGAGAGGAACGTGAGCATCCTGAGGTACGACCCGACGACGGCGTCCTCGCTCCGGAAGAAGTACTGGTAGAAGCTGTACGGGCTCGTCACCGCCGGGTCGAGGAACACCGCTCCCGACTCGCTCTTCCCGAACTTCGTCCCGTCGGCCCTCGTCACGAGAGGAGTCGTGAGCGCGTACGCCGTCGCCCCCCGCGCCCGCCGGATGAGCTCGACCCCGGTCACGATGTTCCCCCACTGGTCGCTCCCGCCCATCTGGAGCGTGCACCCGTACGCGTCGAACAGGTGGAGGAAGTCGTACGCCTGGACGAGCATGTAGGCGAACTCCGTGAACGAGATCCCCTGGTCGGCCCTCTCGAACCGGGACCGCACGGAGTCCCTCGCGATCATCTGGTTCACCGTGAAGTGCTTGCCCACGTCACGGAGGAAGTCGATGAAGGACACCCCGTCGAGCCACTCGGCGTTGTCGAGCAGGAGCGCGGGGCGCGCCGACCCCGCGGAGAAGTCGAGGAAGCGCCCGAGCTGGGCCCGGATACCCGCGAGGTTCTCCCGGAGCTGCTCTTTGGTGAGGAGCGGTCGCTCGGCGTCCTTCCCCCCGGGGTCCCCGATCCTCCCGGTCCCTCCCCCTGCGACGACGATCGGCCGGTGCCCGGCCCCCTGGAGGCGCCGAAGGAGGCACAGCTGGAGGAGGTTGCCCACGTGCAGCGTGCTCGCGGAGGGGTCGAACCCGACGTACCCGACCAGCCCGCCCGCGTCGAGCTTCGTGCGGAGCTCGGGGTCGCTCACCTGGTGGATCAGTCCGCGGAACTCGAGGTCCGCTGCGAGGCTCGCCATCTCGCCAGCCTGCCACAGGCCCCGCGCCCGCCGGTACGGCCGCGGCGGTCGGCGCGGCGTGGCCGGTACGGCCGCGCGGGTGGAGGCCGATGCCGCGCTGGACACCGGCGGCGCGGCGCGCGAGCCTGCGCGGAGGGACGCCTCGACGAACGGAAGGGTGGGCGATGACCGACACGGAGCTCGACTGGGCGGCGCTCTCGGACCGCCTCGCCGCGTCATTGCACCTCCCGACGCCCCCTATCGGCATCGCCTTCTCCGAGGAGCCCCCCGCGGGGGTGCTCCCCTTCGACGCCCCGATGAGCGCTCCCGGGCCGGACGGGCGCCGGGGACGCGTGCCGGCGGGGTGCGTGTTCTGGGTCCGGGCGGCGGCGTCCACGTTCTCGACCGTTCCCGAGGACCACGGCAACTGCAGTGTCGGCCGTGTCACGCATGGTCTCGCCTCCCTCGAGGAGGTCGCGGGGAACGACGACGTCGCTGCTCTGCTCGCGTCGGGATGGGTGTCCGAGGACGCGGTCCGAGGCGTGCCCGCGGTCGGTGGGCGACCCGGCGCGATCACCTACGGGCCGCTACGTGACACTCCCGCGGGCGTGAGACCGGACGTCGTGCTCCTGCGCGTGAACGGGCGCCAGCTCATGGTCCTGTCGGACGCGCTCCCCTCGATGCGCATCGAGGGCAAGCCCCAGTGCCACGTCGTCGCCCTCGCGAAGGAGCACCGGGTCGCCGCCGCGAGCGTCGGGTGCGCGCTGTCGCGGGCGCGGACGGGGATGACTCCCGAGGAGATGACCTGCGCCCTGCCCGCCGGGGAGCTCGCCGAGACCGTCGCCGCCGTCGAGCGTGCGAGCGAGGTCGACAGCGGGGTCGCGAGATACGCGGCGACGGACTCCCGACGCTTCTCCTGACGCCCTCGGCCGCGCGCACCGCCCGCCGCCGCTGCTGCCATCCGGGGCCCGGGCGCGGGCCGCAGCGCCCTAGCGGGCCTGGATGTAGTCGACCAGCTGGTTCCGGTCCGTCTCGAGCTCCTCCATGCGGGCCTTCACGACGTCGCCGATGCTCACGATCCCGGCGAGGCGTCCGTCTCGGACGACGGGGACGTGGCGGACCCGGTGGGCGGTCATCGTCGCCATCACCGACTCGAGGTCGTCCCCGGGCGCGCACGTGCGCACCTCCGCGGACATGATCATGGTGACCCTCTCGTTCGGGAGCGCCCCGTGCAGGTCGTTCAGCCTGCGCACGACGTCGCGCTCCGAGACGATCCCCTCGATGCGCTCCCCGTCCTCGGAGACGACGAGCGCGCCGATGCGCCGCTCGCACAGGGTCGCGACGGCCTCCGCGACCGTCGCGGTGCTCGGGACCGTGTGCACCACGCTCCCCTTCGCGTCGAGCAGGTCGGAAACTCGCACGGGGCGATCCTCCTCGTTGTGGCCCACCGGGGCGGGACGTGCCACGCCGCGCGCCGCTCCGGCCGGGCTCGCCGCCGCGACGCGAGCGCACGTGCAGTGTAAGGGGAACTGCGACCCGCCGCTCGACGAGGCGCCCCGGTCCGACGGGTAGCCTCGGTCGGCGTCGCGCGTCCGCACGCCCGGGACGAGGAGCGAGATGAACTGGCTCGTATGCGACTACGGAGAGGTGATCAGCCTCGCGCCGCGCCCGTCGGACTTCGACGCGCTCGCCCGGATCTGCGACCTCCCGCCCGAGCGATTCGTCGAGCGCTACTGGTCCGGGCGCCCCGAGTACGACCGGGGCACGGTCGACGCGGCCGCGTTCTGGTCGTCTCTCGCCCCTCGTCCGCTCGACGACGTCGCGCTCGCGAGCTGCGTCGTCGCGGACGTGGCGAGCTGGTCGCGTCTCGACCCCCGAGCGACGGACGCGATCGAGCAGTGCGCGCGGCGCGGATGGCGTCTCGCCCTGCTCTCCAACGCCCCCGCGGAGATCGCCCGGTCGCTCGACTCGCGTGAGTGGTTCTCGCGCTTCGAGCACCGGGTCTTCAGCTGCGACGTCGGGTCCGTCAAGCCGGAGGCCGAGATCTACTCCGCTCTCCTCTCGGCCCTCGGCGCCGAGCCGTCGGAGGTCACGTTCGTCGACGACCGAGAGGCCAACGTGGCCGCGGCGAAGGCCGTCGGTATCCGGGCCCTCCTCTACGACGGGCCCGAGGTCCTCTCCGGGCTCTGACCCGCCGAGGATCCGCCCGGGGTGCCGAGAGCCGCCCCGACTGCCGCGACGATCGCCCGCTCGAGCTCGCCGTGGAGGGCGACGTTCGCCGACCGTTCCGTCCGGACGTGCACCACGCGCACGCCTCCGCCCGCCGGCTCGAGCGCCGCGGCGAGCGCGTCCGCCGAGTCGACGGACGCGACCGAGCAGCCGAGCGCGCGTGCGACCTCGCCGACGTCGCTCCGCTGGGGCGTCGCGAACGCTCGCTCGTAGCTCGCCGGGTCGAGGACGGACGGATACGCGAGGAACTCGAATATCCCTCCTCCCGAGTTGTCCACGACGACGAGCGTCGCGTCCGGCACGCGCTCGGCCGCGCCCCACACGAGCCCCGAGAGGTCGTGGAAGAACGCGAGGTCCCCGAGCAGCCCGACGACGGGACCGTCCCCCGCCTCGCGCGACGCAGCCGCTCCGAGCACCGTCGACACGACCCCGTCGATCCCGTTCGCGCCACGGTTCGCGAGGACCCGTGGCGCCCCGGGGCGCGGGGCGGCGAACCACTCGAGGTCGCGCACGGGCATGGAGGAGGAGGACACGAGGGTCGCTCCGTCGGGGAGGGAGCGGAACACAGCGCGCGCGACACCCGGCTCGGTGAGGGAGCGCTGCCGGGCGAGGACCGCGTCGATCGCGCCCTGCGCGGCGTCGTCCGCGCCGCGCCAGCGCTCCATCCACCCGGGCTCGCCGACCACGCGCTCCTCGACGACGCGTTCGAGCGCGCGCGTGGCGAGCACCCCGGGGTCCGCGCCGAGAACCGTCGCCGCGAGGCGCTCGGGGTCCTCGAACCGCCCGAACGCGTCCACGAGGACGTGCTCCGTGCCGAGATCCGCGCTCGCCGCGCCCCAGCGCGCGAGCACCTTCGACGCGTGCGGCGACCCGAGGTGGACGACGACGTCGGGCCGCAGCTCGCCGAGCGCCTCGGCGGCGCGTGCGATCCCGTCCCCCGACGCGACGACGACGGGGTCGGGGGTGCGCGGCCATGATCGGAGGTCCGCGATCACGGGCCACCGGAGAGCGCGGGCGAGCTCGACCACGGCTCTCGCTCCCCGCCCGCCCGTCGCGCCCGCCGCTCCGGCTCCGGCGAGCAGCACGCCCCTCTTTCGTCGTCGCGCGATCCCGACGAGCTCCCCGACCGCCTCGTCGCTCGCGGACGGCCCACGTACGACCGAGTGCCACGGCGCACGGTCACCGGGACGACCGGCGGGCACGTGCTCGGCCGCCCCCGTGAGCGGCTCGACGAACGCGATGTTCGCGTGCACCGGTCCCGGGCCCCGCGGTCCGTCCACCGACTCGCGCACGAGCCGGCTCGCGAGCGAGCGCCACGCGCCGCGGTCCGCGTCGGTCGCCACCCCGGGCTCCGCGTAGAAGCGGACCGCGGTGCCGAACAGCCGCTGCTGGTCGACCGTCTGCGGTGCACCGACCGAGTGGAGGGAGGCGGGGCGGTCCGCCGTGCACACGACGATCGGGACCCCTCCGAGGTCCGCCTCGAGGACTGCGGCGTGCAGCTCGGAAGCCGCGGTGCCCGACGTCACGACGACGAGCACCGGCCTCCCGGTCGCGACCGCGCACCCGATCGCGAAGAACCCGGCCGACCGCTCGTCGAGCCGGACGTGCACCGCGATGCGCCCGTCGGACAGGAGGGCGATCGCGAGCGGAGCCGATCGGGAGCCCGGGCAGAGCACCGCGTCCCGCACCCCCGACAGCGCCCACTCGTCCACGAGGGTCGCCGCGAACTCGGCCTGCGTGCTCACGGGCGCCGTCCGCGTCCCACCGCGACCTCCGGGTACGGTCGTGCTCCGTGACCGACGAGCGAGCGCCCCGTGGGCCAGACGCACCGCGGGCCGACCACGCACGGCTCGCGTCGAGCTCGGTCGGCTCCGGACGCCGCCTCGTCCTCGTCCACGGCTTCACCCAGACGGGTGCCTCGTGGCGCCGCGTCGCGGCCGCGCTCTCGGGCGACCACGAGGTCGTCGCGGTCGACCTCCCCGGACACGGCCGCTCGGGCGACGTCCGGGTCGCCGACCTCGACGAGGCCGCCGCGCTCGTCGGCGCCACGGGAGGACGGGCCGTCTACGTGGGCTACTCGCTCGGGGGGCGCACCTGCCTCACGCTCGCGCTCGCCCGACCCGACCTCGTCGAGCACCTGGTCCTCGTCGGCGCGACCGCGGGGATCGAGGACCCCGAGGAGCGCGCCGCGCGCCGCTCCTCGGACGAGGCGCTCGCCCGGCGGCTCGACCCGCCCGACGGGCCGGCCCGAACGAGCGTCGGGGAGTTCCTCGCCGAATGGCTCTCGGGCCCGCTCTTCGCCCACCTCGACTCCGAGCAGGCCGACCTCGGAGCCCGGGTCGCGAACCTCGGACCCGGGCTCGCCGCGTCGCTCCGGACGACCGGGACGGGCACACAGATCCCGTCGTGGGACCGACTCGGCGCGCTCTCCATGCCCGTCGACCTCGTGACCGGATCGCTCGACGCTCGCTTCGGCGAGATCGCCTCCCGCATGGCGCGCGCGATCGGCGGGAACGCCCGGTGCGCCGTCCTCCCGGGGACCGGGCACGCCGCACCGTTCGAGGACCCCGCCGCGTTCGCCTCGCTCGTCGAGCGCCTCGTCACCGAGCGCGCGACCGGGCGCTGACCCCGCGACGAGCGCTCGTCCGGGCGCGGGTGCGACCGAGGGGCTCACAGCGCGATGCCGAGCGCGAGCAGCGCCCCGAACACGATCTGGAGCGCACCGGTCATCTGGAGGGCCGGGACGAGGTCGCGACCGGACGCGCCCCCGAGGACGACGCGCGCCGGGCGGAGCGCGGCGACCGCCGCGACGAGCCCGAGGAGCGCGAACGGCCGCCACACGGCGGCGACGGCGGAGAAGGCGACCGCGAGGGCGACGACCGCCGCGTAGGAGCGACGGGTCGCGCGGTCGCCGAGAAGGACCGCGAGCGTCCGCTTGCCGGAACGTGCGTCGGTCGGGATGTCACGGAGGTTGTTCACGACGAGCAGCGCGACCGCGAGGAGGCCCACGGGCACGGACGCCACGACCGCCAGGGCAGTCACCCGGCCGCTCGCGACGTAGGACGTCCCGACGGTGGCGACCAGCCCGAAGAACACGAACACGAACAGCTCGCCGAGGCCCATGTACCCGTAGGGTCGGGGACCCCCCGTGTAGAGCCACCCCGCCGCGATCGAGGCGGCACCCACGAGGACGAGCCACGGCGAGGTCGCGATCGACAGCGCGAGGCCCGCGATCGCTCCCGTCGCGAACGTCGCGACCGCCGCGCGCTTCACGGCCCGCGGCGACGCTATCCCCCCGGCGACGAGCCGAACGGGCCCGACGCGGACCTCGTCGGTTCCGCGGACCCCGTCGGAGTAGTCGTTCGCGTAGTTCGTCCCGACCTGCATCGCGAGCGCGACCACAAGGGCGAGCGCCGCGTGCCACCACACGATGCGTCCCGAGGCGTGCGCGACGGCGGTGCCGACCACGACGGGCACGAGGGCGGCCGGAAGCGTGCGAGGCCTCGCACCCGCGACCCACGCGCGCCACCCGCGCGTGCCCGAGCGCGCCGCGGCGTCCCCGGGAGCCCCGCTCACGGCCGCCGGGGGAAGCGACTGAAGTCCGGGGCCCGGCGCTCGAGGAACGCGTCGCGTCCCTCCTGGGCCTCCTCGCTCATGTAGAAGAGGAGCGTCGCGTCACCCGCCAGCTGCTGGACGCCCGCGAGCCCCTCGTCCGCGGCGTTGAACCCCGCCTTCAGCATGCGGAGCGCGAGCGGCGAGAGGAGGAGCATCTCGCGGCACCACGCCACGGTCTCCTCCTCGAGCCGAGCGAGGGGGACGACCGCGTTCACGAGGCCCATCTCGTAGGCGCGCGCCGCGTCGTACTGGCGGCAGAGGAACCAGATCTCCTTCGCCCTCTTGAGCCCGATCGTCCGGGCGAGCAGCCCTGCCCCGTACCCGGCGTCGAAGCTCCCCACACGCGGCCCCGTCTGGCCGAACCGGGCGTTGTCGGCCGCGATCGTGAGGTCGCACACGAGATGGAGGACGTGGCCGCCCCCGATCGCGTACCCCGCGACCATCGCGACCACGGGCTTCGGGAGCCTGCGGATCTGCACCTGGAGGTCGAGCACGTTCAGCCTCCCGATCCCACGTCGAGCGACCTCGTCGTCGCCCATGTACCCGTCGTCGCCCCGGATCCTCTGGTCTCCGCCGGAGCAGAACGCGAGATCCCCCTGGCCCGTCAGGACGACGACCCCGACCCCGGGGTCGTCACGTGCCCGGTCGAACGCCTCCGCGAGCTCCGCGAGAGTCTGGGGGCGGAACGCGTTCCGCACCTCGGGGCGGCAGATCGTGACCTTCGCGATCCCCTCCGCCGTCTCGTAGGAGATGTCGCGGTACTCGCCGCTCGCCTCCCACCGCGGCAGCTCCACGGACTCGCTCATGACCCGGCCTCCTCCTCACGTCGTGGCCCGCGTCCCGTGCGCCGCATGCGCACCGCGCCGGGGCGCTCCCGGGCCGACGGCGGGCGCCTCTCGCACCGTGGGCGCCGGGGGACGGCCGTTAGGCTACCGTCGTGCCCCGGCTCGTCGCACTCGACATGGCGGCCGGACCCTCCTTCCTCACGGCGCTCCGCCGCGTGCTCGACGCGGGCGAGGCCGCCCTTCCCCTCGATCCCCGGATGGCGCGGCCCGCCCGCGCCGAGGTCGTCACGGCGCTCGGGCCGAGCGCCGTCGTCGGCCCGGACGGCGAGGAGCGCGAGCTCGAGGGCGGCTGGCCCGTCGAGCCCGGCGACGCGCTCGTCGTCGCGACCTCGGGCACGACCGGCGCCCCGAAGGGCGTCGTCCTCACGCTCGACGCCGTCGCGAGCTCGGCCCGCGCGACGAGCGCCCGGCTCGGGGTCGACCCCGCGACGGACCGGTGGTGCTCGTGCCTTCCGCTCGCCCACGTCGGGGGGCTCGCGGTCCTGACGCGCGCGATCGTCACCGGGACCGGAGTCGAGGTCCTGCCCGGCTTCGACCGGGACGAGCTCGTCGCCGCGGCCCGAGAGCGCGGGGCGACCCTCACGGCCCTCGTCCCGACGACGCTCGGGCGGATGGGAGAGGCCGGAGCGGCCGCGTACCGCCGGATCGTGCTCGGCGGCTCCGCTCCTCCCGATCACGTCCCCGCGCACGTCGCCGTCACCTACGGCATGACCGAGACGGGGAGCGGGGTCGTGTACGACGGGCTCCCCCTCGACGGCGTCGAGGTCCGGATCGGGGAGCGGGACGAGATCGAGCTGCGCGGTCCCATGCTCCTCCGCTCCTACCGCGACGGGACGGACCCGAGGCGCGACGACGGCTGGCTCCCGACGGGCGACGCGGGACGGCTCGTGGAGGGACGCCTCGAGGTGCACGGTCGCCTCCGCGAGCTCATCGTCACCGGGGGCGAGAACGTCTGGCCCGAGCGCGTCGAGTCCATCCTCCGCGTCGTCCCCGGCGTGCGTGAGGTCGGCGTCGCCGGAGCTCCGGATCCCGAGTGGGGCGAGCGCGTCGTCGCGTTCGTCGTCCCCGACTCCCCGGCCTCCCCGCCGACGCTCGAGGACCTCCGCGTCGCGGTGCGGGAGAGCCTCGGCCCGTGGGCCGCTCCCCGGGAGCTCGTGCTCGCGGCCGCGCTCCCCCGCACCGCCCTCGGCAAGCTCCGACGCGCCGCGCTCGGGAGCCCGTCGGGCGACAGGTAGCGTGAAGCGGTGCGACGCTCGAACCGGCTCGCGGACGAGGCGAGCCCCTACCTCCGTCAGCACGCGGAGAACCCTGTCGACTGGTACCCGTGGGGTCCCGACGCGCTCGCGGAGGCGGCGCGGCGCGACGTGCCGATGTTCGTGTCCATCGGCTACTCGGCGTGCCACTGGTGCCACGTGATGGCGCACGAGTCCTTCGAGGACGAGCAGCTCGCCGCGTACCTCGGCGAGCACTTCGTGTCCGTGAAGGTCGACCGGGAGGAGCGCCCGGACGTCGACTCCCTCTACATGCAGGCCGTGCAGGAGCTGAACGACGGTCACGGGGGCTGGCCGCTCACCGTGTTCACGACGCCCGACGGCCGTCCGTTCTTCGGGGGGACGTACTTCCCGCCCGTGGCCCGCCACGGCGCGCCGGCCTTCGCCGAGGTGCTTCGCGCCGTCGCGAGCGCCTGGACGACACGAAGGGGCGAGCTCGACGCCCAGGCGACCGAGCTCACCGGAGCGGTCGCGGCGCGTCTGTCGGGGAGCCCGGGCACGGGGACCGCGCCGGACACGTCCCGGCTGCTCGACGACGCTCTCGAGCGCGCCGCGGCGCTCGAGGACCACGAGCACGGGGGTATCGGTCGGGCCCCGAAGTTCCCCCAGGCCCCGATCGTCGAGCTCCTCATCCGGGCCGCCGACGCGGGTCGCCCGCTCGCCCTCGGGATCGCGACCGGCGCGCTCGACGCGATGGCGCGTGGGGGAATCTACGACCACCTCGGCGGCGGGTTCGCCCGCTACTCGACCGACCGCGCCTGGCTCGTCCCCCACTTCGAGAAGATGCTCTACGACCAGGCGCTCCTCGCACGCTCCTACTGCCACGCGTGGCAGGTGACAGGGAGCCCGGACTACCTGCAGGTGCTCACCGAGACGGTCGGGTACGTGCTCGGAGACCTCGCCGGTGCGTCCGGAGGGCTCCACAGCTCGCGCGACGCGGACTCCGACGGCGAGGAGGGCCGCTACTACACGTGGACGCGCGACGAGCTCGACGACGTCCTCGGGGAACGCGACGGCGCGGCCGCCGCACGACGCTACGGGGTGACCCGGTCGGGCAACTTCGAGCGCGGGCGCTCGGTGCTCCGCCTCCCCCCCGGGGCGGACATCGCACGCGACGACGAGTCCGAGGACAGGCGTGCCCGGCTCCTCGAGGCCCGCTCGCTCCGGAACCCGCCCGCGCTCGACGACAAGGTCCTCACCGAGTGGAACGCCATGGCCGCGGCGGTCCTCGCCGAGGCGGGGTCCGCGACCGGGACGCGCGCCTGGGTGGACGCAGCGGTCGGCGTCGGGGAGTTCCTCCTCGCCTCCTCCCGACGTCCGGACGGCCGCTGGATGCGATCCTGGTCGGCGGGGCGCGCGACCTCTCTCGCCGTGGCCTCCGACTACGCGTGGCTCGTCGAGTGCTTCACTCGGCTCGCCGAGGCGACGGGCGACCCCCGCTGGGTCCGCGAGGCGACCGGTGCCGCCGAGGGCCTCGTCGGGCTCTTCTCGTCGCCCGACGGCGGCTGGTACTCGACGGGCTCCGACGCCGAGCGCCTCGTCGTGCGCCCGAAGGACGTGGTCGACTCCGCGACCCCCGCCGCGGGCTCCGTCGCGGCCGCCGCGCTCACCCGGCTCGGAGCGCTCACGGGCTCGGAAGCGCTCACGACGCGGGCCGCGCGTGGCGTCGCGGCCGCGGCGGGCGACCTCGCCCGCTCTCCTCTCGCGTTCCCCGAGCTCCTCGCCGCCGCTCTGCTCGCGGACCGGGGCCCCGTCGAGGTGGTCGTCGGGACGGGCGCGGCGCGCGCTCTCGTCGACACCGTGCACCGGCGGTACCTTCCCGACGTCGTGCTCGCGTGGGGGGCTCCCGGGCCGGGGCCCCTCTGGGAGGGACGCGACGCGAGCGGCGAGCGCCGTGCGTTCGTGTGCAGGCGGGGCTCGTGCCTCGCTCCGGTCGAGGACCCGACCGCCCTCCTCGACGCGATCGCCGTCGCCCGGGATCCGGCCGCCTGACCGTGGCCGCCCGCGAGCGCGTGCGTGCCCCCCGGAGGATCCGGCCCGGGACGGCCGGGGACCGCCGCCCCGGCGCGACCGTGCGCGTCGCGATCCTGTCGACCGGGCCCGAGGAGTGGGCCGGGGTGGACCTCGAGTCGGGCGCGTTCGTCCGGGCGCGCCCGCCTCGCGACGGGGGCGCGGCCGTCGGAGGGCGCTGGGCGATGTTCGACGTCGCCCGTCTCGAGGTCGCCCACGACGACGAGCCGCCCGACCCGGCCCGACCCGAGGCCGTCGCGCTCGCGTCCGAGCCCGAGCACGCCGGGCAGCTCCGGCGCGGCACGGCGCGCCGTCTCCTCGCCCAGCTCGCGACGCGGGACCAGGGCCGCCGCCCGATCCTCGGCACGCACGGCCCCTCCACCGCCTACGTGGACCTCGACCGGTCCGCCCCGTCCGTCGCCCTGCTCTCGGTGGACCCGCGCTCGATCCGCTGCTCCGAGCGCCCCGACGGGCAGGTCATATGCGCGTTCTCGTGGGCGGGTATCACGATCACGCTCCCGCTCCTCGACGCGCGGGCACGCGCCGCCGTCGCGGCCCGTGGGGGCGAGCTCGACGGATCCTTCCTCGCAGCCGTCGCAGGAGGTCGCCCCGGCTACCTCCTCGTCGCCCTCGGGGCGGTCCGCCGCGGGCACGCCCCGAAGGTCGTCCTCTCGGTCGTCGCGAAGCGTCCGGCGCGCCGGCCCCGAGCCCCGCGTCGCGAGCTCCGCGCGCCGCGGAGCTAGCTCGGGAGCGACCCCGCCGCGAGGTCCTCGGCCATCGCCCACCCGAACGCGACGAGGCAGTCGTTACGCGACCCGTCGACGGGGGCGAACAGCTCGGCGAGGCTCTCCGCCCCGGTCGGGGCCGGCCGCGGGCTGAAGTCGAGGAGCCCGCTCGGCCCGCCGTCGCCCTGTATCACGAACACACGGTCGTCGAGCTGGCCGTCGGTTCCGAAGCGCTTCGCGAGGCGTCGGCCCCACGCACGCTCCTCGCCGGTCGCGCGGTGGCCGGGCCGCGGCACGACGTCCGCGAGCCCCGCGTACGCGCGGAACGCCGCGGGGTCGCACATCCGCGCCCCCACGAGAACGTCCTCGTCGGGAAACGCGAGGAGGGCCCTCCGGTAGAGGTCGCCCATGACCGAGCGAAGCGCGAGCTCCGCGCTCGTCGAGCGGACGAAGGACGCGACCCCGACGAGCAGGCTCGGCGTGCCACCGATCCGCTCGAGGGTGCTGAACGCGAACCCGCGGAGCGAGCCCTCCTCGCGGGCCTGGGTCACGAGCACCCACTCCTCGCGCTGCTTGGAGAGCAGCCCGACCTCGTAGCCGCACGCGCCGTCCGCGCACATGTCCGCCATCTCCGCGAGCTCAGAATCGCTCAGCGCCGTGCAGTCCTTCGTCGCGACCTCGATCACGGTGACAATGACCCCTTGCGTGCTCGTCCGTCCTGCGAGGCGCTCCCCTCCGGGATGGCGCCGACAGACCCCGCTGCCCGTCAGCCCTGCCGACGCGAGCACGTGCGCGGCGCAAGCGGCAGGCCAGGCGGCGGCGCGGGTCCGGGCACCAGTCTACGGGACCTGCCCGCACCGCTGCCACGCGAGCTGCTCGGCGGCCCTCGCCCACGTCCGCGCGGCGCCGCCGGGCCGGGGGGCGCAGGAGGTCCGTGAGTGACCCTCAGTGGACCGCGTGGGCTCCGAGGAGCTCCTTCAGCGCCCCGACGAGGCCGCGTCGCGGCTCGACGTTGAACTCGGCGGGGAGCCGGAGCACCTTCGTCCCGATCCGGACGTGGACCGGGACCGGACCAGGATGGTCCACCACGAGCTCCTTCAGACGGCGCACGGTCGACTCGGTGAGGGCGTTGACGGGGACCTGGAGCTCGATCGGCTCCGACGAGCCGTCCGGCACGAGGTCGGGTCGGCGCACCTCCGAGCAGAGGAGCTTCGGCTGCTCGTCCCGCTGGTCGACCCGTCCGCGGACGAGCACGATCGCGTCCTCCTCGAGCCGGCCTCCGTACTCGGCCATCGCCTTCGGGAAGACGAACACCTCGATCGCCGCCTCGAGGTCCTCGAGGACGAAGGTCGCCATGAGCTCCCCGCGCTTCGTGTAGCGCCGGGACAGCCCCGTCACGACCCCGCCGACGACGCGCATCCCGCCGTCCGCGAGGGTGCCGGGCGGGGCGTCGGCGCCACCGGAGGACTGGTCGAGGAGCTCGCGCACCGTGCAGTCGGCGACACGGCGCAGTGCCGCCTCCACCCCGAGCAGCGGGTGGTCGCTCACGTAGAGCCCGAGCATCTCCTTCTCGAACGCGAGCCGCTCCGACTTGTCGAACTCGACGTCGGGGACCGCGACGCGCGCCTCGGGGTAGGTGCCCGCCGACGCGTCGTCGCTCGGGGGCTCGAGCATCGAGAACAGCGTCGAGATCCCCTGCTCCTCCTCTCGCCGCCGCGAGAGCACCCGGTCTATCGCTTCCTCGAACACGAGGCACAGCCCTTTGCGCGGGTGCCCGAGGGAGTCGAAGGTCCCCGCCTTCACGAGCGACTCCACGGTGCGCTTGTTGAGAACCGAAGGGTCGACCCGGCAGCAGAAGTCGTGGAAGTCCGCGAACGGCCCGTTCCGCTCGCGCTCGGAGACGATGAGCGAGACGAGCCCCTCGCCCACGTTGCGCACCGCGGACAGGCCGAACGGGATGCTCCCTGTGCCCGGTTCGCCCGGCCTCGGCGGGCGGGCGGCGAAGTTGGACATCGAGACGTTCACGTCCGGGACGAGCACCGAGATCCCGAGGCTCCGGCACTCGGACAGGTAGACGGCCGTCTTGTCCTTGTCGTCCTTCACCGAGGAGAGCAGCGCGGCGAGGTACTCGACGGGGTGGTTCGCCTTCAGCCACGCGGTCTGGTAAGCGACGAGCCCGTAGCCGTACGCGTGGGACCTGTTGAACGCATAGTCCGCGAACGGCTCGATGATGTCGAACAGCTGGGTACCGAGTTCTGCTCCGTAGCCCTGCCGCGCGCACCCCTGGACGAACTTCTCCCGCTCTGCGGCAATGAGAGAGCGGATCTTCTTCCCGCACGCCTTTCGGAGGTTGTCCGCCTCCTCGAGGCTGTACCCGGCGATCCGCTGCGCGACGCGCATCACCGACTCCTGGTAGATCATGAGCCCGTAGGTCTCGGACAAGATGGGCTCGAGATCGGGATGCAGGTACTCGACCGGCTTGCGCCCGTTCTTGCGGTCCGCGTAGTCCCGGTGCATGTTCGCCGCCATGGGCCCCGGGCGATAGAGCGCGACGAGGGCCGCGACGTCGTCGAACGTCGTCGGCGCGAGGGAGCGCATGAGCGACCTCATCGGCCCGCCCTCGAGCTGGAACACCCCGATCGAGTCGCCGCTCCGGAGCATCTCGAAGGTCGCCTCGTCGTCGAGCGGGATCGAGTCGACGTCCGGCCGCTCGCCCGTCCGCTCCTCGACGAGGTCGAGCGCGCGCTCGATGACCG
>JAJZBW010000033.1 GCA_021798745.1 Actinomycetes bacterium
GACGACGTCGTCGTCGTGACCGCGTCGAGCTCGGGACTCCCCGGCGCGAGCACGGCCCGCGCGAGCGCGTCTGCGTCCACGACCACGGCGCCGCGCTCCTCGAGCAGGCGCGCGACGGTCGACTTCCCGGACCCGATGCCGCCCGTGAGGCCGACGGCGATCACGCCTCCGCAGACCTCACCGCTGGCGGAGAGCCCGCGACGTGGCCGCGCTACTCGGCCTCCGGCTCGGGCTCGGGCGCGGTCTCGGGCTCCGAGGCCTCGGACGCCGCGTCGCCTGGCCCGGCGCCCGCCTGGTCCTCCGCGTAGTCGGCCCACGCCGCCTGCGCCTCGGTCTCCGGCGTGAACTCGACGGCCGAGTAGTCGTAGGTGCCGATGTAGTTCCCCTCGGCGTCGTACGCGTGCTCGCCGAAGGCCTCCCGGTACTCCTCGGCGACCTCGCCACCCTCGGCGGCCTGCTTGATCGACAGGCTGATCCTCCGCCGCTGGAGGTCGATGTCGATGATCTTGACCCAGAGCTCCTCGCCGGGGGCGACGACCTGCTCGGGGAGGTCCACGTGGTGGGCGGCCATCTCCGAGATGTGCACGAGACCCTCGATCCCGTCCCCGACCTGGACGAACGCGCCGAACGGGACGAGCTTGGTGATCCGCCCGTAGACGAGCTCCCCGACGCGGTGCGCGCTCGCGAACTCCTGCCACGGGTCGGACTGGGTCGCCTTCAGCGAGAGGCTGATGCGCTCCTTGTCGAGGTCCACGTCGAGCACCTGCACGGTGACCTCGTCGCCGACCGCGACGACCGACGACGGGTGGTCGACGTGCTTCCAGGAGAGCTCGGACACGTGGACGAGCCCGTCCATCCCCCCGAGGTCGACGAACGCACCGAAGTTCACGACCGACGAGACCGTGCCCTTGCGGATCTCGCCCGGCTTCAGGTTCACGAGGAACTCGCCGCGCTGCTCCTTCTGGGTCTCCTCGAGCCAGGCTCGCCGGGAGAGCACGACGTTGTTCCGGTTCTTGTCGAGCTCGATGATCTTGGCCTCGAGGACGCGGCCGACGTACGGCTGGAGGTCGCGGACGCGGCGGAGCTCGACGAGGGACGCGGGGAGGAAGCCGCGCAGCCCGATGTCGAGGATGAGCCCGCCCTTCACGACCTCGATGACCGGGCCGCGCACGACGCCGCTCGAGTCCTTGACCTTCTCGATCTCGCCCCACGCTCGCTCGTACTGGGCGCGCTTCTTCGAGAGGACGAGCCTGCCCTCCTTGTCCTCCTTCTGGAGCACGAGCGCCTCGACCTCGTCGCCGACCGCGACGACCTCGTGGGCGTCGACGTCGTGCCGGATGGAGAGCTCGCGCGAGGGGATGACCCCCTCGGACTTGAAGCCGATGTCGAGCAGTACCTCGTCCTTGTCGACCTTCACGACGGTGCCCGCGACGATGTCGCCGTCCTCGAACTCGACGATCGTCTGGTTGACGGCGTCGTCGAACGAGAGAGCCCCGAGGTCGTCCTCGACGACCGTCCGGGGGGTGTACACGCCGTCCGCGTCGAAGGTCCCCATCGGCTCGGGGCGCGTCGCGGTCGCGGCCGCCCCCGTCGGGGAGTCTGCGGGCTGGGTCGAGGTTGCGTCGTCGGACATAGGGTGCGGGTCGCCTTACGATGAGGGCCTCCGGCGCACCGGGCGGTGCACGCGGTGATCGCCGTCGGCCGCGGGACGTGGACGCCGCATGCTACACCCGTCGCCTAGGACGGTTTCGCGTCGGCCCAGCTCGCACCCCACGCGCAGTGGACCTCGAGGGGGACGTCGAGGTGCTCCGCGTTGCGCATCGCGTCGAGCACGAGCGCCTCGACCTCCTCCCTCTCGGCGACCGGCGTCTCGACGAGAACCTCGTCGTGCACCTGGAGCACGAGGCGCGCGCCGAGCCCCGCCCGCTCGAGAGCGGCGTCGAGCTGCACGAGCGCCTTCTTGAACAGGTCGGCTGCGAGCCCCTGGATCCCGGAGTTCATGGCCTGGCGCTCGGCCGCCTGGCGGACGCGGAAGTTGTCGGAGGCGAGCTCGGGGATGTACCGGCGACGCCCCGCGAGCGTCTCGGTGTAGCCGCGACGCCGTGCCTCGACGACGGTGGCGTCCATGTACGCGCGCACCGCGGGGAACGCCGAGAAGTACTGGGCGAGGATCTCCGACGCCTCGTCGACCGTGACGCCGAGCCGCTGGGAGAGGCCGTAGGCCTCCATCCCGTACGCGAGCCCGTACGAGATCATCTTCGCCTTCGACCGCTGCAACGGGGTCACCTCGGAGGGCTCGACCCCGAAGACGCGTGCTGCGGTCGCCGCGTGGATGTCCCTCCCGGCCGCGAACGCCTCGACCAGCCCGGTGTCCCCGGAGAGATGGGCGATGACGCGGAGCTCGATCTGGTTGTAGTCCGCCACGACGAGCCCGCACCCCGGAGCGGGGACGAAGGCCTCGCGGAACCGCCGCCCCTCGTCGGTGCGGACGGGGATGTTGTGGAGGTTCGGCTGGTCCGAGGAGAGCCGGCCCGTGCGGGCGACGGTCTGGTTGAAGCTCGCGTGGATCCTCCCGTCGGGTGCGACCTCCGCGAGGAGGCCCTCGCCGTAGGTCGAGCGGAGCTTCTCGACCTCTCTGTAGCGGAGCAGCCGCTCGATGATCCCGGAGCCGTCCTGCTCGCGCAGCTTCTCG
Organism: Actinomycetes bacterium; assembly: GCA_021798745.1. Lineage (GTDB taxonomy): Bacteria > Actinomycetota > Acidimicrobiia > Acidimicrobiales > Bog-793 > JAJZBW01. The sequence goes on from JAJZBW010000033.1 coordinate 2,693, forward strand.
AGCGTCGCCGCGTCCGTCGAGTAGCCGGTCTTGGTCTTCCGGCCGGGGCTGAGCCCGAGCTTGTCGTACAGGACGTGGCGGAGCTGCGGGGTCGAGTTCACGTTCAGGTCCTCGCCCGCGATCTGCTTGATCTCCCACTCGAGCGTGCGCGCCTCGGCCGTGAGGTCCGCCCCGATCCCACGGAGTCGGTCGACGTCGACCCCGATTCCCGCCACCTCCATCTTCGCGAGCACCCGTACGAGCGGCCGCTCGACCTCGTCGTAGAGGCGCCGCGAGCCGGTCTCCTCGAGCGCGGCGACGAGCGGTCCCCGAAGTGCCGCGACGAGCCCCGCCCGGGAGGCCGCTGCCTCGGAGCGGCTCGTGCCCGCGTCCCCATCCCCGTCGAGGGCGAAGCCGAGCTGCCCGCTCGCGGCGCGGGCGGGCCGCGGCCCGAGCGGGAGCCCGTGGCGCTCGGCCAGCTCCTCGAGGTCGGGCTGGCCGGACGCAGAGTCCACCAGGTACGCGGCGACCGCCGTGTCGACGTCGAGACCCGTGCAGTCCACTCCGACCGGAAGCAGTACCCGCTTGAGCTCCTTCGTGCGGTGCCCGCTCACCCGCGGGCCCGCGTCGCCCGCTCCCACGAGCTCCCCGAGCGCCCCGGCGACCTCGGGCTCGGCCACGAGCACGCCCTCGAGGTACGCGACCTCCTCCGCCGCGTCCTCGAGGAGCGCGATCCCCTCGATAGCGGAGCGCCCCGGTGCGCCGGCCCACGCGGGCTCGAGCACCAGCGGGCGGCCGCGCGCCGCGACCGCGCGGATCGTGCGCGCCGCCTCCGCGACCTCGTCGAGGAGCCGCACGGGCAACCCGGGCGCGGCCTCCTCCCCGGGCGCGCCACCCGTCGAGCCCCGCCCGGCCGCGTAGCGGTCGAGGACCGCGACGAGCCGGTCGCGCGGCGTGCGCATCTCGAGGAACGCGAACAACGCGTCGAGAGCCTCGCGGTCGGCACGCCCGAGCGCGAGATCGTCGAGATCGCAGCCGAGCGGAACGTCCCGCACGACGGGCGTGAGCCGGAGGTTCAGCCGGACGCGCGCCTCGCTCTCCGCGAGCGACGCCCGGAGCTTCGGCGTGCACTCGTCGAGGTGCGCGTAGAGCGCCTCGACGTCCCCGTAGGCGTTCACGAGCTTCGCCGCCGTCTTCTCCCCGACGCCCGGCACCCCGGGGAGGTTGTCCGACGGGTCGCCGCGCAGCGCCGCGAGGAGCGGGTACCTCGCGGGAAGGACGCCCGTGCGCTCGAGGATTCCGGCCTCGTCGTAGAGGACGTAGTCGGACACGCCGCGACGGTTGTAGAGCACCTTCACGTGCGGGTCCTCGACGAGCTGGAACGCGTCCCGGTCCCCGGTCACGACGACGACGTCGTCCCCCCGGTCGCGCAGCGAGGTCGCGAGCGTCGCGATCACGTCGTCGGCCTCGAAGCCCGCCCGGTCGACCGCCGGCACGCCCAGCGCCTCGACGAGGGCCCGGATGAGCTCGACCTGCGCGACGAGCGGCTCCGGAGTCGGCGGTCGGCCCGCCTTGTAGTCGTCCGTGATCTCGTCACGGAAGGTCGGCTCGTGCCGGTCGAACGCGACCGCCATCCCGTCCGGCTCGAAGTCCGAGAGGATCTTCGTGACCATGGACACGAAGCCGTACACCGCCTGCGTCTCCTGCCCGGACGACGTCGCCATTCCGGCCTCCTGCAGGGCGAACCACGCGCGGAACGCGAGCGAGTGCCCGTCGAGGAGGAAGTAGGTGGCCATCTCGCGATCGTAAGGCCCGATCGCACGGCCCGGGGCCCCCGGTGGCGCTCGGGCGCCGCGCCCGTCCAGACGGACGCGGCCGAGCGGGCGCGTCACCGCGGGCGGGGACGCCCGGGCGGGGCTCGGGTACGCTCGGCCCCGATGGCCGACGGCTACCACCCGCCGCTCGAGGAGTACCTCGAGGCCATCCACTCGCTCGGCGAGGAGGGAGTGGAGGTCATCCAGGCCCGTCTCGTCGAGCGGCTCGGGCACAGCCCCCAGGCGGTCTCCGAGATGGTGCGCAGGCTCGCGCACGACGGGTACGTCTCCCGGGCCCGTCGCGGGGTCGCCCTCACCGACCGCGGCGCGGCGCGTGCCGAGAGCGTCGTGAGGCGGCACCGTCTCGCCGAGCGCTTCCTCGTCGACGTGGTCGGCCTCTCCTGGACACGCGCCCACGTCGAGGCCGGACGGTGGGAGCACGTGATCTCCGACGAGGTGGAGGCCAGGTTCTTCGAGATCCTCGGCCATCCGACGACCTGCCCGCACGGGAACCCCATCCCGGGCGCGCCGGGCGCCCCGACCGACCCGCTCCCCCAACGGGCGATCGCGGGCGCGGAGCCGGGAGAGCACGTCGTGCTCGCTCGCATAACGGAGCAGCTCGAGATCGACGGCGACGCGCTCGGCTACCTCGGTGACCACGGGATCGTCCCCGGCCGCGGCGCGACGGTCCGGTCGAAGGCCCCGGACGGGACGCTCACGCTCGACCTCGACGCGTCGGACGGCCCGGGTGGCTCCCCGCACACGGTCGCGGTCGGGGCGGCGATGTGCCGCCAGATCTACGTCGCCTCGTCCTGACGCCCGACGCACGGTCCCGACCGGGCACGCCGCCGTCGGTCGCCGGGGTCAGCTCCCCTCGGGAGCGAGCGACCCGTCGACGATCTCGCGCGCGACCTCGCGCATCGTGAGCCTGCGGTTCATCGCGCTCTGCTGGATGAACGCGAACGCCTTGGCCTCGCTCAGCGCGTGGTCGTCCATCAGCCGGCCCTTCGCCCGGTCGACCCACCGCCGCGTCTCGAGCTGGTCCTCGAGGCCGCGCTTGTCGTCCGAGAGCGCCGCGTTCTCCGCGGCGAGAGCCTGCATCTCCTCGAACCGTGCGAGCGCGACCTCGATGGCCGGGAGGAGCTCCTCCTTCTGGAACGGCTTGACGAGGTACGCGAGGGCACCCGCGTCGCGCGCCTGCTCGATGAGGTCCCGCTGGCTGAACGCCGTGAGGATGAGAACGGCGCTCCGGCGGTCCGTGTTGATCTCCTGCGCGGCGGCGAGCCCGTCCATCCCGGGCATCTTCACGTCGAGGATCACGAGGTCCGGTCGGTGCGAGCGGACGAGCTCGACGGCCTCGTCGCCGCGGCCGGTCTCTCCGACGACCTCGTAGCCTTCCTCCTCGAGGGTCTCACGGAGGTCGAGACGGACGATCGCCTCGTCCTCGGCGATCACGACGGTCTTGGCCAACGCCCTCTCCTTGCTGCTCGGTTCGTCCGGGGGTTCTCTCGCCGCTCGGGCTCTCGTCGCCGTCTCAGGAGAGGAGCTGGGAGAGCAGCTCGTCCTGGAGCCGCTCGAGCTCCGCGACCGCCGCGCGTGCCGCGTCGCGGCTCCGGGCCATGACCTCGGAGTGCCGGCGCGCCTCGTTCCAGTCGCGGTCCGCCTGCGCCGTCTCGGACACGAGCATCCGGATGCGCGCCTCGTCGGCCGCGTCCGTGAACGCGGCGAGCTGCTCCTCCACGATCGCGAGCTCCGCACGGGCCCGGTCGAGCCGCGCGTGCACGTCGAAGAGCCGTCGCTCGACGCGCTGGCGGCGGTCGGTCAGTCCCGGTCGCATCCGCGCCAGTCTACGCAGGCGCGCCCGAGCGGAGGAACCGCCCGCCGCGTCCGGTCGTGGGGCGGATCGTGGTCCGACGCACCGTCGTCGCGGCGAGAACCTCGGCGAGGGGCGCCACGCCGACGCCGGGCGCGTCCGGCACGGCGATCCTCCCGTCGCGGAGCACGTGCGCGGGCGTGAGGTCCGGGACGAAGTAGCGCTCGCTCGGACCGAGGTCGCCCGGCATGTCCACCCCGCGCAGCGCCGCGACCGCCAGCGACGCCGCTCGTCCGAGCCCCGCCTCGAGCATGCCTCCCGCGAGCGTCGCGATCCCCGCCTCCTCGCACCGGTCCCGAGCGGCGACCGCTGCGAGCACCCCCCCGAGCCGCGCCGCCTTCAGCGAGACCCCGTCGCACGCGCGGAGCGCGATCGCGCTCTCGAGGTCCCCCTCGGACGCGACCGACTCGTCGAGCACGACAGGGGTGTCGAGCTCCGCGGCGAGCCCCGCGTGCCCGACGAGGTCGTCCGGCGCGAGCGGCTGCTCGATCGCGACGAGCCCGAGCCCGTCCAGCTCGCGGAGCGCGTCCTCGTCCGCACGGCACCCGGCGCGAAAGGACCCGTTCGCGTCCACCGCGAGCGCGACGTCGGGGAACGCTGCACGCACGGCGACGACGTGGCCGATCCCGCTCCCGGCCGCGACCTTGCACTTGATCCTCTCGATCCCGCTCTCCACGGCGCGCGCGACCTCCGCGAGGACCTCGTCGGGGGTCCCGTCCCCGACGGTCGCCCCCGCCGGGACCCATGTCCGCACCGCACCGATCCGCCGCGCGAGCGACACGCCTTCCGCCCGGAGCTCCGCGTCGAGGAGCGCCATCTCGAGGGAGGCCTTCGCCATCTGGTGGCCGCGCACCGCGTCGAGCTCCCCGAGCGCGTCCCGGGCGTCCGCGAACACCCGGCCCGCGTCGAGCAGCCTCGGGACAAGGTGGTCGGCGAGCACCCGCTCCGCTCCGTCGGCGTGCTCCGCGACGTACCCGGGGACGGCGAGCGCCTCGCACTCGCCCCAGCCCTCCCCGAGGTCGGTCTCGACCCGCACGAGCACGAGCGGGCGCCGGGAGTGCTCCCCCCGGCTCGTCGCGATCGTCCGCACGAGGTCGAGCTCGACTCGTAGCAGCTCGACCGCGAGCAGCTCCACGTCCCGAGGCTATCCCCGACGCGGACGCTATCCGGGGCGCGTCGACCGGCGGTAGTCTCGCTCCGCCGGGCGTCGCGCGCGACACGCCACATACCGGCCCGGATGGCGGAACGGTAGACGCGGCGGCCTCAAAAGCCGCTGTCCGCGAGGGCGTGCGGGTTCGAGTCCCGCTCCGGGCACCGGCTGCCGGCTCCGCCCGAACGCCCGAGCGAGCGTCCGGTGGCCTGCGGCCGACGCGGCCGTCGCTGCCCGCAGCGGCGCGCGGACCGCGGGCGCGGGGACTCGGAGGCGCGCGTAGGGGTACGCGACGTGGCAGTACCGGACGATGTGCTCGTGCGACTCCGGGTCCGACTCGACGATCGAGGTCCCAAGACGCCACCCTCCGCCCGGCTCCGGGCGCGACGAGCGCACCCTCACGGTGGCCGACACGGGGAGCCCCCTCCCGTCGTGGTCCTCGAGCGAGAACTCCACGCGGAGCACCTCGCCCGGCCCGACCGCGTGGGGGGCCACGAGCCCGATGCCCGACACGGCGACGTCGGTGACGCGGGCGACCGCTCGCGCCGCCCCGTCGCCCTCTCCGAGCACGCTCGCCGGCACGAGGCAGTCGAAGCGGACGTGCTCGCGGCGCTGTGTCCGTCGCGCGACGGTCCGGGCCGAGCGTGAGATCCGGACGAGCTCCCACGCTCCGAGGACCATCGCGACGAGCGCGGCCCAGAGCGGGAGCGGGCGCGCGGGCAGGACCGAGGCGGTCCCGAGCGCCCGCCACACGACCGACAGAGCGAGCGCTGCACCGAGCACGAGCACGACGCGCAGGCGACCGAGAGCCCGCCACCCTGCCGTGTCGGCGCCCGCCTTCGGCGTCACCTTGAACGTGGTCCGTGACGGGACGAACGCGCACCGGAGAGCGCGGGTGAAGATCTCCGAGGTGAGCAGCGTGTAGTGGGACGCCTCGCTCAGACGAAGGTGGCCGCGGGACAACGCGGCCGACGCCGTGACCGCGAGCGCCGTCCACGGCACCCAGAGGACGAGGAGCGCGGCGACGCTCATGCGCGCGGGGAGCACCCCGCCGGCGAGCGTGCTCACGAGCAGCGCTATGAGAGCGAGACGGGCCGCGCCCGCCCCGTACGCGAAGAGGTTCCCCGCGTACGAGATCCGCTGACGGAGAGCGAGCCCGGCGCGCCTGCTGAGCGGGGACTCCGGGAGGCGGAGCACCGCGAGGTTGCCCCGCGCCCACCGGTCCCGCTGGAGCAGGTACCCGTCGAGGTCGAGCGGCGCGAGCCCCTGCACGAGCACCTCGTCGTGGTACCGGGACACCCACCCGAGGCGGTGCATCTTCGCGGTCGTGTGGAAGTCCTCCGCGATCGTCTCGGTGCTCACCCCGCCGACCGACTGGAGCGCGCTCCTGCGGATCAGCGCGGCCGAGCCGCACCAGAACACCCCGTTGTGCCGGTCCTTGCCCGGGCACACGACCTCGAAGAACAGGCTCTGCTCGTGACGACCCACGCCGTAGTGCTGGACCGAGTCCTGGTTGTAGAAGTCGTGCGGGCTCTGCACGAGCCCGACCCGCTCGTCGTCGAAGTACCCGACCGTCGCGTCGAGCGCGTCGGGAAGGGGGACGTGGTCCGCGTCGAGGCAGAACACGAGGTCGCCGCTCGTCGACGCGAGGGCGTGGTTGATGTTCCCCGCCTTCGCGTGCGCGTTGTCGGGACGCGTGATCCACCTCGCCCCCCACGTGCGCGCGAGCTCGGCGAGCTCCGGGCGGCGCCCGTCGTCGAGCAGGTACGTCACGTGCGGGTACCGCATCGCCGCGCACCCCGCGAGCGTCGCCTCGAGGATCTCGGCCGGCTCGTCGTAGGTCGTCACGAACACGTCGACCCGGTATCCGGGGGTCGCCGGCGGGCGCGTCGGCTCCGCGACGGTCCACCCGTAGAAGGCGAGGAACGCGAGCGACACGAAGTTGTACAGCTCGACCGCGCAGAGGAGGGCGAAGGGCACGGGCGCGACGCCGCGACCGGACTCGAGCAGCCGGTACCCGAGGTAGACGCCCCCTGCGAGAAGCGCCGCCGCCGCGACGACGCGGATCGACCGCGGGTGGAGCTCCCACCACCGCCCCGAGCGCGTCTGAGGCGCCTTCGTCGCGCGCACCTGCGCGGCGGCGCCCTCGACCGCGAACGGCTCGGTCGCGAGCGCCCGCGTATGGCTCGCCACGGGTCGGCCCGAGGGGGCGGAGACCTCCACGGTCGACATGTGCGGACCAACGACCACGCCTCGTGATCGGTTTAGCCACGCCGCGCGTCGGGCGCGCTCGCGTGCGCGCCGGGACGCTCGCCCGCTAGCCCGTCCTCACCTGGACGCACGTGCGCAGGGTGTCACCTTCCCACATCCGTGTCACTCTCCGGCGTCCCGGCGGCCGCGCTTTCGGGCCGAGCGGATCCGCTTGTCCTCGAGCCGCCGCTCGACCGACGCCGCGGTCGGACGGGTCGGGCGCCGCGGCGTCTCGACGCGGAGAGCCTCCTCGAGCCGCGCCTCGAGGCGCCGCAGAGCGAGGTCGCGGTTGCGCGCCTGGGAGCGCTCGTCGGAGACGACGACGCGGACGACAGGGCCGAGACGCGTGAGGAGCCTCTCTCGCTGGCGCGGTCCGAGATGCGCGCACGCCGACACGTCGAGCCGCACCTCCACGCGCGTGTTCGAGGTGTTCGCGTGCTGGCCTCCGGGTCCCCCACTCCCGCTGAACCGCCACTCGAGGTCCTCGGCCGGAACGAGGGAGCGTCCGACGCGGATCCCCCGCGCGCCCGGGTCCGTCACGCGCCCGGACCGCCGAGTCGCGGGCCCCCCGGCCGGGCCCCTCCGGAGCCGGGCGGGGGCGGCAGGTGCCCGAACGCCTCGAGCGCGAACGCCACGAGCACCTCGGGGAGGGCGAACCCGGGGTCGAGCAGCGCGGCGAGGCCCTCGCACATCACGACGGTCTTGACGAGCAGGGCGAGCTCGCGCGGGAACGCGAGCCGGTGCCGCCGGCTCACGGTCATGAGATCGGCCACGAGCGGGCCGACGCGGAGCTCCCCGACAGGGATCTCGATGGACGCTGCCGTGAGCCGGTCCAGCTCCGTGACGAACGCCTCCTCGTCGACGCTCGCCGGGGCGACCCCGAGGCCGCGCATGGCCGCGACGGTCCGCCGCGTGTCGTGGGAGACGAGGGCGAGGACGATCTCCACGAGCGCTCGTCGGACCTCGGGCTCGACGGTCCCGACCATCCCGAAGTCGACGAGGGCAGATCGTCCCGTCGGGCTCGACGAACAGGTTCCCGGGGTGGGGGTCTGCATGGAAGAACCCGTGGGAGAACACCATGGAGAGGTACAGGTACGCGAGCGCACGCGCGAGCGCCGGGCGGTCCGCTCCGATCCTGTCGAGCCCGGCGAGGTCGTCGATCTTGACGCCGTCGATCCGCTCGAGGGTGAGCGCTCCGTGGCTCGTCGCCTCCCACACGACCGCCGGGACGTGGACCGGGAGCCCCGCGAGGTCTCGTCGCGCCCGGTCCGCGTTGCGTCCCTCGGCGACGTAGTCGAGCTCGCCCCGGATGGTCTCGGCGAACTGCTCCACGAAGCCCGCCACGTCGACCCGCCGCATCGCCCCGGGCACCATGCCGAGGGCCCCGGCGCCGATCCGGAGCACGACGAGGTCCTCCTCGACCGCGGCGACGACCCCCGGCCTGCGGATCTTCACGACGACCCGCCTCCCGTCGTGGAGCGTCGCGGCGTGCACCTGGCCGATGGAGGCCGCCGCGAGGGGGACCCAGTCGAAGGTCTCGTAGAGCTCGCCCGGGTCGCGCCCCAGCTCCCGTCGGAGCGCGCGCTCGACCGCGCCCGCCTCGACGCTCGGGGCGTCGTCCTGGAGGGTCGCGAGCGCCGCCTCGAGGCGCGGCGGCACGAGGTCCGGTCGCGTCGAGAGCACCTGGCCGAGCTTCACGAAGGTCGGCCCGAGCTCGGCCAGCGCGTCGCGCACCCGTCGCGGGCCGTCGTGCCTCCCGGCGAGAGCGGCGCGTGCTCCGGCCCCGAGCGCCCGGAGCACGACCGCGGAGACCGTCGCGGCGCGTCGCGTCGCGATCCACCCCGCACGCCGTCGCGTCGTCGCCATCGCTCCGCTCCTCGGCCGCAGCGCGTCCCGGGCGGGCCGCGCTCCGGGACGGCCCTCGTCCCGCCGCTCGTCCGATCGTCGCGCCTACGATCCCACGGAGCGCGTCGTGCCCCGTCGGGCCCGCGCGCGTAACCTTTCGCCCCGCCGCCCGGTCCAACGGTGCACCGAGGACGATCTGCATCGGCCGCCCTGCGGGCGCCGAGCGAAGGGAGCTTGTGGGTGCTTGCGTTCACCTTCCCCGGCCAGGGTTCCCAGCGGCCGGGCATGGGAGCAGCGTGGGTGGACCACCCCTCGTGGGAGCTCGTCGAGCACGCGAGCGAGGTCGTCGACCGGGACGTGTCGGCGCTCCTTCTCGACGCGGACCAGGACACGCTCACGGTCACCTCGAACGCCCAGCTCGCGACCTTCGTGCTCAGCCTCGTCGTGCTCGACGCGACCGAGCGCCTCGGGCTCGAGCCGGCCGTGGCCGCAGGTCACAGCCTCGGCGAGTACACGGCGCTCGTCGCGACGGGCACGGTCGACTTCGAGGACGGCCTCCGGCTCGTCGCGGAGCGCGGCGCGGCGATGCACGACGCTGCGGACCAGGCCGCAGGCTCGATGATGGTCGTGCTCGGGCTCGGGGACGACGACGTCGAGGCCGCGTGCCGCCGGGCCGAGGGCGACGTGTGGGTGGCGAACTTCAACGCGCCCGGCCAGGTCGTGATCGCCGGTGCGCCGGACGCCCTCGACGCCGCCGCCGCGGTCGCGCGCTCGCTCGGGGCCAAGCGCGTCGTCGCGATCCCCGTGGGCGGCGCCTTCCACACCCCGTTCATGGCCCCCGCGCGGGAGCGGCTCCGGAAGGCGCTCGCGGCAGCGACGTTCCGCGAGCCGGATCCCGGCGTCGTCGCGAACGTCGACGCGCGCCTGCACACGGAGCCGTCCGAGTGGCCGAGCCTGCTCTCCGCGCAGCTCTGCTCCCCGGTCCGGTGGCGCCAGAGCCTCGAGACGCTCTACGAGACGGGAGCTCGCACGTTCGTCGAGCTCGGGCCGGGCGGTGTCCTCACCGGGCTCGCGAAGCGCGCCGTCGGGGCCGACGCGGTCGCGGCCTCCGTCTCGACCCCCGACGAGCTCGAGAAGCTCGTCGAGGCGCTCACCCCGGCCGCGCATGCCCCGGCACCTGCGTCGGGCGACCGGTACGCGATGACCGAGCGGCTCGTCGTCGCCCCGTCGACCGGCCCGTTCTCCCCCGCTCCGGACTGCCTCCCCGCCATCCCCACGCTCGCGGCCACCGCCCGGCGCGGCAGGGGGACGGCGCGCGACGCCGCGGGCACGCCGACGCCGGCGCGCGCCCCGATCCATCTCCGTGTCGGGGACCTCGTCGGCTGGGCGGGTGCCGCCGAGATACGCTCGGCGTTCGCCGGGACGCTCGAGGGCGTGCTCGTCCTGCCCGGAGAGCGCGTCGTCGCGGGCCAGCCCGTCGCCTGGCTCCGAGCGGACCTCGACGACGGCGCCGTCGGGCGCCTGTCGACGTGAGGCGGCTCCCGGTCCGACCGGCGCGGCCGCGCACGGTCGCTCGGGACAACAGGATCGGAGCACCCGCATGGGGTCGGCGATAACAGGGTGGGGCGAGGCGCTCCCCGACCACGTGGTCACGAACGACGACTTCGCGTCGCGGCTCGACACGAGCGACGAGTGGATCGTCGCCCGCACCGGGATCCGCGAGCGACGGATGGGCGGGAGCACCTCGGAGCTCGCCGCCGAGGCGGGCCGCGCCGCGCTCAAGGTGGCGGGCCTCGAGGGCTCGGACGTGGACCTTCTCGTGCTCGCGACGACGACCCCGGACCAGGCGATCCCCGCGACGTCGTCGGCCGTCCACGACGCCCTCGACTGCCGCGGCGGCGCGTTCGACCTGAACGCCGCGTGCGCGGGCTTCGTGTACGCGCTCGTGACCGCCGACGCCCTCCTCGGGATCGGGCACCACCGCCGGGCGCTCGTGATCGGCTCGGAGACCCTCACGAAGCTCACGGACCAACAGGACCGGTCGACCGCGGTGCTCTTCGGGGACGGGGCCGCAGCAGTCGTGCTCGAGTCCGGGGCGCGCGACGAGCTCGTCGTCGCGTACGACCTCGGAGTCGACGGGTCCGCGACGCCCCTCCTGTACGCGGACCACGGCGGGTACATCCACATGGAGGGTCGCGAGGTGTTCCGGCGCGCCGTCCGCGCCGAGCTCGAGTCCATCGAGCGGGTCCTCGAGAGCGCCGGCGCGCGGCCCGAGGACGTCGCCCTGTTCGTCCCCCACCAGGCGAACGTGCGGATCATCGAGGCCGTCAACCAGCGGGTCGGCCTCCCGATGGAGCGCACGGCCCTCGTGCTCGACCGGACGGGCAACACCTCGGCCGCGTCGATCCCGCTCGCCCTCGCGGAGGCGGCGGACGCCGGACGCGTGTCCGAGGGCGACCTCGTCCTGCTCTCCGGGTTCGGGGCGGGGATGACATGGGCCAGCGCCGTCATCCGCTGGGGACGGCGAGGAGTCGGTCGGTGACGGCTCGCGTCGCTCTCGTCACGGGAGGCTCCCGGGGCATCGGTCTCGCCGTCGCGCGCCGGCTCCAGGTCTCGGGGGACGCGGTCGCCGTCACCTACCGCTCGAGCGCCCCGGACGGGCTCGACGCGCCCGGCGCGCCCGGCGCGCCGATCCGCGCGGTCCGCTGCGACGTGACCTCCCCCGCGGAGGTCGACGCCGCGTTCACCGAGGTCGAGGCCGCGCTCGGACCGGTCGAGGTCCTCGTGTGCTCGGCCGGGATCACCGACGACGCCCTTCTGCTTCGGATGGGCGAGGACCGGTGGGCGTCGGTCCTCGAGACGGACCTCACCGCCTGCTACCGGACGGCCAAGCGCGCCCTCGGACCGATGCTGCGCGCCCGTACCGGTCGGATCGTCCTCGTGTCCTCGGTCGTCGCATTCCTCGGGAACGCCGGTCAGACGAACTACGCGGCCGCGAAGGCCGGGCTCGTCGGCTTCGCACGCTCCCTCGCCCGGGAGGTCGCGAGCCGGTCGATCACCGTGAACGTCGTCGCTCCCGGCCTCGTCGCGACGGACATGCTCGCCGCCGTTCCCGCAGGCGTCACCGATGCCATGACCGGACGTGTCCCGCTCGGGCGCGTCGGGGAGCCCGACGAGGTCGCGGCGGCGGTCGCGTTCCTCTGCTCTCGCGACGCGTCCTACGTCACGGGCGCGGTGCTCGCGGTCGACGGAGGCCTCTCCATGGGTCTGTGAGCCCGCGACCGGCGTGCCCGCGGGCCACGGGTGCGAGCCGCGCGAGGATGGTGGGACGTGCCGGGCCCGACGAGCCCGGCCGACGAGGACGACGAGAACCAACGACGAGAACAAGGAGTCGAGCTGGTGGCAGACGATGCGACGTTCGAGAAGTTCAAGGCCTGCGCCGTCGAGGTGCTCCAGGTCTCGGCCGACAAGATCGTCCCCGAGGCGCGCTTCGGGGACGACCTCGACGCGGACAGCCTCGACCTCGTCGAGTTCGTGATGGCGCTCGAGGAGTCGTTCGACATCACCGTCGAGGAGTCCGAGCTCGAGGGCGTCGAGACCGTCGGGCAGGCCTACGAGCTCGTCACCGCGAAGCTCTGATGGCCTGGCGCGCCGCGAAGCGGCGGGTCGTCGTCACCGGACTCGGGGTCGCGTCGTGCTGCGGGATCGGCCTCGACGCGTTCTTCGACGGCCTCTGCTCGCCCGCCCCGCCCGGGGAGCGTCGCGTCTACGATTTCGACCCCTCGCTGTACTTCGACCCGAAAGAGGCGCGCCGGACGGACCGATTCGCGCAGCTCTCGGTCGCGGCCGCGTCCATGGCGCTCGACGACGCGGGGGACGCCGTCACCGACCCGGACCGCTCGGGCGTGGTCTTCGGGACGGGGGTCGGCGGGCTCGAGACGCTCCAGCAGCAGATCACCGTGCTCGCCGAGCGGGGCGACCGGCGCGTCTCGCCCTTTCTCGTCCCGATGATCATGGGGAACGCGGGCGCCGCCGCGATCTCCATGCGGTTCGGCCTCCGGGGGCCGTGCGAGACGATCGTGACTGCCTGCGCGGCCGGCACGCACTCGATCGGGAACGCCTACCGGCTCATCGCGTACGGGCGCTGCGACACGATGGTGACCGGCGGCGCGGAGGCCGCGATGGAGCCCGTCGGGAACCAGCTTCCCGTCGGGATCGTGGCATTCCGGAACATGACCGCCCTGTCGAGCTCGGGCATGTCCCGTCCCTTCGACGTCCGCCGGGACGGGTTCGTGATCGCCGAGGGTGGGGCCGCTCTCGTGCTCGAGGAGCTCGATCACGCGCTCTCGCGCGGCGCCCGCATCTACGCGGAGGTGCTCGGCGCCGCCTCCACGGCCGACGCGCACCACATCACCGCGCCCGCCCCCGAGGGCGTCGGAGCCCGCTCGTGCATGGAGCTCGCCCTCGAGGACGCGGGGATAGAGCCGGGAGACGTGACCCACATCAACGGCCACGGCACCTCGACGCCTCTCAACGACCTAGCGGAGGCGCAGGCGGTCGAGAAGGTCTTCGGCGCCTCCGCTCCCCCGGTCACGTCCATCAAGGGCGTGACCGGCCACGCGCTCGCCGCCGCGGGGGCCATCGAGGCCGTCGCTGTCGCTCTCACGATCGAGCGCGGCCTCATCCCGCCGACCGCCGGCCTCGAGCAGCAGGACCCCGAGATCCACCTCGACATCGTCACCGGCGAGCCGCGTCCCTTCACGCCGGGCCCGATCCTCTCGAACAGCTTCGGGTTCGGCGGCCACAACGGCTGCCTCGTCCTTGCTCCGCCCCGCGACTGAGCGCCGTACGCGAGGTCCGACCGCATCAGTGAGGCACCTGACACCGGGACCGTAGTGTCCGGGGCGCACGGCCCGCTCCCCGCCGACCTCGCGGTCGGAGCGTTCAGCGAGCACCCCCCCTGGCTCGTCGACCTCGACGACCTGCCGTGGCGCGCCGGCCTCGACCTCGTGCGCGACGCGACGCGCCGCGAGGTCCCGACCCTCACCCGCCGGCGGCTCCTCCCGCCGTGGCGGCGGATGCTCCGCGTCGCGTCCGTGCTCGGCCGCGCGCTCGCCGCGTGGTACGTGCTCGACCGCAGGAGAGGACGCGCCCGGTCGCGCAGCGGTCTCGCGCACCGCCTGCGGACGGCGTTCGCCGTCCTCGGGCCGACGTACATCAAGCTCGGCCAGATCCTCTCCTCCGGGGAGGGGATCTTCCCCGCCGAGCTCGTCGGCGAGTTCAAGCAGCTCCGCGACCGCGTCCCGCCCGAGCCCTTCGCGGTCGTGCGCGCGATCGTCGAGTCGGACCTCGGGCGGCCCCTCGGGGAGGTCTTCTCGGACTTCTCACGCGACCCGGTCGCCGCGGCGTCGATCGCGCAGGTGCACGGCGCGGTGCTCCGGACCGGCGAGCGGGTCGTCGTGAAGGTCCAGCGTCCCTCGGTGTCGACTCTCGTCCGGAACGACCTCGCGGTGATGAGCTATCTCGCCCCGTTCCTCGTCGGGCGCATCCCCGTCGCGGTCCTCGCGAACCCGCCCGCGCTCATCGAGCTGTTCGCCGAGACGATCGTCGAGGAGCTCGACTTCCGGCTCGAGGCCGAGAACATGCTCGACATCGCCGGGGTGCTCGCCGCGAGCGACCAGCACGCGATCGTCGTCCCGCGCCCGCATCCCCGCCTCGTGACGCCCCGGGTGCTCGTGATGGAGCGCCTCGACGGGTTCGCGTGGGACGACGTCGACGGCATGAAGGGCGCGGGGATCTCGACCGAGGCTGTTCTGCGCGCCGGGGTCGTCTCGTTCCTCGAGGGCGCGATGCTCTACGGGGTCTTCCACGGGGACCTCCACGGGGGGAACCTCTTCGTCCAGCCGGACGGGCGCGTCGCGCTGCTCGACTTCGGGATCACCGGCCGGCTCAGTGAGCCCCGCAGGGTCGCCTTCCTCCGCCTCGTCATGGGCGGGACGATGAACGACGTCCGCTCCCAGGTCCAGGCGCTCCGGGACCTCGGAGCGCTCCCGCCCGACGCAGACGTGGAGCTGGTCGTCGCGGAGCTCGGGCTCGACGAGCCCCCGGAGGACGTCGGCCAGATGACCGCCGAGGAGCTCACCGCCGAGCTCCGCGACCTCACGAAGAAGCTGCTCGCCTACGGTGCACGCATGCCGAAGGAGCTCATGCTCTTCGTGAAGGACATCGTGTTCCTCGACGGTGCCGTCGCGACTTTCGCACCCGACGTCGACCTGCTCGGCGAGGTCGCGGGCATCGCGGCGTACTTCGCGAGCCGGCACGGCGGGCGGATCGCCTCCGAGATCGGGATCGACCCGCGTGACCAGGAGGTCGACCTCGACTCCGTTCGCTCCTCGCTCGGGGTCTCGTCCGACACGACCCGTCTCTCCTACCGCGAGATCCAGTCGCGCCGCGCCGAGATGCGCGCGAAGTTCCACCGCGATCGCTCCGCCGGCCCGGAGGGACCATGAGCGCGGCCCGCCGGGCGCACGCGCTCCTCGCCCTCGCCTCGGCGGTCGTCGCCGCGTCGCTCGCGACCTCGGTCGCGGCCGCAGCCGCGACCGGTCCGGTCCCCGCC
>JAJZBW010000262.1 GCA_021798745.1 Actinomycetes bacterium
CCGCCGTGGCGGAGACGGACGCCTCGCTCGCGTTCACGGTGAACACGCGCATCGTCCACGAGTGGAGGAAGTTCCCCTTCACCGACCCGGGGCTGCCCACCTCGCTCCTGCCGCGCGACTGGCCCGGCCACCGCGCTCACGCGCTGTTCCAGCAGCTGCACAGCGAGCTCTCGACGCAGGCGTGCGCGTGGTTCGAGGAGAGGGGGACGCACAGGGCCGGTCACGCCGAGCGGCGCGGGGGGAGGGGGAAGGGCTCCTGAGCGCTGCGGCGGGGGGACTCAGAGCGCGGGCGGCGGCGCCTCCTCAGGCAGGGCGAGTGCGCGCAGCTTGAAGCGCTGGATCTTCCCCGTCGCCGTCTTCGGCAGCTCGCCGGTCACCACGACACTGCGCGGCCGCTTGAAGGGTGCGAGGCGACCCTTGCAGAACTCGGTGACGTCGTCGGGTTCGATCTCCTCGCCCGGCAGCGGGACGACGAACGCCGCGGGCTTCTCGAGACCCTCCTCGTCGGGGATGCCGACGACCGCCGCCTCGAGAACTCCAGGGCACTCGAGCAACACCGACTCCACCTCCGTCGGCGACACCCAGATGCCACCAGCCTTGATCATGTCGTCCGAGCGTGACAGGTAGGTGTAGTAGCCGTCCTCGGAGCGTGCATAGACGTCACCCGTGTGCAGCCAGTCGCCCCGGAAGGACCAACGCGTGCTCGCCGCATCGCACCAATAGCCGATGGCGATCGAGTCGCCGCGCAACTCGAGGTGGCCGACTGCCGGCCCCTCGAGGACGTTGCCGCCGTCGTCGAGAAGACGCAGGTCGTAGCCGTCGACGGGCGTGCCCGTGGTGCCGGGCCGGATCAGCCCGGGCTTGTTCGAGATGAAGATGTGCAGCGCCTCGGTGGAGCCGATCCCATCGAGGATCTCGACGCCGAAGCGATCCTTGAACCGGTGGAACAGAGGCGCCGGCAGCGGCTCGCCGGCCGACACCCCGTAGCGCACGCTCTTGAACGCGTCGTCAGGAAGGTCGGAGGCGAGCAGCGAGCCGTAGAAGGTGGGCACGCCGAAGAAGAACGTCGGCTCGTGGAGGCGGAGCGTCTCGAGGACCGAGGCAGGCGTCGCGAGGCTCGGGTCGAGCACCGCGGTCGCGCCGGCGGCCAGCGGGAAGGTCAGCCCGTTGCCGAGCCCGTAAGCGAAGAAGAGCTTGGCGATCGAAAAGCAGCGCTCGTCGGAGTTGAGGCGCAAGACGGTGTCGGCGTAAGTCTCGACCGTCACCTTCAAGTCGATGTGGCGGTGGATGGCGCCCCGCTGGCGGCCCGTCGTCCCCGAGGTGTAGAGCCAGAAGCCGGGCGACTCGTCCCAGGTCGGGTAGGGCGGCCTGAAGCCGCCGTCACCGGCCAGCACGTCGGTCCAGGCGTGCACCTCGGCGGCGTCGAGAACCGGCAGCGACTCTCCCGCCACGACGAGGTCCACGATCTCGGGGGCCGCGTCGGCCATCTCGGCCGCCTTCGCCGCGAACGGGTCGCTCGTGACCGCGACGCGCGCCCGGCTGTTCACCACGAGCTTCGTGAGGTCCGCGGCCGTGAGCATCGTGTTCACCGGGACCGGCACCGCGCCGAGGCGCATCGCCCCGAGGAAGGCGGCGACGAGCTCGGGCCCGTCGGCCATGACGAGCATCACCCGCTCCTCGGGCCGTACGCCGAGCGCGGCCAGCCCCGACGCGGCGTCGCAGACGCGCGCGAGCAGGTCCTCGTAGGTGAGCCCGCCCTCCTGGAAGCGGACGGCCACGCGGGCCCCGGCACCCGCCTCGACGTGGCGGTCGACCAGGTACACGCTCGCATTGAACGGTTCGGGCACCGCAGCTCCTCCTCGTCCCTTGCTACTACTAGGACCTCTCGCCGAGCAGCTCCCGGACGCTCGGAAACAGGACCAGCTCCTCCCGGTCCATGTGAGATTCGAGCAGAGCGCGCAGGCCCTGGCAAGTTGCCGGGGTGCCGTCGCCGCCCCGGTAGAGCTCGTCGCGCAGCGCGAGGATCTCCGCGTGCTCGGCGGCGAACGCCTCGATCACGCCTTCGCCGATCTCGTCGGCGACGGCAGGAAAGAGCGTCTCGTCCTCGGCGCCGCTGTGAGCGTCGAGCCCGGCGGCGAGGACGGCGGCCATGCCCGGCAGAGCCGCCGCGATGCCGGCTGCGTCTTCCGCCTCGGCGAGGACGCCGAGCGCGCCGAGCGCGGCCCGCACCTCGGCGTGCTCGCGCTCGAGCTGGTCGATCAGCTGCAAGAGGTCGCTCGGCATCGTCCGTCCCTTCCGTCGTCGTGCCCCGTCGCCGACGCGACGCTCGGGACCTCAGGCGCCGGCGCGTGCCGCCGGGCGCGTGTACACCTCTACGTAGCGGGCGCACGCCGTGAGCGCGCAGCCCGCGCACTCCGGCGCAAAGCTCTGCGGCTCGAGAGCCCTGATCGTGACCTCGCAGCCGAGCGAGATGTAGAGCTCCACGACCTCCTCGAGCCTTGCCGTGTCGGCCTCGAACCGCCGCACCCAACCCGCCGCCTCGAGGTCCTCCGCCGCCGCGCCGGCGGATGGGGCGGCGTGCTCGACGCCCACGACACCCACCGCTTCAGGATGCGCTCGCCGCGAGCGTCGCCGAGGGCCTGGTGCCGCCAGCGGCCCGTCCCTCGGCGATCTTACGGGCCTGGTGGGCGGCGAGGGTGGCTGCACCGAGGGCCGCGACAAGCTGCACGAGGTCGCCCTCGGGAACGTTCACGTCCACCTTCAGCTGGGACCTCACGGCCTTCACCATCGTCGGGTAGCGCATGATCCCGCCGATGAGGGTGTACTCGGGCTCCATCTTCACGCGCTTCATCAGCTGCACGGACTTGCCGACGAGCGAGATGATGGCGCCGTGCATGATGTCTGCTGGAGGGATCCCCTGGGAGAGGTGGTTGATCACCTCGGCCTCGGCGAAGACAGTGCACACGCCCGATATGGCGACCGCCTCGTTCGACGTTGCGGCGAGCGGGCCGATCTCCTCGGTCTCGTAGCCCATGTAGCGGGCCGTCTTCTCGAGAAAGGCCCCGGTCCCCGCCGCGCACTTCTCGTTCAGGCGGAAGGACTTCACCCGTCCCGCCTCGTCGATACGCGAGGCCTTCACCGACTGGCCCCCGACGTCGAGGATCGTCTGCGTCCCGGGGTAGAGCGCGCGGCACCCCCAGGCGGCAGCCGTGAGCTCGGTCGCCGTCACCTGGCT
>JAJZBW010000263.1 GCA_021798745.1 Actinomycetes bacterium
CTTCGTCCTCGACCCCGCCCGGCTCCACTTCTTCGACCCCGCGACGGGGCTCGCGATCAACTGAGGGAGGACGGGATCGTGACGGAGCTCGACCGAGAGCGCGTGGACCCGGACCTACTCCCCTACGTCGGGAGGCTCGTGAGGTCCGACCTCACGGACATCGACGAGGTACGTGCGAGCGCGGCTCCCGTCGCGGCGGTCACGGATCCCGAGGTTCGGGTGAGCTCGATCGCCGTCCCCGGCCCCCCCGGGGCGCCGGACGTCCGGGTCCAGCTGTACGACGGGAGGTCGACGGGCGGCGAGCGCGGTGCGGTGCTCCACGTCCACGGAGGCGCTTTCGTCTCCGGCACGCCGGAGTTCGAGGGCGCCCGCTGCACGTACCTCGCGCGAGGCGCGCGCTGCCTCGTCGCGAGCGTGGACTACCGGCTCGCTCCCGAGCATCGCTACCCGGCGGGGCTCGAGGACTGCGCGGCGGCGTTCGACTGGTTGGTCGCCCGTTCGGGCGAGCTCGGCCTCGATCCGGACCGCATCGGGGTCGGGGGGAGCAGCGCAGGGGGCTGCCTCGCGGCCGCCCTCGCGCTGCGCGGTCGTGACGGGATCGGGAGCCGGGCCGCGTTCGCGCTCCTCGTGTACCCGGTGACGGACTGGACCGCGTCGAGCGCGTCGGTGCGCCGGTTCGAGGGAGCTCCGGGGTTCTCGGGGCGCAACGTGGCGCAGATGTGGTCGCTCTACCTCACGCCGGGGCAGGAGCCCGACGCGTACGCGTCCCCGGCGCTCGCAGCGGACCTGTCCGGCCTGCCTCCCACCTACGTGAGCGTCGTCGAGCTCGACCCGTTGCGCGACGAGGGGATCGAGCTCGCTCGACGGATGATCGCCGCCGACGTCCCCGTCGAGCTGCGGGTGTTCCCCGGGCTGTGGCACGGGTTCGACCTCGACGCGCCCGGGAGCGGACCGGCGAGGGAGTTCCGCGACGCGGAGGTCGGCGCGCTCCGCCGGTTCCTCGGGCTCGGTCGCCAGCCGGCGACGCGCTAGCGGGCCGGGGCCGGGGGTGTCCTCACCGGCGCGAGCCCCGCTCCCCGGCGCGCACGGAGCGGGTCGGGGAGCAGCGAGCGGTCAGAGGTCGCTCGCCCAGTAGTTCGGCGCGTCGACGACTCCCGTGAGGTCGTGGGGGTGGCTCTCGCGCATCGCCTGCGGGGACACGCGGATGAACTGCGCCTGCTCCCTCAGCTGCGCGGTCGTGCGCGTGCCGCAGTAGCCCATCGCCTGGCGGAGGCCGCCGACGAGCTGGTGGACGACCTCGTTCAACGGGCCCCGGTAGGGGACGTTGCCCTCGACGCCCTCCGGGATCACCTTCTCGGCCTCGCTCACCTGCTCCTGGGAGTAGCGGTCCTTCGAGTAGGAGCGCGCGGCCATGGCACCGAGGCTTCCCATCCCCCGGTAGCGCTTCATCGGCCGGTTCCCGATCATCGTGATCTCGCCAGGGCTCTCCTCGACGCCCGCGAGGAGGCTGCCCAGCATGACCGCGTGGGCACCGGCGCCCACCGCCTTCGCGATGTCCCCGGAGAAGCGGATGCCGCCGTCGGCGAGGATCCCGACGCCGTGCTCGCGCGCCTCGAGCGCGCAGTCCCGGACCGCCGTCCACTGGGGCACGCCGATGCCCGTCACGACGCGGGTCGTGCAGATCGCGCCGGGGCCGATCCCGACCTTCACGACGTCGGCCCCGGCCTCCGCGAGGGCGCGCGTGCCGGAGCGGGTCGCCACGTTCCCCGCGACGATGATCCCCGTGCGCCAGTTCTCGCGCAGCTCGGCGACGGTGTCGACGACACGGCGCGAGTGGCCGTGGGCGGTGTCCACGCAGATCACGTCGACCTCGGCGTCGATGAGCGCCTTCGCACGGGCGAGCCCGTCGGACCCCACCCCGATCGCCGCACCGACGCGAAGCCGCCCCTCGGGGTCCTTGCAGGCCGCGGGGTAGGTCTCCTGCTTCGTGATGTCCTTCACCGTGATGAGGCCGCGCAGTCGTCCTCGCTCGTCGACGATCGGGAGCTTCTCGACCCGCGCCGCCTGGAGGATGCGCCGCGCCTGCACGAGGTCCGTGCCGACGGGAGCGGTCACGAGGGACTCGGCGGTCATCACCGTTCGGACCGGGGCGGTCGCGTCCTCGTGGAAGCGGAGGTCCCGGTTCGTCACGATCCCGACGAGCCGGTCGCCGTCGTCCACGACCGGCACGCCCGAGATGTGGAAGCGGGCCATGAGCTCGCGCGCCTCGGAGACAGGCCGGTCGGGGAGGATCTTCACGGGGTTGAGGACCATTCCCGCCTCGGAGCGCTTCACCCGGTCGACCTCCTCGGCCTGGCGCTCGATCGAGATGTTGCGGTGCACGACCCCGATGCCTCCGAGCCGGGCGAGCGCGACGGCGAGCCTCGACTCGGTGACCGTGTCCATGGCCGCGGACACGAGCGGGACGTTGAGCTCGAGCCGGTCGCACAGGCTGCTCGTGGTGTCGACCTCGTGGGGGAGCACGTCCGACGCCTGCGGGACGAGCATGACGTCGTCGAACGTGAGGGCGATCGCCCCGAACGGCTCCTCGTCGACGCCCATGCGCACCTGCCCCGCTCGTGCCGGATCCTCGCCCGAAGCGTACCGGGCGACCGATGCCCGGTGGGGCCCGGCCGGTGCGTGCCCTGCCGCCGACCTTTCGTGGGCGAGGCCCTCGCCCGTCGTCACCGGAGCCCGAGGATCGCGGAGCACTGCGGCCACGGGCTCCATCCGGCTCGTGCCTCGAGCACGCGCGCGGCCTGGTCCTGGACGCCCACGGGCGCCTGGTTCGGAAGGCCGTGGTACCCGAGAGCCCACCAGGTCGTCGGGAGGAACTGGTAGGCGCCGAAGTATCCGTTGCCCGTGTCGGCGCGGTAGTTGCCGCCGGACTCGCACGTTCGGAGCGCGAGCCACACGCCGCTCGCGGGCTCCGCCGCGGACGCGAGGTGCCGCCGCACGACGAGGCTCGAGAGCGCGACCGCGCGGCGGAGCGATCGGGGCGACGGGGATCGGAGCACGAGACGGTGACGAGGGGCCACCGACGCGAGCGCGAGCCCCGGCTCGCCGAGAGCGGGGGTCCGAAGGAGCAGGCGTCGCGGGAGCAGCGCCGGCGAGGCGGCGAGGACGGGGTCGTGCTCGACTCCCGCGGCCCGGGTGCTCTCGGCCGCCGGCGGCTGCCA
>JAJZBW010000264.1 GCA_021798745.1 Actinomycetes bacterium
GACTCGCGCCGCCCCCGCACGCGTGCGACGGGCCCGCGACGCGCCGGTCGGCGCGGGCCCGCTCAGTACTTGACGATCGAGCGAGCCGCGTCGAGGACGTCGGCGACCTGGGGGAGCACCGCCTTCTCGAGCGTCGGCTCGTAGGGGACCCAGGTGTCCGCCGCTGCGACGCGGCGTACGGGAGCGTCGAGCTCCGCGAAGCACTCGTCCGCGACGTACGCCGCGACCTCGGCACCGAACCCTCCTGTGAGGACGTCCTCGTGGGCGACGAGAAGGCGCGAGGTCCTGCGCACCGAGCGCACGACGGTCTCCTTGTCCCAGGGAGCGAGCGAGCGGAGGTCGACGACCTCGACGGAGACCCCTTCGTCCGCGAGGACCTCCGCCGCCTGGAGGGACCGGTGGACCATCGCCCCCCAGGTCACGATCGTGAGGTCGTCGCCGGGGCGGACGGTCGCGGCCGAGCCGAACGGCACGACGTAGCCGGGCGACGGGAACGGGTCCATCGCGTACCGCTGGCGGTAGAGGGCCTTGTGCTCGAGGAACAGGACGGGGTCCTCGGCGAGGAACGCCGCTCGAAGGAGCCCTGCGGCGTCGCGGGCGCGGGACGGGAACACGACGACGAGGCCCGGGATGTGCGTGAATATGGACTCCCCGCACTGCGAGTGCCAGATCGCCCCGCCGAGCACGTACCCGCCGATCGCGACGCGCAGCACGAGAGGGACACGGAACGCGCCCTGCGAGCGCCAGCGCGTCGTGGCGGCCTCCGAGCGGATCTGCTGCATCGCGGGCCACACGTAGTCGAAGAACTGGATCTCCGGCGACGGGTGCAGGCCGCGCACGGCCTGTCCGACCGCGCGTCCCACGATGTTCGCCTCGGCGAGCGGGGTGTTGAAGCACCGGTCCGTCCCGAAGCGCCGCTGGAGGCCGTGGGTGTTGCCGAACACCCCTCCGAGCCCGTCGAGCTCGGCGAGGTGGGCGTCGCTCGCGTCCGCCACGTCCTCGCCGAACACCCGGACGCGCTCGTCCGACTCCATCACCTCGTGGAGCGTGAGACGGATCGCCTCGCCGAAGTGCACCGGATCTCCCCCCTGCTCCGACCCGGGCGCGGGAGGGGCGAGTCGCGGGAGGGCGGTGAGATGGTCCGCGACCGTCGAGGGATCGGGACGGGCGGCGGCGAGCGCGGCCGTGGCCGCGTCTGCCACGGAGGCACGCACCTCGGAGCGGACCTCCGCGGCGCGCTCCGCGGTGAGCACGCCCGCCGCGACGAGCTCCCGCTCGAGACGGTCGACCGGGTCGAGCCCCTGCTCGGCGGCGATCTCCTGCGCGAGCCGGTAACGCGCCTGGGTGTCGGACGCCGAGTGGGAGTGGGGGCGCGTGACGGTCGCGTGGAGCAGCGACGGACCGCCTCCGGAGCGGGCGCGCTCGACCGCGGCGGCGCCGTGGGCGCGGCTCGCGAAGTAGTCGAGCCCGTCGAAGCGGCGCACCTCGATCCCCGGGAAGCCGGACACGAGGGTCGAGATCGGCGCGGGGGCCTGGTCGCTCGCGGGGACCGAGATCGCGTACCCGTTGTCCGCCACGAGGTAGACGACCGGAAGGGAGAGCTTGCAGGCCGTGTTCACGCTCTCCCAGAACTCACCCTCGGAGGTCGCCCCCTCCCCGAGCGAGACGTAGGTGACCTCGTCCGGAGCGGCCTCGAGCCCCGCGATCCGGTGCGTCGCCAGGTACCGGGTCGCCTCCGCGCACCCGACCGCCGGGAGGCACTGGCTCCCGGTCGGGCTGGACTGCGTCACGATGTGCAGGTCGCTCCGCCCCCAGTGGCACGGCATCTGCCGTCCGCCCGAGCTCGGGTCCTCGGCGGAGCCGACGGACTGGAGCAGCACCTCGAGGGGGGGGACGCCGAGCGCGAGCGCGAGCGCCACGTCGCGGTAGTACGGGAAGAACCAGTCGTGCGCCGGCCGGAACGAGCGCGCGAGCGCGACGAGGAGGGCCTCGTGACCCGCTCCTGCGATCTGGAAGAAGGTCCTTCCCTGCTTGTGGAGGATCATCTGGCGCTCGTCGACGGCGCGCGCCGTGCACGCCGTGCGGAAGTCCTCGAGCAGCTCGTCGTGGGATATCCCGCGGTGCACCCGCCGGGACGGGTCGCCCGCGAGCACCTCCTGCGGGAGGTGCGTCTGCTCGGTGCCCGCGGTCACGGGAGGACGCCGCCGAGAGCCGCGAGGACGGGCGTCCAGAGCCGAGCACGCACCCGACCACCTTACCGACACGGCGGTCGGCCCGACGGGCCGCGTGGTGGGGGATCTTTCGGGCCCGGTCGGGGGGGATCTACACTCGTTCGTGTGCGGTAGAGAGGAGTTCTTGTGTCCGCAGCAGTGTTCGCAGAGATCTTCGGGCCGGACGGGCTGATCGTCATCGCCGTCGTGGTCGTCGTACTGCTCTTCGGGGGGTCGCAGCTCCCGAAGCTCGCTCGGGGGCTGGGGAGCGCGTCGCACGAGTTCAAGAAGGGTCTTGAGCAGGGCGGCAACGAGTCGTCCTCGTCCTCGTCCTCGGCGACCGACAGTGCCACAGGCGGGACCAAGGAGTCGAGCGGCGGATAGGCCGAGGGGCGTGCCGCGAGCGCGGCGCGCCACGCAGTCCCGGTCGGACCGGGTGAGTTGACGGAGGGACCGGAGGTGGAGGCACGGCGGTCACGGGTCGCGTCCCGTCGCGTGCAGGGGCGACGGCAGGTGTCCTTCGTGCTCCACGAGCTCGGGGAGTACCTCGTCGCGATCGCGCTCGTCGTCGTGGGGTTCCACGTGTCCGGGAGCGCGGAGGCGCTGCTCGTCGCCGTCGGGATCGCGATGCTCCTGCTCGGGGCTCTCACGTCCGGGCGGCTCGGCGCCTACCACCTGCTCTCGCGGCGCGCGCACCACGTCGGCGACCTCGTGCTCGCGGCGGCCGTCGCGCTCTCTCCGCTCCTCGCGTACCGCAGCCTGCACGTCGTAGGGACCGTGCTCGCCGAGGCGCTCGCGCTCGTGCTCCTCCGGATCGAGCGGGCGACTGCGTACTCGCCTGCGGCCGCCACTCGCGTGGCGTCCCCGTCCGGGGCGCCCGCGATCCGAGAGGGCGCTCCGCCGGCACCGTCGTCCGGCGAGGACGCCGCCGCGCGGGTCGGCGCGGCCGCCGGAGCGACGGCGGCGAGCGCGATCACGGCGGCGGCACAGCTCGCGCCCG
>JAJZBW010000265.1 GCA_021798745.1 Actinomycetes bacterium
ACACCCGCTGGTCGAGCGCTGTTGAGCGACTCTTCCGATGACCACCAGAGCGCGGTGTTCGGTCATCCGCAGTGATCACGCGATGATCCGATGGCGGTGGTTGCGCTGTCGGTGAGGTAGCGACAGCGTGAGGGCGTCCAGTACGCGCAAGGACCCCCTCGCCAACCTTCGCAGGAGCAAACGAGGGGGTCCTCCACAAACGCCCCGGAGGGCATCCGTGCTCATCGTAGAGAGCGACCGGTCCGCGGTCGAGCAGTCCCTGTTCGCCGGCGAGCTCCGCTGCCCGAGCTGCCGTGGCGAGTTGCGGCCGTGGAGCTCGGCACGGATGCGGGCGGTGCGCGAGCAGGGCAGGGAGACGGCACTCACGCCGCGACGGTCGCGCTGCACCTCGTGCGCGAAGACCCACGTCCTGCTGCCGGACACGACGTTGCTGCGCCGGCGCGACGCGCTTGTCTCGATCGGCGCGGCGCTCCTCCAGAAGGCGGCCGGTGAAGGGCGGCGCAGGATCGGCGCGGCGCTCCTCGTCCACCCCGACACCGTCCGGGGATGGCTGCGTCGCTTCGCGGTGCGCGCCGAGCGGTGGCGGGCGCACTGCTGGGCGTGGGCGCACGCGCTCGACGCCTCCCTCCCGGCGATCGAACCGGCGGGATCTGCCTTCGCCGACGCGCTCTCTGCGATCGGTCTCGCCGTGTCCGCGGCGACGCGCCGCTTCGGTCCTCGCCCGGGGTGGGGGTGGGTGGCGACGATCACCGCCGGAGGGCTCCTCGCCAACACGAGCTCCCCCTCGCCAGCGCCCTGAATCGACCGGCACCCTCCTTCCAGCCAGATCGGCCACAGAAGGAGGAGCCATGACCGACCACGCGACCGACGTCGCGCTGTTCCGCTACAGCCTCGTGCGAGCCCTGATCGACGAGTCGCTGTCAAAGGCAGAGCGCGGCGTGCTGGTGCGCGCCCTCGCCGCGCGTGGCCACACCGGCCCCGGCGGGGCCGAGGTGCGCGTCTCCCGCCCGACGATCGACCGCTGGGTGCGGGCGCTGCGCACCGGCGGCTTCGAGGCCCTGTTGCCCGAGGCGCGCCACGCCAACCCCCGCACGCCGAAAGAGGTCCTCGAGCTCGCCTGCCGGCTCCGCCGGGAGCGCCCCGAACGGACCGCGGCGCACATCTGCGAGCTCATGAGGGCCGTCTCGGGCTGGGCGCCGGACGAGCGCACGATCCAGCGCCACTTCGTCCGAGCGGGCCTCTCGCGCCGCGAGACCAGGCCGAAGGTCGCCTTCGGCCGCTTCGAGGCCGACCGCCCGAACGAGCTGTGGACGGGGGACGCGCTCCACGGCCCGGTGATCGGAGGCCACAAGACCTACCTGTTCTGCTTTCTCGACGACCACTCCCGCGCGTTCTGTGGCTATCGGTGGGGCTACGCCGAGGACACGGTCCGCCTCGAGGCGGCGCTGCGTTCGGGGATCGAGCGCCGCGGCGTTCCCCGTGCCGCCTATCTCGACAACGGCTCCGCGATGATCTCCCGCCAGCTGCTGCGGGCGCTCGCGGTGCTCGGGACGAGGCTCTTCCACAGTGAGCCAGGAAGACCTGAAGGCAGGGGAAAGATCGAGCGGGCGTTCAAGACCGTCCGCGGCCAGTTCCTGGTCGAGGTCGACCCCGCCGAGGTCCGCACCCTCGACGAGCTGAACTCGCGCTTCTCGGCCTGGGTCGAGTCGATCTACCACCGCCGCGTCCACTCCGAGACGAACGAGGCGCCGATCGAGCGGTTCTTGGCCGGTGGCCCGCCAGCGCTCCCCTCGCCAGCGCTTTTGCGCGAGGCGTTCTTGTGGTCCGAGCACCGCGTCGTCGCGAAGACCGGGACGGTGAACCTGTTCGGGAACCGCTACGAGGTCGACCCCGCGCTCGTGGGGCGCCGCATCGAGCTCGTTTTCGACCCGTTCGACCTCGGCCATGTGGACGTCCGCTTCGAGGGTCGCCCGATGGGCGAGGCGGTGCCCCACGTGACGCGCCGGCACAGCCATCCCCGCGCCGTCGAGGACCCCGCGCCGCCACCAGAGCCGACGGGGATCGACTAC
This sequence comes from Actinomycetes bacterium, assembly GCA_021798745.1. Classification (GTDB taxonomy): domain Bacteria; phylum Actinomycetota; class Acidimicrobiia; order Acidimicrobiales; family Bog-793; genus JAJZBW01. The sequence goes on from JAJZBW010000265.1 coordinate 2,070, forward strand.
CTCGGCCTCGTCACCGCCCGCCACCACGAGGCGCTCGAGCAGAAGATCCCCTATGTCGAGCTGCCCGACAGCGAGATCGCCTCGGACGTCGTTGTCTTCCACCCGCCGGCATGGGACCTCGCGACGGACCAGCCGATCGAGGAGGAGGGCCGATGAGCATCGAGCTGCTGCGCGCCCATTACGGCTTCTCGAAGATGCCCTTCGGAAAGGACGTCGCCCCGGGGGCGCTCTTTCGCCCGGCCGGCCACCAGGAGGCCGTCGCGCGCATCTCCTTCCTCGTCGGCGAGTCCGCCGCCGGGGTGCTGACCGGCGAGGTCGGCGCCGGCAAGACGGTGGCGCTGCGGGCCGCGCTCACTGGTCTCGACCAGAGCCGGCACACCGTCGTCTACCTCGCCAACCACACCGTCGGGATCCGGGGCCTTCACGGCGCGATCGTCACCGCCCTCGGCGGCGTGCCGCGCTTTCACGCCGCGGCGCTCGTGCCCCAAGCCGCCGAGCTCCTCGCCGCGGAGTCCGCCGAGCGGGGAAAGCGCGTCGTGGTCGTCCTCGACGAGGCACATCTCTGCTCGCCCGAGCAGCTCGAGGCGATCCGGCTCCTCATGAACGCGGAGCTCGACTCCGTCGCGCCCTTCGCGCTCGTGCTCTGCGGCCAGCCGACACTCAGGCGCCGCATCCGCCTCGGCGCGTTCGCCGCCCTCGACCAGCGCATCGCGCTTCGCTACCACCTCGCGGGGATGACGCCCGAGGAGACGGGCGCCTACGTCGCCCACCATCTGGGCCTGGCAGGGCGGTCAGACCGGCTCTTCTCCGACGACGCGACGGCGCTCATCCACCAGGTCGCCCGGGGACTGCCGCGCCAGGTGAACAACCTCGCGATCCAGTCCCTCGTCGCTGCCTACGCGACGAAGAAGGCGATCGTCGACGAGTCCTCGGCACGGATGGCCGTCGCCGAGATCACCGCGGAGTGATGCCGACAGCCTGAGGAGCACCGACGACGCGATGAGCACGCGCGGCGACGCCGTGACCATCGGCCATGGTCAGCGGGAACGCCGCCGCCGTGCTCATCGAGTCCGTCGGGCAACACTCGTTGGCCAGTAGTGGCGGGTCGAAAGACTCGCATACCTCTGCCTCGAT
>JAJZBW010000266.1 GCA_021798745.1 Actinomycetes bacterium
CCGGCCCGGCGGATGGCGGCGGGTGCAGGCTGCAGGGCGTCGTCCATGTGTCGGCCTCCGTCGGTGGGTGCGCCCCCGACGCTAGGGCGGCCGCGGGAGACGTGCGCGCGACGCGCACGCCTGGGGCAAGGTGTGGAGATGTCGTGCCGACAGGGCACGCCAGGATGCGGACCAAGGAGAGAAGAAGATGACGGACGACCGGACTGCAAGCGACCAGGAGACGACGGGCAGGGCGGTGGAAGCCTACGAGGCGCCACGGCTCACTGACGAGGGCTCCGTGGCGGAGCTAACCGGCGGCGGCGGCGGCGGCGTCTGCAGCAACGACGGGATCTATTAGTGAGCACGTGTCCAATTGATTGTTAGCTATGCCACAGGTGCCGGACAGGCCGTGGGTGCGTTCTCTCCACGGCCTGCGCGTCACCTCGGAGATCCCACTCGATAACACTCCGGGTAGCACTGGGCACGTCGCGAGCGACCTGCTCATCCGGCGCGGCTCCCTACAGGGCGAGCTCGCCGGACCGCCGGACGGCACGATCGTCGCGTCGTGGGCCTTGCCGAGCGGCGAGCCGTTTTTCGACGTCGCCGCCCGGTCCGACGGCTACGCGGTGCGGTTCCACAGACGGTGCGAGTGCATCGTGAGCAGCGATCTCCGCGAGGTCGTCGTGCACCCGGCACCCGGTATCGCGGACGACACGCTCGCGTCTCTCCTCGCGGGCACGACGCTCGCGACGCTGCTCAACCTCGCCGGGCACCTCGTGTTCCACGCGTCGGCGTTCGTGCTCGGGGCCCCGTCCGCGCGACCGGCCGCGGTGGCGGTGCTCGGGGAGTCCGGGGCCGGCAAGTCGACGTTCGTCGCCCTCGCGTGCGCGGCCGGCGCCGCATTCCTCGCCGACGATGCGCTGCGGATCGACCTCGACGGTCAGGTTCCCCTCGCCCGTGCAGGCCGCAGCGAGGTGCGCCTCCGCCTGCCCGTCGGCGACGGTGTCTATGACCTTTTCGCTACTCCCCCTCCGGCCCGGCACACGATCGACGAGCGGCTCGCCCTCCGCCTCGGCACGGATGAGCTCGATCGCGTCCCGCTCGGGTCGTGCGTCGTGGTCCGCCAGCGACGTGATCTTGCCCGACCGGTCCTCGCAGTGCTCGCGCCTGCCGACGCGCTGCTCGCGCTCGCGCGCTCGCCACACGTCGTTGCCTGGCACGACCGGGCCTGCCTTGCGCTGCACTTCGACGGGGCCACACAGATCGCCCGGATGGTTCCCGTCCTCCAGCTCGACCTGCCGGTCGCAGAGTCGCCACGCCTCGCTGTCGTACGAGAGGCGGTGGAGCTGCTCGAGCAGCACGCGACGACCGCGATAGCCATCGGGCGTGCGGGGACGCACGGGGTGGCGCGCTAAGGCGACAGCCGCAGCGCAGGTATCGAGCACAGTGTGGTCAGTCGACCACGGGCCGTGACATGCTTGCGCCGTGCGCGCGCGTGCAAAGCAGTGTCCAGCTCACCGCGGTGAGGGCGATCCCGGGGTCTCTCATAGCCAGGTCATAGCTGTTGAGCTGCGCAGACTTACCGCGGCGGGTGTCGCGCCCCTGTGCGGTAGGAGGGGGACAGGTCCTCGTGTCCCGGCTGTCGCCGTACCGACGACCGATCCAGATATCAACTCCTCTGTCACAGCAGCCGTTAGCGACACCATCGAGCCCGGCACGGATGCCCGGGATCGGTCCGGAGCCCGACGGTGGCGCAGCACCGACTGCCAGCGGGCCCTGAGGGTTCCTTGTCGCTCGTGTCCGAGGAGGAAGCGGGTATGACACGACGAGCTGGCCGGTTGCAACGGTTGGCCCACATGGGCGGGCTCCTGCTCCTGCTCAGCGGTGTCGCGTCGCTCGCACCTGTCGCAGCGAGCTCTGCTGCTCTCGCGTCCGCCGCGACCGTGAGCCCGGGCGCCTGCACCGGGTCGCCGTCACCGAGCGTGACGGTGCCGCACGCCGCCGCGCGGATCGTCGCCTACGTCGTCGCGGCACCCCGCGTGGCGGTCGGCCGGCGTACCGAGCTCGCGGTCCGCTACCGGTGCGACGAGGCGGGGCGGTCGCTGCCGATCTCGGGCCTGCGGGTCACCGCGGTCGCGTCTCCGGCACGCATCCTCAACCTCACGTCGAGGTCGAGGGTGACCGGCCACGGCGGTCTGGCCCTCTACGAGGGAGCGGTACGTGCCGCCGGGCGTGCTGTCGTCCACATCGACGCAGCAATCGGCCAGAGCTGTCCGGCACGCCGTCCCGGCGCGTCTCGGTCGAGCGGCCGTTGGTGCGCGCTGACCGTGCGCGTCACCGCCGTGCGAAGCAGAGCCGGCGCGAGTCCCAAGGGGGCAGCCCGGGCGGCCGCTGTGCAGGCGGCAGCTCTGCAGGCGGCAGCAATCCGGGCGGCAGGTGCCCGGGCATCGGCTCTGCGGGCGGCCGCGGTCCGCCCGCTGCTCCAGCCCGCGCACGACGCGCCGTCGCTTGCCGTGCCGCCGCAGCAGTGCGCGTTCACTCCCTCGGGCAGGGGTCTCGACGAGGCCCGGGTCTGCACGCAGAGCGTCCTGTCGTCGCTCGACGCGGCGCGCGCCAGCGAAGGCGTGCCGGCGATGGTGCTCCCGACCGACTGGTCCGGGCTGAGCCCGGCCGAGCAGCTCTTCGTCCTCGCGGACTTGGAGCGGGTCGACCGCGGCCTGCCGCCGTATGTCGGGCTCGCACCGGTGCTCGACGCGGTCGCGCTCGAGGCCGCGCACGCGGGCACCGACCCGCTCTGGCAGAGCCCGCTCGCCGCGAGCGAGGCGAGCACCTGGGCGGGCAACGAGGTCTCCACCCTCGCGGCGGAGTACGACTGGTTCTACGACGACGGCTACGGCAGCGCGAACGTCGACTGCACGTCTCCCCATGCTGTCGGCTGCTGGGGCCATCGCGACGCGATCCTCGGCCAGTACACCGGGCTCGGCTGCACGGACTGCGTGATGGGTGCCGCAGCGGTCGCCTCGCCCGGCGGCACCTGGTCGACCTCGCTCGCCGAGATCGTGGTCGCTCCTGTCCGATCCGGCGCGTTGCCGCTGAGCTTCACCTGGGCGGCAGACGTCCTTCCTTACCTGCCCGGCCACACGGCTGGTCGCTCGGCGCCTGGCTGACCGACACGCCGCGGCTCGCCGCGACCCCGGCGCGCTACCGT
>JAJZBW010000267.1 GCA_021798745.1 Actinomycetes bacterium
GCTCGCGGCGGTCGCGCTCACGTTCGCGGCGTGCGGGGGTGGGTCGCCTGCCGCGGTGAGCAAGCCCTCGACGACGCGGCCGAAGGCGGCGGGATCCGCGCCGACGAGCACGTCCTCGACGGGCAAGTCCTCGAGCAACAGCGGTCCGTCGGGCTCGTCGCGGCCGACGGGCCTCTCGGCGTACCTGTCGTGCCTGAAGAGCCACGGCGTCACCGTGCCGACCTTCGGCCGCTCGCGACCGGCCGGGAGCGGAGCCGTCTCGGGAGCATCCCCCAGCGGGCCGGGGGGCGGGGCGGCGAGCAGCCCGAAGCTCGCGGCGGCTCGCTCTGCGTGCGCGAGGCTCCGCCCGCACGGGGGCTTCGCGTTCCCCGGGGGGGGCGGTCGCGAGCAGCCAGCTGTTCGCCGCGTACCGGAACTGCCTCGAGATCCACGGGGTGACGCTCCCGACCGCTCCCGCTCGGAGCGGGTCGGCGCCGGGCTCGCGCAGCGGGGCGCCGGGCGCCGGCAGCTCCCCGGCGAGCTCGTCCGCGTCGGACAGGGCCGCGTTCGCCGCCTGCCGGGCGCTCCTTCCCCGCTCCGGGGCCTCCTCGTCGGCTCCGACCTCCTCGAGCACCTCGACCGCCTCCCCTTCGGCGGGCTGACGAGCCCCGGCGGCGCCCGGCGCGAGCGAGCGCGCGCCCGGCGGGCGAGCGGTCGCCGCGCTCGCGGCGTCTCGCACCGCAACGGACCCCACAACTAGGTTGGGCAGAGCGCCCGGTGGAGCGCGAGACGAGCTCCCGGAGCGGAGCGCGGGAGGTCCGAGATGAGCGGTTCGGAGTCGGGAGCGGTGGTCGGCGAGTCGGCCCACCGGGTCGAGCACGACTCGATGGGGGACGTGCTCGTCCCGCGGGACGCGCTCTGGGGAGCCCAGACCCAGCGCGCCGTGGAGAACTTCCCCATCTCGGGCCGGTCCGTCGAGGGGTCGCTCGTAGGGGCGCTCGCGCTGATAAAGGCAGAGGCCGCACGGGTGAACGCTGAGCTCGGCGTCGTGGACCCGGCCGTCGCCGACGCGATCGCGAGCGCGGCGGCCGAGGTCGTCGAGGGCGGGCACGCGGAGCACTTCCCCGTCGACGTGTTCCAGACGGGATCGGGCACCTCGACGAACATGAACGTCAACGAGGTCCTCGCCCGGCTCGCGTCGCAGCGCCTCGGGCAGCCGGTCAGCCCGAACGACGAGGTGAACGCGTCGCAGTCGTCGAACGACACGTTCCCCTCGGCGATACACCTCGCGGCGATCCGCGGGATCTCCGGCGACCTCGTGCCGTCGCTCGCGCACCTCGCGCAGGCGCTCCGGGCGAAGTCGGAGGAGTTCGCCGACGTCGTGAAGTCCGGGCGGACCCACCTCATGGACGCGACTCCGGTGACCCTCGGGCAGGAGTTCTCGGGCTACGCGGCGTCCGTCGAGCACGGGGTCGAGCGGCTCGAGGCGTGCGCGGCGCGCGTCGGCGAGCTTCCTCTCGGCGGGACGGCCGTGGGAACGGGACTGAACGCAAAGCCGGGCTTCGCGGCCGAGGTCGTCGAGCGGCTCCGCGACGCGACCGGCCTCCCGCTCTCCGAGGCGCGTGACCACTTCGAGGCGCAGGGGTCCCGCGACTCGCTCGTCGAGGCGTCGGGCGTGCTGCGGACCATCGCGGTGTCGCTGTACAAGATCGCGAACGACCTCCGCTGGATGTCGTCTGGCCCGCGATGCGGGCTCGGCGAGATCCACCTCCCCGACCTCCAGCCCGGGAGCTCGATCATGCCGGGGAAGGTCAACCCGGTCGTCCCCGAGGCCGTGTGCCAGGTGGTCGCCCAGGTCGTCGGCAACGACGCAGCGGTCGCGTTCGGGGGAGCCGCGGGGAACTTCGAGCTGAACGTCATGCTTCCCGTGATCGGGAGGAACCTGCTCGAGTCCATACGCCTGCTCGCCTCGGTGAGCCGGGCGTTCGCGGACAAGTGCGTCTCGGGGATCGTGGCGGACGTCGAGCGATGCCGGTCCTACGCGCTCTCCTCCCCGTCGATCGTGACGTCGCTCAACCCGTACATCGGCTACGAGAACGCCGCGAAGGTCGTGAAGAAGGCGCTCGCGGAGGGGAAGGACCTGAGGAGCGTCGTCCTCGAGCTCGGGCTGCTCGGCGAGGACGAGGTCGACCGTGCCCTCGACGTGCTCGCGATGACGCGAGGGGGGATCGTAGGCTGACCGCGGGCATCCGCCGGGCCGTCCGTCGGTAGCCTTCGCGCGGTGCACCCGATCGAGCGGCTCCGCTACGTCGCCCGCGACGGGGGCGCCGAGCCCGAGCTCCTCGCCGTCGAGGCGGCGTCCGCGCTCGCAGCGGTCGCGCGCGACCCACGGGCGCTCGTGACGTCCGCGAAGCGGCTCGTCGAGCTCCACCTGGGGTGCGCGCCTCTCGTGTGGGTCGCCGCCCGGGTCCTGGCGTCGCTCGACCCCGAGCAGGAGGCCCGCGAGGCGGCTGCGGCGATCGAGGAGGACGCCACTCTCGAGGAGCTCGCGGCCGCGCTCCCCGGGGGGGCGACCGTCGTGGCGGACGCGTCCCGCGTCGTCCTCGGGTCGCTCGCGAGACGCGGCGACGTGACGGCGCGAGTCGTCCGGACGGACCTCCGGTCGCCGGGGCTCGGAGGGTCGGCGCGCGGGAAGGTCACCAGCTGGAGAGCCGACGAGGTCGCGGACGCGGCGAGCGGCGCGGTGGTCGCCGTCGTCGAGGTGGTCGCGGCGGGTCCGGACGGATGCGTTCTCGACCCCGCGGCGCTCGCAGTCGCGCGAGAGGCGGCGGCTCGCTCGCTGCCGCTGTGGGCCGTCGCGGGCGTCGGGCACGTGCTCCCCGGCCCGCTGTTCGAGGCGCTTGCGCAACGCCTGCCCGCGGCGTCGAGGCTGCCCGTGGCGGCGCTCGGTCGGGTCGTCGGGCCCGACGGCCCGACCGAGCCGTCTGTCGCGCTCGCGCGTCCCGGGTGCCCGTCGCCGCCCGAGCTCGCCCGATGACGTCGTCGGCTCGCGCCGCGCGCGGCGCACGTGGCAGCCGGCCGCACCCGGCAGCGCGCACGGGGCACTCGCCGCGCCGGTGGCCGCGGTAGGTTGCGGGTCATGGGTGAGATGATCGAGTTTCCGAGCAACGGCACGTCCGGGCAGGGGTACCTTG
>JAJZBW010000268.1 GCA_021798745.1 Actinomycetes bacterium
GCTCCCGATCTCGACGATGAGCTCGCTCTCCTCGGCGAGCGGGATGAACCGAGTCGGCATGATGACCCCGAGTGTCGGGTGGAGCCACCTGACGAGCGCCTCGACGCTCACGATCGAGCCCGTCGTGGCCGACACGATCGGCTGGAACGCGAGGTGGAGCTCGTGCCGGGCGACCGCGTGGCGGAGGTCGCGCTCGATCTCGACGCGCTCCGCGAGCTGGGCGCGCATCGAGTCGTCGAAGACGGCGACCGCGTCCCTGCCCGCCTCCTTCGCCCGGTACATGGCGGTGTCGGCGTCGCGGATGAGCACCTCGGCGCTCACGTCCGGGGCGCCGCCCGGCACGCACGCGAGCCCGATGCTCGCGGTCACGAAGAACTCCGTCTCGTCGATCGTGAAGGGCTCCCGAAGGCAGTACCGGAGCCGGTTCGCGAACTCGAGGGCGTCCGCGACCCCGACGGTCTGCCCGAGGACGACGACGAACTCGTCCCCCCCGATCCGCGTCACGAGGTCGGTCGGTCGGACGTTCTTCTGGAGCCGGGAGGCGACCTGCACGAGCAGCTCGTCGCCGAGGGTGTGCCCGACGGTGTCGTTGATGAGCTTGAACCGGTCGATGTCGAGGAAGAGCAGGCTCACCGGGGACTCGTCCGTCGCGGCCCGCGCGAGCGCTCCCCTCAGGTGCCGCTCCATCATCGCCCGGTTCGGCAGGCCGGTGAGCGCGTCGTGGAGCGCCTGGAAGCTGAGCCGCGCCTCGGACTGCTCCGCGACGCGTAGCGCCCGGAGGATCTGGAGGATCGCCGTCCCCGTGAGGAGGATGATGATCCCGAACAGCACGACACGCGGGCCGATCGCTCCCTGGCCGGTGCGGAGCACGAGCAGCGCGGGCACGCTCAGCGCGAGCGCCACGAGCCCGATCCGGCCGACCGGCCACGACGCGGGGGCACCCTTCGCGGGCTCCGTGAGCTCGCGCATCGACGGGTCGAGCGCTCCGGCGGCGGCGGCGACGAGCGCGGTCACGTAGACGAGGTCCATGGCGCGCAGCGCGTCCACGATGCTCAGGAGGTTGAGGGTCGCGAGCACGTCCCCCGCGAACATCGAGCTCACCGCGACGACGAGGTACCGCTCGGAGAGCCCGGGCCGCCTTCCCGCGCCGAACGCGATCTGGAGCATCATCACGACGAGAGCGAAGGACATCGACGGGTACAAGAGCACGACGAGGCGCACGACCGAGCCCACGTCCCGGTGCGCGAGCACGGGCTCGATGAGGAAGACCCAGCAGAGCGCGAGGAGCGCGAGCGCCGCCATGAGCCCGTCGAGGACGATCCCGAGGCTGTGCCTGCGCACCCTCTCGCGCTCGCGCACGAAGCCCACGAGCGCGACGAGCAGCAGGCCGTACCCCGGGATGATGATCGAGTCGGGGACGAGCGAGCGCCCGCCTTCGAGGACCCGGGAGATCTGCTCCCCCTGGCGGATCACGTTCCCGGCGAGGAACAGGACGAACGCGAGGACTATGCACCACCACGGCCACGAGCTCGACGGCCCGCGCCGCCGGATCGCGACGGCGATGACGACCGAGGAGCCGATCGCGCTCACGGCGAGGGAGAGCCACGGGTAGCCCGACACGAGGCACACGACCGCGAGGACCGCCCAGACGCCGAGCGCCACCGCGAGCCGTCGGCGCGCGGGGCCACCGGAGCGCTCCTCCGGCGCCGCACGGCGGGCCGGCTGCTCGGTCGACGTGGCCATCGTCTTACGTTCGGCTCCCGATCGGCGGCCGTTGAGCGGATACGGCCAATTACCTCGACTTTCGTGCCACGCATAGTGGCCCATCGCGAGCTTACGTCACTTCACGTGGTCGTGCGCACGGAACGCGCTCGCACGACCACGGTGGGCGCGTGCCGGCGGCGCCCGCGGGCGCGCTCCCTCGGGCGCTCCGCCCCGCGGGGGGCGTCGCTCAGCGGGCGCGGTCGAACCGGCTCAGGAGCCGGAGCGACGTCGCGGGGCCCGTGACGCGCCACTCGAGGGTCCAGCAGCGGTCGGAGACGAGCGCGTAGCGGCCCTCGTACCGGTCGCCCCCGCACAGGTGCACGGTCGCGAACCCCTCGACCAGGAGCTCTGCGTCGTGGAAGTCCCGCCCGTCCTCGAACTCGACGCGCACGCGCCGCCCCTCGTCGGCGACGTACCGGTAGGAGCGGGTCGCGCGTCCGCGGTAGCCGGGGAGCTCGAGCTCCCCCGCCTCTCGGTACACGAGGGACGTCGCGCCGACGCGCTCGAACGTCGCGCTCCCCACGAACCGTCCCTCCACGCCCGCGAGCTCGTCCGCGACGACCCGGTCGAGCTCCCACGCACCCGCGAGGTACTCGAGCGGCTCGGGAACGGCCCGACCGGCGGCGAGCCCGTCCGGCCGCCGCCGTCGGCTAGCGGCTCCCGTCTCCACCGGGGTCGCTCACGACCGACTCCCGCAGCGTGCAGCTGATCCGCGGGCCGCACGGGCGCGACGTCTTCGGGACCGCGTGCTGCCAGAGTCGCTGGGTCGCCCCTCCCATCACCAGCAGGTCGCCGTCGCCGAGCAGGAACGCGAGCCGCGGCCGCCCCGCGGAGGGACCCGAGGGCCTCGGGCGGAGCACGAAGCGACGAGGTGCGCCGAGCGAGAGCGACACGACGAGCGGGTCGGGGCCGAGATAGGGCTCGTCGTCCGCGTGCCAGTCCACCGAGTCGCGCCCGTCCCGGTACAGGTTCACGAGCGCGGCGTCCGGTCGCATCCCGTACCGCTGCTCGGCGAGCCCCCGGAGCGCTCCGAGCGCGTCGGGCCAGGGCGAGGCGTGGACGCTCGCCGAGTAGCGGGACGCCGCGCTGTAGCCGCGCTCGCCGATCCACGCCGTGAGCCGCGGCTGGAGGTACGCGCGGCCGAACATCGTGATGGACTCCTGCTGCCACTCGAGCCCGTCGCGCAGCTGCGCGAAGAGCTCCGCCGCGTGCGCGAGGTAGGACGGCGTGTAGTCGACCCACGAGCGCTCGTCGAGCGCCGTGCGCGACGTGGCGCCGATCCCGTCCTCCCTCAGTTGATCGCGAGCCCCGTCGCGGGGTCGAAGAAGTGGAGCCGGGCGGGGTCGAGGACGAAGCGGGCCGCGCGCCCGGAGACGAGCTGCGCAC
>JAJZBW010000269.1 GCA_021798745.1 Actinomycetes bacterium
AGATCCCGAAGGCGGCGACGAACGACCAGAGCGAGGCCGCGTCGAGGAGCCAGTTGAGAACGGCCCAGAGAAGGGCGCGTCGCCACAGCTCACGGTCGTTCGCGAACGCGCGGAGCGACTCGCCGAGCTGGCGGACGAGCCTCTCGAGGCGGTCCGCCCCGAGGATCGGGACACGTCGGCCGATCGCGCGGACGGTGCGGATCGCGCCCTGCTCGCCGTGGGTGAGCGAGTAGGCGAGGGCGCCGACGGCGAGGAGGGCGATCATGCCGACGAGGGCGACCACGACGTAGATCGGGTGGAAGCCCGCGATGGGGATCGAGATCACGAGCGAGAACCAGAGCATCACGTTGAGCACGACCGCGGAGCCCATCCCCTGGGTCGCCATCGCGAACGCGGCGTCCGTCCCGCGCACCCCGTTCGTCGTGAGGAGCCGGTACCCGATTCCCGCGCTCCCCGCGCTCCCTCCCGGCAGGACGTGGGAGACCGCGAGGCCCGCGAGGTCGATCCGGAAGACCTTCGACAGGCCGGGTCCTCCGCCGGGCAGGAGGGACTGGCTGAGGAACGCGTACGAGAGGAGCGCCACGATCTCGCACACGACCCCCGTGACGACCCACTCGACGCGGATGTGAGTGAGCAGGTAGAGGTGCCTGCTCGCACCGACGAGCTCGGGGACGACGACGTACTCGAGGGCGAGTATGAGCAGGAAGATGACGACGCTGTGGCGAAGGGGGGCGGGCACCACGGACCGCCACGAGCGCCGCCGGGCACGGGCGGTCGACGAGGAGCTCCCCGGGCCGTCGCGGCGGCGGCTCCTCGCGGCGGGCGGGCTCCCGTCGCGCCCGGAGGATCCCTCGGCCACCTCGGGCCGGTCCGTCGCGCCCGCTGCGGGGTCGTGCGTGCTCCGCCGCGCACCCGTCCGACGCATCCTCCCATGGTTGCACGCGGCCGCCGCCCGGCTGCACCTCGCCCCTGCGCGTCCCGCTCGCCGCGTCCGCGGCCCGGGTCGGCTTGACTGGTCGGGTGCGCGAGCCGAGGGAGGTGGACCGTCGCCCCGAAGCCCCCGGTCTCGGGGGACCGGTCCCGCCCGACGGAGGCTCCGTCGGGCAGAGCGAGCGGGACGGTCCCTCCGCGGACCCGTCACGGAGGGCGCAGCGCTGGTGGCGCCCGTACCCGGGGGCGAGCGAGGAGATGCGGGCCGTCGAGCACCTCGTGCTCCGGTCCGCGGTGCTCGTCGCGATCGTCGCGCTCGTCACGGTCGTCGGTGCGCTCCTCCTCTGGAGGCTCCGACTGCTCGTGCTCCTTCTCGCCGTCGCGGTCTTCATCGCGATCCTCCTCGACCCCGTCGTGCGCGCGCTCGCGCGACGGGGGCTGTCCCGCGGCACGGCGACGGCTGTCGTCTACCTCGTCGGGGTGGTCGCGGCCGTCGCGCTGCTCTACCTGCTCGTCCACCCGGTGTACAGCTCGGCGACTCGCTTCGCGAAGGAGCTCCCGGGTCTCGTGTCCCAGGCGCAGCACGGGAAGGGGCCGGTCGGGAGGCTGGCCGCCCGGCTCCACCTGCTGAGCTTCGTGAGGAGCCACGCGCCGAAGCTCGAGAGCGTGATCTCGAAGCTCGGCAAGCCCGCGCTCTCCGTCGGCAAGACGGTCGTGAGCGGGCTCGCGGGGGCGGTCACGATCGTCGTCGTGAGCTTCTTCGTGCTCCTCGAGGCGCCGCAGGTCTTCGGGGGGCTGCTCCGGTGGATGCGCCCGGAGCGCGCCGTGGTCGCGCGGCGGCTCGCGGACGACATGGCACGCCAGGTCACCGGGTTCATGCTCGGCAACCTCGCGACCTCGGTGGTCGCGGGGATCGTCGTGTACGTCGCCCTCCAGCTCACCGGGGTCCCGTTCGCAGGGGTGCTCGCGATCTGGGTCGGGCTCGTGGACTTCCTCCCGCTCGTCGGAGGGCTCCTCGCGGGGGTGCCGGCGGTCGGGGTCGCGCTCCTCCACTCGCTCCCGGCCGGGATCGTGACGGTGGTCGTGTTCATCGTGTACCAGGAGGTCGAGAACCACGTCCTCTACCCGGTCGTGATCAGCAGGACGGTCCGCCTCAACCCGCTCTGGGTGCTCATCGCGGTGCTCGTCGGGGCCGAGGTCGGAGCGGTCGTCGGCTCGACCTTCGGCGGGCTGTGCGGAGCCCTGCTCGCGGTCCCCGCCGCAGGAGCCGTCCAGGTGGGGGGTCGCGTGCTCCTCGAGTCGCGCCCGGACGGTCGGGGGGTGGGCGAGGCCCGATCCGACTAAGTTGCCTCCGTGCGCGTGCTCGTCGTCCTGCCGACCTTCAACGAGAGCGCGACGATCGCGCGGCTGCTCCGCGCGGTGCGGGAGTCGCTCCCCGACGCGGACGTCCTCGTGGTGGACGACACCTCGCCCGACGGAACCGCGAAGATCGCCCGTGAGGTCGCGGACGAGCTCGGCGGGATCGAGGTGCTCTCGCGGCCGGAGAAGCAGGGGCTCGGCCCCGCCTACCGGGCGGGCTTCGCGTGGGGGCTGGAGCGCGGCTACGAGGCGTTCGTGGAGATGGACTCCGACTTCTCGCACGACCCGGCGGCGCTCCCCGCGCTCGTCGACCCGCTCACGCGCGGCTACGAGGTGTCCATCGGGTCACGCTACGTCCCCGGGGGGAGGATCCCCGACTGGACGCTCGTGCGACGGCTGCTGTCGCGCGGGGGGAACGTGTACGCGGACGTCGTCCTGTCGCTCCGGGTGAAGGACTCGACCGCGGGGTTCCGCGCCTATGCGGCGACCGTCCTCCGGCGGATCGACATGGACGGCATCCAGGCGGACGGGTACGGGTTCCAGATCGAGATGACGTACCTCTCGCGATGCGCGGGCGCACGCGTCGCGGAGGTCCCGATCACGTTCGTCGACCGGGTCGAGGGGACGTCCAAGATGTCCATGCGGACCGTGACCGAGGCGCTTCGCCTCGTGACCCTCTGGGGCGTGCGGCGCCTCGTCGCGAGGACGCCCGACAGGGTCCGTCCGCCGGCGCGCCGCTCCGGCGGCGGACGGGGGGACCGCGGGGACTGAGCGCGCGCGGCGGCGCGCCGCACGCGCCCCGGTCAGGGGCGGACGGCGACCGCGAGCAGGGCCTGCAGCTTCAGC
>JAJZBW010000034.1 GCA_021798745.1 Actinomycetes bacterium
GGTCCCGCCGGGCCCGCGACCGGGCGCGGCGCGGCGGGGGGTCGGCGACGGGTCACGACACGACGCGCTCGTGCCGCCCGAACAGGGGGATCACGCGCTCCCCGTAGGCGGAGAGGGTCTCGTCCTTCGCGTCGTGCTGGAGGTAGAGGGCGAACTGGTCCACTCCGAGCTCGCGCAGGGCCTCGAGCCGCTCGACGTGGCGCTCGACGGGGCCGAGCACGCAGAACCGGTCGACGATCTCGTCGGGGACGAAGTCCGTGTGGGTGTTCCCCGCGCGGCCGTGCTCGTTGTAGTCGTAGCCCGTGCGTCCCTCGATGTAGTCCGTGAGCGCACGCGGGACCGAAGAGCCGGCTCCGCCGTAGCGGGAGACGATGTCCGCGACGTGGTTCCCGACCATCCCGCCGAACCACCGGCACTGGTCGTACTGGTGCGGGAGGTCGTCCCCGACGTACGCGGGAGCCGCGACGCAGACCTTCACGGACGCGGGGTCGCGCCCCGCCCGCTCCGCGGCGTCGCGCACGGCGGCGATGCTCCACGCGGCGATGTCGAGGTCGGCGAGCTGCAGGATGAACCCGTCGCCCACCTCGCCCGCGAGCGCGAGCGCCTTCGGCCCGTACGCGGCGACGTAGACGTCGAGACGGCTCGACGGGTTCCACGGGAACCGGAGAGCCGCACCGTTGACCGTGACGACCTCGCCGTTCGCGAGCCCCCGGATGACCCCGATGGACTCACGGAGCGTCGCGAGCGTCGTGGGCCTGCCCGCGGACACGCGCACCGCCGAGTCGCCGCGACCGATCCCGCACACGGTGCGGTTGCCGAACATCTCGTTGAGCGTCGCGAACAGCGACGCCGTGACGGTCCAGTCGCGGGTCGCGGGGTTCGTGACCATGGGGCCGACGACCATCCGCCGGGTGGCGGAGAGGATCTGGCTGTAGATCACGAAGGGCTCCTCCCACAAGATATGGGAGTCGAACGTCCACGCGTTCGTGAACCCGCGGAGCTCGGCCTCGCGCGCGAGCTCGACGACCCTCCACGCCGGGGGGTCCGTCTGTAGCACGACTCCGAAGTCCATGTGCCCGTCCCTCCTCGCTCGCCGCCTGCTACCGGGTGCCCGGGAAGCCGAGGTCGATGGCCGACGTCGACGCCTCGGGCCAGCGGGAGGTCACGACCTTGGACCGAGTGTAGAAGTCGACGCCCGCCGGCCCGTACATGTGGGCGTCCCCGAACAGCGACGACTTCCACCCCCCGAAGCTGTAGTACGCGACCGGGACGGGGATCGGGACGTTCACGCCGACCATCCCGCAGTCGACCTCGAACTGGAAGCGACGCACCGCCCCGCCGTCCCGCGTGAAGATCGCGGTGCCGTTCCCGTAGGGGTGGGAGTTCACGAGCCCGATCGCCTCGTCGAGGCTCTCGACGCGCACGACCGAGAGGACCGGCCCGAAGATCTCCTCCTCGTACACGCGCATCCCCGGGCGCACGCCGTCGAGGAGCGACGGCCCGAGGTAGAAGCCGCCCGGGCTCGCGCCCTCGACGAGCGAGAGGGACCGGCCGTCCGCGAGGACGGTCGCCCCTTCGCTCGCCGCGACGTCGAGGTAGCCGGCGACCTTGTCGCGGTGCTCGGCCGTGACGAGCGGCCCCATCTCCGCGGTCGGGTCCGATCCCGGCCCGACGCGGAGCGCCGGGATGCGCTTCGCGATCGCCTCGACGAGCGGGTCGGCGACGGGCCCGACGGCGACGACGACCGAGATCGCCATGCAGCGCTCCCCGGCCGAGCCGTACCCGGCGCTCACGGCCGCGTCCGCTGCGACGTCGAGGTCCGCGTCGGGGAGCACGACCATGTGGTTCTTCGCACCTCCGAGCGCCTGCACGCGCTTTCCCGCGGCCGTCCCGCGCTCGTAGATGTGACGGGCGATACCCGTCGACCCGACGAAGCTCACCGCCGAGATCCCGCGGCTCTCGAGGATCGCGTCCACGGCGACCTTGTCCCCGTGCACGACGTTGAGCACGCCGTCCGGGAGCCCGGCCTCGCTGAAGAGCTCCGCGAGGCGGACGCTCGCGGACGGGTCCTTCTCGCTCGGCTTGAGCACGAAGGAGTTCCCGCATGCGATCGCGTTCGCGAGCATCCAGAGCGGGACCATCATGGGGAAGTTGAACGGGGTGATCCCCGCGACGACCCCGAGCGGCTGGCGGATCGAGTAGACGTCGACCCCCGTCGACGCCTGCTCGGTGAACCCGCCCTTGAGGAGGGGCGCGATCCCGCAGGCGAACTCGACGTTCTCGATGCCCCGGGCGAGCTCGCCCGCGGCGTCGGACTCGACCTTGCCGTGCTCGGAGCTCACGAGGGCCGCGAGCTCCGCCCGGTGCTCGTGGAGGAGCTGGCGGAACGCGAACATCACGTCCGTGCGCCGCGAGAGCGACACGCTCCTCCACTCGCGGTGCGCGTCGGCGGCGACCGCGACCGCCGCGTCGACCTCCTCGGCCGACGCGAGGTCGACCTCGGCCTGGACCTCGCCCGTCGACGGGTCGTAGACGGGGGAGGTCCGCCCGGAGGTCCCCGGGACGTGGGCGCCTCCGACGTAGTGGTGGATCGTTCGTGCCATGTCGCTGCTCCTGTCGGTGTCGTTCCGGGTGCCGCCGCCCCGGTGCCCGCGCGGCGCGGCGGTGGTCTCAGATGAGGTAGTCGGACAGGGAGCGACGGACGAAGCGGCCGTGCCCGGCCCGTCCGAGGTACTCGCCCGCGTCGACGACGACCGTGCCGCGCGACAGGACCGTGTCGACGTGGCCGGCCACGCGCACCCCCTCGTACGCGGAGTAGTCCAGGTTCATGTGGTGGGTCGCCGCCGAGATCACCGTCTCGCCGTTCGGGTCGTACACGACGACGTCCGCGTCCGAGCCCGGCGCGATCACGCCCTTTCGCGGGTAGCAGCCGAACATCCTCGCCGGCGTCGTGGAGCAGAGCTCGACCCACCGGGCGAGCGAGATCCGTCCGTCGACGACCCCTTGGTACACGAGGTCCATCCGGTGCTCGACACCTCCGATGCCGTTCGGGATCTTGGAGAAGTTCCCGACGCCCATCTCCTTCTGCTCCTTGTAGCAGAAGGGGCAGTGGTCGGTCGCGACGACCGAGAGGTCGTTCGTGCGCAGGTACCTCCACAGCTCGTCCTGGTGCCCCTCCGCGCGCGAGCGCAGCGGCGTCGAGCACACGTACTTCGCACCGTCGAACCCGGGCGCGAACAGGTGCTCCTCGAGCGAGAGGTACAGGTACTGCGGGCAGGTCTCCCCGAAGACGTTCAGCCCCTCGTCACGGGCGGCCGCGACGGTCGCGACGGCCTGCTTCGCGGACATGTGGACGACGTACAGCGGGGCGTGCGCGATGCGGGCGAGCATGATGGCCCGGTGGGTGGCCTCCTCCTCGGTCTCCCACGGGCGCGTCAGCCCGTGGTAGCCGGGGGCGGTCTCGCCGCGGGCGAGCGCCTGTGCGACGAGCACGTCGATCGCGATCCCGTTCTCCGCGTGCATCATGACGAGGGCGCCGTTCTCGGAGGCCTTCTGCATGGCGCGAAGTATCTGGCCGTCGTCGGAGTAGAAGACCCCGGGGTAGCCCATGAACATCTTGAAGCTCGTGACCCCTTCGGCGACGAGCGTGTCCATCGCGGCGACGACGCCCTCGTCGACTCCTGCGAGGATCTGGTGGAAGCCGTAGTCGATCGCGCAGGCTCCGCCGGCCTTGTCGTGCCAGGACGCGATCCCGTCGAGCACCGGCTCGCCCGTGTGGTGGACGACGAAGTCGACGATCGTCGTGGTCCCGCCCCACGCGGCGGCCCGGGTGCCCGTCTCGAAAGTGTCCGAGGCCGTCGTCCCGCCGAAGGGCATCTCCATGTGCGTGTGCCCGTCGACTCCGCCCGGGACGACGTACTTTCCCGTCGCGTCGACGACCCGGTCGGCGGTCCGCGCGAGGTCGCTCCCGAGGGCGGTCGTGCCGGGCTCGAGCACGGCCGCTATGCGCTCGCCGTCGACGAGCACGTCGGCCCGCGAGGATCCGCTCGAGGAGACGACGGTCCCCCCGTGGATGAACGTCGTCGTCACCTCTGCACCTCCGATGCCCCGTCCCCCGACCGCCCCCCGGACCGCGCGCTCACGGCGTCGCGAGCCCCGAGTACGCGTCGGGCCGGCGGTCCCTGTAGAACGCCCACCGGTCGCGCACGACCGAGAGGAGCTCGAGGTCGAGGTCGCGCACGACGAGCTCCGCGGCGCCCGAGTCCGCGACCCCGCCGACGAAGCTCCCCTCCGGGTCAACGAAGTAGCTGGTCCCGTAGAAGTCGTCGTCCCCGAGCGACTCGACGCCGACGCGGTTGATCGCCCCGACGAAGTACTCGTTCGCGACCGCCGCGGCGGGCTGCTCGATCTTCCAGAGGTACGACGAGAGCCCCCGGCTCGTCGCCGACGGGTTGAACACGATCTCGGCCCCGTTGAGCCCGAGCGCCCTCCAGCCCTCGGGGAAGTGGCGGTCGTAGCAGATGTACACGCCCACCCGTCCGACCGCGGTCGAGAAGACCGGGAACCCGAGGTTGCCCGGCCGGAAGTAGAACTTCTCCCAGAACCCCGCGACCTGGGGGATGTGGTGCTTGCGGTACTTGCCGAGATACCGGCCGTCCGCGTCGACGACCGCGGCGGTGTTGTAGAGCACTCCGGGCTGCTCCTGCTCGTACATCGGGAGGACCATCACCATCCCGAGCTCCGCGGCGAGCGCCTGGAAGCGCTCGGTCGTCGGCCCCGGGACGCTCTCGGCGTAGGAGTAGTAGCTCGCGTCCTGCACCTGGCAGAAGTACGGCCCGTAGAAGAGCTCCTGGAAGCAGATCACCTTCGCGCCCTGGGCGGCCGCCTCGCGGGCGTAGCCCTCGTGCGCAGCGATCATCGTCTCCTTGTCGCCCGTCCAGCTGGTCTGGACGAGCGCCGCACGAACGAGCGAGGTCATGTGCACCTTCCGAGCGACGGTCGAGAGTCTCCCGGCAACGACGACGGCGCGCCGAGACGGCCCGGATGGGCCTGGATGGTGACCGGTCGTCCGACGTCCGGCCTCCCGGCGATATTACCCAGGGGAAGGTAGGCGCACAACGCCGCAGCCCGTCGTATCCGTCGATCTGCCGTCGACGCGAGACCGGCAGGCCGGCTCCGGAGCGAATGGCACCGACGGACTCGCGCATCTTGTTGCCACCGGCGTGGCGTGATTCCGCGCTCACACGGCGGTGTTGGCTCAGCAGGCTCACGGAGCACCGAGCGACGCAACGCGTCAATCGGCGGACGCGGTCACGTGGACCCTTGACCACGGCGGCCTGCGCCGTTACACTCGCCACGATGTCAGACGACGGACGTCCAACGTCTTCCCCCACGTCGCGGCGCGGCGCCTCGCTTCGTCAGCACCTCTACGAGATCGTCCTCGGCGACGCAGTCCCGGGTCAGCGGATACCCTCTGAGCAGGAGTTCGCCAAGCAGTTCCACGTAAGTCGAAACTCAGTACGCGAGGCTGTCGAGAGCCTGGTGGCGGCGGGCATGCTCCGGCGTGAGTGGGGCGTCGGAACGTTCGTGACCGGGACGGCCCGCGCAATTGCGTCAAGTCTCACCGAGTTGCAGCCGGTCTCTCAGCTTGTGCGGTCACAGGGCCACGCGTGCGAGGTCCTGCACGGCGAGAGCGCTCTCACCAAGGCGGTTGACGTGCCGTTCAAGCCGAGCGTCGAGCCGTGGTCGGACGAGTACTGGCGCATGACTAGGACGTACCGCGTCGACGGCGTGCCGGCGATTCACATCGTCGACTACGTGCCCACCGAGGTCTGCGGGCGGGTCTTCGACCCTACAAGCGTTGGTGACGACCTAATGCCGGTCCTCGAACGGGATTACGGCGTCGCGATCCTGTATGGGACCGCCGTCTTCGGGGCGACCATGCCGAGCGCGGAAGTTCAATCCGACCTCGATTGCCCAGCAGACGAGCCGGTCCTCCTCGTCTCCCAGCTCACTTGCGACCACGACGAACGGCCAGTGATCTTCAGCGATGGCTTCCTGAAGTCTGACCGGTTCACGTACAGCGTCGTCCGCTACCGGACCAAACCGGGAAACGCATAGCGGCGAACCAGCATCCGATCTGACACTTCTCAATCCAGGGGGGACCAATGCGCAGCAGAGCAATTGCATGTGGACATGGCCGCGTAGCGCGTCACCTTCGCATCAAGGTCGGAAGCGTCACCGCCGTCATTGCATTGGTCGCTGTCGCAGGAATCGCCGCCCCGTCGAGCGCTTCGCAGCGTGCGCGCCGTCCGCTCGTGCCCGTGCGGATTGCGATCAGCACCAACGTGAACGCGCAAGCTGTCGTCGCCCAAGACCTCGGGTACTTCACAAAGTTCGGAATCAAGGCGAGCCTCCAGAACTACGCAACTGGCGTCGACGGGCTCACGGCTGTCCTCACCGGTCAAGCGGACATCGGCGGCGCGCTCGCGTTTCCAACTCTCAATCGTCTGTCGAGCAACGGCCTCGGAATCGTTGCAACAAGCATGCGTCCGAAGCCTGGCTTCTACCAGCTTGCGCTACGGGCACCGCTCAGCTCCGCGAGCCAGCTCGCGGGCAAGCGTGTCGGCATCATTGCGGGCACCGACGAAGTCTATGCGACATACGAGCTCCTCAGGCACTTCGGCGTGGATCCCTCAAGAGTCGACTTCGTCGACTTCCCCGACCTCTACGGTGCCGTGGCGGCGCTCCAAGGCGGCCAAGTCGACGCCACGCTCGTCTACCCGCCGGGCGTCACGCAGGCGGCGGCGATCTCAGGCGTGCACGTGGTGCCAGCTCCCCAGACTGGCATCGAGCCCGCCTTCATCGTTGCCTCGCGGTCAATGCTCACAAACCACCGGAAGATCGTCGCGGAAGCCATGGCGGCGATGATCGACGCAAATCGCTGGATGGCCAAACACATGCGAGCGGCGGCCGCACTCCTCGGGAAGTTCGTTCAGGCCCCGGCAAGTGCGCTGCTCCAATCGATGCTTGCGGAGAACTACACGGTGAGCTGGCAGCCGCGAGATGCTGTCTCGTTCAACACGATCGCGAACTTTCTCGTCAGCCAGAAGCTCGCGCCGGCCCCGCCAGCGCTGCGCAACTACCTCGACCTGAACCCGCTCAGGTCTGCTGTCACCTTGGCCGACAACTCCGCGGCGAAGCCGTAGCGGCGCGCGGTGAGCACACGCCGAGGCGCCCTAGTGCCTCGTGGGCGGGACAAGCCGCGCCGTCCCGATGCATAGCGTTCGCGGCGTGAGCATGGGTCATCCCGGCAGGCCCCTCGTCCTCGACAAGGTGGGAATTGCCTTCGGCGAGCGAGGGCGCGACCCCCGATGGGTTCTGCGGAATGTCAGCCTCGAGATTCGGCCGGGGGAGATCACGGCGGTGCTCGGGCCTAGCGGATCGGGCAAGACGACGATCCTCCGCCTCATCGCAGGTCAGCTAAGCGCAAGTGAAGGAGTCGTCAGCTTCGGCGGCGCGCCCGTCAGTGGCCCGGGCCCAGATCGAGTCATGGTCTTCCAGTCGAGCGATGACGCGCTCTTCCAGTGGCTCACAGTCAGACAGAATGCCGAATTCGGCCTCAAGGCAGCCGGGGTGGATCGTGCGGAGGCACGGGCGCGGGCGCGGGCCGTCCTCACACTCGTCGGCTTGGCAGGCCACGAGTCAAAGCTGCCTGGCCAGCTCTCTGGCGGCATGAAACAGCGACTCCAGATCGCTCGCGCCCTCGCCGTAAGGCCGGAAGTGCTCGTCATGGACGAGCCACTGGCTGCGCTCGACGCCCAGAGTCGAAGGATCCTCCAGCGCGAGCTCGTCCAGATCTGGCAGGAGACCAGGCCGACCATCATCTACGTGACACATGACATTCGCGAGGCTCTGGTGCTCGGCCAGCGCATTGCAGTCGTATCGAGCGGACCGGCGGCATCGATACGGACTCTGGTCGAGCACGACGTGCCCTATCCCCGCGACGAATTCGATCCACACTTCGTCGAACTGCACCGACACCTCGACCGTGTGCTGAGCGAAGAGGTGGGAGAGCAACTGTGAGCACACGGTCTTCGCGGTCGGAAGCCGGATCATCTTCGTTGTCGCGAGTGGACGCGGGCGCCGGTGCCACTGAGGACTCCTCCCCGACGCAGCCGCGAGACAGACGTCCGCGTGACTCTACGGTTCGGATGAGCTCCGCCAAGCACCGGCGGGGGTTGGTGAGGCCGCTCTCCTTGGTCTCGATTGTGAGCCTCCTCGCGGCGATCGGAATCTGGCAGCTCATTTCCACGTATTTTGTGTCACCGCTGTTCTTGCCATCGCCGATTTCGGTCGGAAAGGGAATTGGCACGCTCTGGAGGAGCGGTCAACTTCAGACCGATGCGGGCATAAGTCTTGCACGCATCTTGACGGGCTGGGCTATCGGCTCGTTGATCGGTGCCCCGATTGGCTTCGCGGTCGGCACATCGCAATTCGTCAAGGCCCTTGTCGATCCGTTCATTCACTTCTTTCGGTTCGTTCCGGCGCTTGCGCTTGTCAGTGTCTTCATGGTCTGGCTCGGGGTTGGCGAGACGGCAAAGGTCGCCCTCATCGTCTATGCCACTGCGTTTCTCGTGACAGTAACAACAGCGACAGGCGTCTCGGCCGTCCCCGACGACAAGATATTCGCGGCACGATGTCTCGGTGCCCGCCCATTATATCTGCTGCTCCACGTTCATATTCCCGCTGCGGTGCCGCACATCTATACGGCAATGCGCTTGGCGCTGGCAAACGCGTTCCTGGTTATCATTGCAGTCGAAATTGTCGCCGCAAATTCTGGTCTTGGCTACTTGATATGGAACTCTCGCATCTATTTTCAGACCACATGGATGTTCGCAGGTGTCATCGCGATCGGTGTGCTCGGCCTCGCGTCTGATCGCATATGGCGGCAGGTAGGCCGCACGGTGCTCAAGCGCTACGTGGGAGCTGCAAGCAGGTATTGACTCCAATATGTGCGCAAGGCGCTGCATTTAGATTCCACGAGTCTGGCACAATAATGCTACGACCTATAGGAGTGTTGTGACTCATCGTAATGTCCTGGTGATCGTCAGTGACACCTTCCGACGAGACAATCTGGTCGCGTATGGAGGCCGAGGTGACGTATGCCCGAACCTCAATAGATTTGCCGACGAGTCTTCGGTATTCGATGGATTCTACGCGTGCTCATTCCCTACCGTGCCTGCACGCGCTGATCTGCTCACTGGCCGGGTCTCGTTCACCCGGCAAGGCTGGGGACCGCTGAACAGCAGTTGGTCGACGGTCGCCGAACTGGCGGGACAAGCGGGATATCAGACGATGGCAATAACCGACGTTCCGTTTCTCCTGCGATCCGGATATGGTTACGACCGCGGCTTCGAAGACTACTTGTGGATTCGTGGCCAGCCGGACCGACTACATCCGGAATCCGCGATGGACGTACGTGCTCAGTGGCGCCAGGAATCTGACCACTTTGCGCCGAGGACCATGACCGCGGCCGGCGATTGGCTCGAGCGGCGCGCAGCGGTTGGAAACCGACCGTTCTTCTTGATGGTGGACACGTGGGACCCGCATGAACCGTTCGACGCACCCGCGCACTACGTCCGCAAGTTCTGGCCGGATTTCGACGGGGGTGACGTACCGTATCCGCCCTACAACGAGCTCGACGGCGGCGGCGACGGCCGTTACAAGTTGGCACTAGGGCGCGCTGCCTATCTCGGAAAGGCGCGCATGGTCGACTTCTGGATCGGTTACCTGCTCGATCGCCTCGAGTCGGTCGGCCTTGCCGAGGACACCGCGGTCTTGTTCCTCACCGACCATGGTTTCTATTTCGGTGAACACAATTACTTCGGGAAGTCGATCGGTTGGCGCATCGGCCCAGTCTCCGAGAACGTGAGCGCGGTCGGCGAGATGGGTCGGTCTCCGCTGTATGAGGAGGTGGCACACATCCCTCTAATCGCGCGGGTTCCTGGAGTTGCGAGAGGACGGGTGCCCGGTCTTGCCTCGATGCCGGACGTCGCGGCGACGATCCTCGACCTGGTCGGTGCGCCGCCGTGCGATGAAAGCGTGAGCGTGATCAGCCCCGACGCGACGTCGTTGGTGGCGCGGCGCGACGTGGTCGTCACGTCGTGGCCGATGCATCTCCCCGGGGAGACAACCCAGGCGGTCGACGCGGCGAGCAGGCGTTTCTCGGGATTCATGCCGATCACAGTCACGAGCGGGCGATGGTCGTTGCTGTACAGCCACGACGAGGGCGGCGTGGAGTTGTTCGACCTCCCGAATGATCCGCGGCAGTCGCGGAACGTCGCGCTCGACCATCCCGAGGTCGTGCACGAGCTGCATGGGCGTCTCGTCGAGTACCTCGAAGCTGCGCGGTGCCCGGACGTCTATCTCGCGCCTCGGCGGCGTGTGCAGCTGGAAGCGACAGTGGACTGAGTGTGTGCGCGCGTCTCCGGATCCGTTCGGAGGTGTTCCCTTCGCTCCCGCGCGTGCGCCCGCCGCTCGGCGCATTGCAGCCAGCCGAGTGGCGGCGACGGGGGTCGCCGGCGGACTTCGTGGGCGCTGAGGCGGCCGAGTCCGATGCCCGCCCACGAGTATCGTGCCGGGGTGTGGCCCCCTCGGATGAATCGCACGTCGCCCCAGCGATCGACTGGACGGCGCTTCGCGAGGCGGCGGCGCTCACGGCGTCGCTCGCCTACGCGCCCTACTCGGGGCTGCGTGTCGGTGCGGCGGCGCTCTGCGACGACGGGCGGGTCGTGCGCGGGTGCAACGTGGAGAACGCCTCCTACGGGCTCACGCTCTGCGCCGAGTGCGGGCTCGTGTCCGACCTCGCCGCGACGGGAGGGGGCCGGCTCGTCGCGCTGAGCGTCGTCGCCGGGGACGGCCGCCCGCTCGCCCCGTGCGGGCGGTGCCGACAGCTCCTCGTCGAGCACGGCGATCCGGACCTCCTCCTCGACGTCGGCCCGGGCGGCTCCCCGGTGCGCGTCGCGGACCTCCTCCCCGGGGCGTTCGGCGTGGCCGACCTCGAGGCGAGGCGGGCCCTCCGGTGAGCGCGGGCGAGGGGTTCGACGTCGTCGACTGCATCCGCGACAAGCGCGACGGCCGTGCGCTCACCGCCGGGCAGATCGACTGGGTCGTGAGGAGCTACGTCGCGGGGACGGTCGCCGACGAGCAGGTCGCTGCGCTCCTCATGGCCGTGTACTGGCGGGGGATGGAGCCCGCGGAGCTCTCCCGGTGGACCGACGCGATCATCGAGTCCGGCGAGCGCGTGGACCTGTCCGGCCTCTCGCGGCCGACGGTCGACAAGCACTCGACGGGAGGCGTCGGGGACAAGGTCTCGCTCGTGCTCGCCCCGCTCGTCGCCGCGTGCGGCGCGGCCGTCCCGCAGCTCTCGGGGCGCGGGCTCGGCCACACGGGGGGGACGCTCGACAAGCTCGAGGCGATACGGGGGTGGCGCTCGGACCTGTCGGTAGACGAGGTGCGCCACCAGCTCGAGAGCGTCGGGTGCGTGATCTGCGCGGCCGGGCCGGGCCTCGCCCCGGCGGACCGGAAGCTCTACGCGCTGCGCGACGTGACCGCGACGGTCGAGTCGATCCCGCTCATCGCGGCGTCCATCATGTCGAAGAAGATCGCAGAGGGCACCCGCGCCCTCGTCCTCGACGTGAAGGTCGGCTCCGGGGCGTTCATGACGGACCGCGACCGCGCGCGGGAGCTCGCCCGGACGATGGTCTCCCTCGGTCGGGACCACGAGGTCGACACGGTCGCGCTCCTCACCGCGATGGACACCCCGCTCGGGCGGAGCGCGGGGAACGCCCTCGAGGTCGCGGAGGCCGTCGAGGTCCTGTCGGGCGGCGGTCCGCAGGACCTCGTGGACGTCACGGTCGCGCTCGCCGAGGAGATGCTCCGTCTCGCCCGGGTCGAGGCGGACCCCGCACGCGCGCTTCGCGACGGGTCCGCGCTCCGTGCGTGGCGGGAGATGGTCGTCGCCCAGGGCGGGGACCCGGACGCGCCGCTCCCGCGCGCCCCGCACGTCGCGCCCGTCGTCGCACCGCGCTCGGGGGTGCTCACCCGGCTCGAGGCGCGCGCTCTCGGCGTCGCCGCCTGGCGTCTCGGGGCGGGACGGACCCGCAAGGAGGACCCGGTGAGCGCGTCGGCGGGAGTCGTGTGGCACGCCCGGCCGGGGGACGAGGTGCGTGCGGGCGACACGATCCTCGAGCTCCACACGGAGGACCCGTCCCGGGTCGGGCGCGCGCTCGCGGCGCTCGAAGGGGCCGTGCTCGTCGGGGACGGTCCCGTCGCGGACGCCCCGCTCGTGCTCGAGCGGATCGGCTGATCCGGGGCGCGCGTCCCGTTACGCTGGGCGCGTGTACGACTCCCCGCCGACGATCGAGCAGATCCGCCGTGCACCGAAGGTGCTCCTCCACGACCACCTCGACGGGGGGCTCCGGCCGTCGACCGTCGTGGAGCTCGCGGGGGAGCACGGGTACACGGGGCTCCCGACCGGCGACTCCGACGCGCTCGGGCGCTGGTTCGTCGAGGACCGCCCCCGACACGACCTCGTCCGCTACCTCGCCGGGTTCACGCACACCCTCGCGGTGATGCAGCACGCCGACGCGATCCGGCGGGTCGCGACGGAGTGCGTCGAGGACCTCGCGGACGACGGGATCGTGTACGCGGAGGTCCGGTTCGCGCCCGAGCTCCACACCGAGGCGGGGCTCGCGCTCGAGGAGGTCGTCGAGGCGACGCTCGCGGGCTTCGCGGAGGGGAGCGAGACGGCCGCCGCACGCGGCCGCCCGATCGTCGTCCGGGCGCTCCTCACGGCAATGCGGAGCGCGGCGCGCTCGCTCGAGATCGCCGAGCTCGCGGTGCGCTACCGGGACCTCGGGGTCGCCGGCTTCGACGTCGCGGGCCCCGAGGCGGGATACCCCCCGACGCGGCACCTCGACGCCTTCCAGCTCGTGAACCAGGAGAACTTCCACGCGACCCTCCACGCGGGAGAGGCGTTCGGGCTCCCGTCGATCTGGGAGGCGCTCCAGTGGTGCAACGCGGAGCGCCTCGGCCACGGGGTCCGCATCGTGGACGACATCGTGAGCGAGCCGGACGGGGCCGTCCGGCTCGGGCGGCTCGCGAGCTACGTGCGCGACCGGCGGGTCCCGCTCGAGCTCTGCCCGACCTCGAACGTCCACACGGGGGCGGCACCCTCGCTCGCCGAGCACCCGGTCGGCCTCCTCCGCCGGCTTCAGTTCCGGGTGACGCTCAACACGGACAACCGGCTCATGAGCGGGGTGACGCTCTCGTCCGAGATGGAGCGCTGCTGCGCGGCGTTCGGGTGGGACTGGGGCGACCTCGCGTGGCTCTCCATCAACGCGATGAAGAGCGCCTTCTACCCCTTCGACGACCGGCTCGCCCTCATCAACGGGGTCATCAAGCCCGGCTTCGCGTCGCTCGCCGCGGAGTCCGCGTTCCGCGTGTCCGCACCCCTTGCCTGACGCCGCGGCCGTGCACGCCCTCGCGACCGACGTGCTCGCGGTCGCGTGCCCCGTCCTCACGGTCGGGAGGGGCGTCCCCCAGGCGGTCCGCCTCGCGCGCCGGGGCGGTGAGGGCGTCTCGATCCTGACCTGGCAGCTGTGGCTCCTCGTGGGCGAGCCGTGGATCGCGTACGGGGTCGTCGCGCACGTGCCCGCGGAGGTCGTGACGAACGCGGCCGCGAGCGTCGTGAGCCTCGTGACCCTCGTGCTCGCGGGTCGGCGCGCGCGGACGACGGGCCGGGTGCTCGCGACCGCAGGGGGCGGGACCGCCGCGATCGCCCTCCTCGTGGCGGGGAGCGTCGCGACCCACGACCTCGCTCCCATATCGCTCGTCGCGGTGGCGGGGTCGCTCGGCGTGTACATACCCCAGGCGGTCGGGACGTTCCGCGCCCCGTCGGTCGCGGGCGTGTCCGTTCCCACGTGGGCGCTCACGCTCGTGAACTCGCTCGCGTGGGGCGCCTACGGGCTCCTCATCTCGAAGGCCCCCGTGTGGATCCCGAGCGTCGTCGCCGTCCCGACGACCGCGGTGATCGTGCTCCGCCTCTACACGCGCCGCGCCGGGTCGCCCGACCGGATCGTCGCGAGCGCGAGCAGCGCGACCTGAAGCGACAGCAGGGACTCGACGGCCTCGAGGCGCACGCCTGCGACGGCCTCGATGCGCTCGAGCCGGTGGTAGTAGGCGGCGCGGCTGAGGCCGAAGTCGCGGGCTGCCGCAGCGACGTTCCCCCCGTGCCGGCAGAGCGCGCCGAGCGCGTCGACGAGCCGGTCGTCGGGGGAGGAGGCGTCGTGGACGAGGAGCGCGCCGAGCTCGCGCTCGACGAACCCCTGTAGCCGGGCGTCCTCGCGCAGCAGGTAGAGAAGGCCCCGGATCCGCACGTCCGGGAGCGCGACGTACCCAGAGCGCGGCACCGGACGGTCGTCCGCGACGGACGCGACCTGCACGGCCTCGAGGAGCGTCCGGCGCGCCTCGTCCGGTCGGGCCACGACCGACCCGGCTGCGACGACGACCCGGCGCTCGCCCGCGTCGCCCGACTCCGACCGGACGCGCAACGCGAGCTCCGAGAGCGCCTCGCGGGCGTCGCGCGCCGCGTGGAGGGAGACGAGCAGGCCGACCTCGGACGGGCGAAGCGCGCCGACGATCGCGGGGGCGCGGCACGAGCGCGCCGCCCGTGCGGTGAGCTCGGCGCGCCGGAGGTCGGCCGCCTGGAGGGCGAGCGGGCCCCCCGTGACGTCGTCGCGGAAGCGCACGACCATCCCCGCGAGCTGGCGGCCTTCGAGAGGCACCCCGAGCGCGCTCGCCCGGGCGGCGAGCGCGGCGGGCGACGCCGTCGCGTGGGAGACGAGGTCCGCGAGCAGGTTCCGGTGGACGTGCCGCTCGAAGGACTCCCGGTCCCGTTCGGCGAGCCGCTCGATCGCGATCGCGCTCGCGCCGCGCTCCGCGACGAGGCGCTGGCCGGGCGTCGGCTCCCCGTCGAGGAGGAGCACGAGCCGCCCCCACGGCTCCCCTTTCGTCGCGATCCTCGTCACGAGCCACCCCTCGGGCGGGGCGACGGCCGTCCTCTCGGGGAGCGCGACCGCGCGCGAGCGGCGCTCCCAGTCCGACAGGAGCCGCTCCGGATCGCCGCCCGAGTGCGCGAGCACCTGGTGGGAGAGGTTCTCGAGGACTGCGGCGCAGCGCGCCCGCTCGGCGACCTCCCGGACGATCTGCTCGACGGACGCTCCCTCGAGGCTCAGGGAGGTGAACACCTCGTGGACCTCGGTCGCCTGTCGGAGCTCGTCGACGTGCGCGTTCACGATCCGGGAGTGCACGGCCTCGGTGACCGCGACGTACGGGACCTCCGCGCGGAGCTCGACGAGCGGGAGGCCCCGTCGCTCGGCCGCCCGCGCCATCGTCCCGGGGAGCCGCGTGAAGTGCCGGCCGAGCTCGACGACGATGCCGCACGCGCCCGCTCCCGCGAGGTCCTCGACGTAGCGGGCGAGGCCGCGCGCGTCGTCGGGGAGCGCGATCCCGGTCGTGAGGATGAGCTCTCCCCCCTGGAGGAGGTCCGCTATGTCCGCGACCTCGCTCACGTGCACCCACCGGACCGGGGCGTCGAGACCGCTCCGTCCCGCGACGACCCGGGGGAGCCCCGCGACGACGGGAGGGAGCGCGAGCACGTCGCGGACGGAGAGCACGCCCGGTGTCCTCAGAGGGCGCAGCGGCGCGCGACGTCCTCGCGCAGCGCCGTGAGCACGCGCGTGGCCTCGCGACGTGCCCCGTCGAGCTCGCCCGGCCGGACCGGGGGGGTCGTCGCGAGGAGGTAGGCCTTGAGCTTCGGCTCCGTCCCGCTCGGTCGGACGACGACCCGGGCGCGCTCCCCGGCGCGCAGCACGACCGCGTCGGTGGGCGGCAGCTCCCCCGAGCCGCCTGCGAGGTCGACCACGTCGGTGACCTCCAGCCCCGCGAGGCGTGCCGGAGGGTCGCTCCGCCACCGGGCGACGACGGACGCGATCTCCTCGGGCGCTCCCGGACCGTCGAGCCGGAGCGACCACGGCGCGCTCTCGTGGACGCCGAGCCGGCACGAGAGGTCGTCGAGGAGGTCGAGGAGCGTCGCCCCGGACGCCTTCGCGCGCGCCGCGAGGGAGACGGCGACGAGAGCGGCCGACAGCCCGTCCTTGTCCGCGACGGCGTCGCTCGCCGCGTACCCGAGCGCCTCCTCGTACCCGAAGAGCAGCCGGTGCCCCGGCCGGAGCGCGGCCGCACGGGCGATCCACTTGAAGCCGGTGAGCGTCTCCGCGTACGCGACGCCTGCCTCGCGGGCGAGCGCGGCGAGCATCGTCGAGGACACGATCGTCGTCGCGACGAGCCGGTCCGCTCCCGCGGTCCGCGACACG
This sequence comes from Actinomycetes bacterium, assembly GCA_021798745.1. Lineage (GTDB taxonomy): Bacteria > Actinomycetota > Acidimicrobiia > Acidimicrobiales > Bog-793 > JAJZBW01. Next base: position 16,440 of record JAJZBW010000034.1, read on the forward strand.
AGGTCGTCCGCGAGCAGGATCCCGAGCTCGTCTCCCGTGAGCGCCCTCCACTCGCCCGGGGCCCTCCCCGGGAGGGCGACCGCGAGGCGGTCCGCGTCCGGGTCGTTCGCGACGACGAGGTCCGCACCGACCCCTCGCGCCGCGGCGAGCGCGAGCTCGAGGGCGCCCGGCTCCTCGGGGTTCGGGAACGCGAGCGTCGGGAACTCCGGGTCGGGCTCGGCCTGCGCGGGGACGACGAGCGGGCGCGCGAACCCGGCGCGCTCGAGCAGGTCGGGGAGGACCGCCCCTCCGACCCCGTGGAGCGGCGTGTAGACGACCGAGAGCTCGCGCGGCGAGCCGGGGTCGACGAGCGCGAGCACCGCGGACCGGTAGGAGTCGAGAAGCTCCCGCTCGTCCACGAGCTCGACCGTCCCGGGGTCGCGGCCGTCCCGTCCGCCCGGCACCCCCTGCCCGGCGGACCGCTCGATCTCCGCGTCGTACGGGGGGACGACCTGCGCTCCGTCCGCGAGGTACACCTTCACCCCGTTGTCCCGTGGCGGGTTGTGGCTCGCGGTCACCATCGCGCCTGCCGCGGCTCCGAGGTGGCGCACCGCGAACGCCGTGAGCGGCGTCGGGAGCGCGCTCGCGACGAGCCGGGCCCGCACGCCGAGCGCGGACGCGACCTCGGCTACGTCGGACGCGAACTGCCCCGAGAGGTGCCGCGCGTCCCTCCCGACGACGACCCCGCGCCCCGCCGCGTCGCCCCCCTGGGACGAGACGAACCGTGCGAGGCCCGCGGCCGTCCGTCGCACGACGGCCCGGTTCATCCGGCCCGGACCCGCCCCGAGCACGCCGCGGATCCCGGCGGTCCCGAACGCGAGCGGCCGGTCGAAGCGCTCGGAGAGCCCGGAGAGGTCCCGCGCCGCCACGAGGCGCTCGACCTCCGCGCGCGTGCCGGGGTCGGGGTCGTCCCTCGCCCACAGCGACGCCCGCGCGAGGAGCTCGTCCCCGACGGGACTGCCCCCGGGAGCCCCGCCCGCGGGAGGGCCGCCCGCC
>JAJZBW010000035.1 GCA_021798745.1 Actinomycetes bacterium
TACCCGGCGACGCCTCGACGACTTCGACGTGCTCCGTCCCGACGAGATCGAGGCCGCAGTCGCCCTGCTGCTGGCCGGCGATACGAAGAACCACGGGAAGGTCTACGCCGCACTTGATCCGGCCGTCGAGCGCTTCGGCGTGCTCGGCGAGGAGGACCGCCTGGCTTTCAAGGACGCTCTGGACAAGTTCGTGCGCACCTACTCGTTCTTGTCCCAGGTGGTCGCCTTCGGGGACTCCAAGCTGGAGCGCGACTACACCTACTGCCGGGCGCTGGCCTCCCGACTCCGGGACGCGGCCAGCGTCGAACGGCTCGATCTCGGCACCGAGGTCGAGCTCACCCACTTGAAGACCGAGATGACCTTCGAGGGCTCGCTCTCTTTGGATGCCGACGACGGCGAGGTCAAGACCATCTTCGGAGAGGGTCGGGGCCCGAAGACGGACCCGCAGCTCGAGCACCTGTCCGACATCGTCGACGAGCTCAACGAGCGCTTCGGGCTCAACCTCGACGAGCGCGACCAACTGCTGTTCGACCAGTTCGAAGAGACCTGGGCCGCGGATCCCGACGTCGTCGACCAGGCGCGCAGCAACACGCTGGAGAACTTCCGCCTGGTCTTCGACCACCGCTTCCTCGACACCGTCGTCTCCCGCATGGACGAGAACGAGGCGATCTTCAAGCGGATCCTCGACGATGAGGAATTCCGCCAGGTCCTGATAGACCTCTACGCGGGGCGGGTGTACCGGAAAGCCCGACGTCTCCCCGAAGAGCAATGACCGAGTCAAGAAAGCCCGTTCTTCGTCGGCTGCCTGCGCCCGAGCAGAGAGAGACGACAGCCGATCCGCCTACAAAGGGGCCGTTACAGCCCGGAGGTACGTTGCTCACATGACCCAGATCCGGCTGCAGATCCATGGGGAGCGCGGCTCGATCACCGTGGACACGCTGATCACGGCGCTTCAGCGCACGTTAGGTGTGTTGCGAGAAGTCGACCGCACGTCCCGCCAGGGAGAAGGACCTCGTGGGCGCTGGCGAGTGGAGGAAGTGTGGAACGGGAGCATTGGAGTGGCGCTCGTGCCCTCGGCGGACATCCCCCAGGAGGTCCCCGAAAGGCTGGTGGCTGGTCTAACCGTTCTCGAAGAGCGGCCGGAGCTGCCGCCGTGGTTCTCGGAGTCGGCCATAGACACTGTGCGAAAAATGGGAAAACTCCTCCATCACCCCGGTGTCTCGGGGATTGGCCTGACGGCAGTCACGCCAAGTGGCGCTGAGACTGAGGCCCGACTTACGCCCGAGATCATCGGACACGCCGCCGAGGCGTTCCAGGGGGCGGACGAGGCATCAGGATCGGTAGCAGGCATCCTCGACGTAGTGAACTTGCGCCGCGGTCAACGCACGGTGAGCCTATATGACGCCGACGAGCGCCATGCGGTGCGCTGCACGTTCCCCGTGGAGCTCCTTGAGATGGTTCGTGAGTATCTAGGCTCGAAGGTGCGGGCCACGGGCACCGTTACGCGTAACCGGGTAGGTCAGATCGCATCAGTGAAGGTGGAGTCCCTTGACCGCATCGAGGAAGAGGGTCTCGTACCCAGCGTCGCCGAGCTGACGGGCATCGCCCCGTGGTACACCGGCGAGCGGACTGCCGTGGAGCACCAACGGTGGACCCGCGGTGCCTGAACCCCCTCGGTTCTACCTTGATTCCAACGTCTACCTGGCGTGGCTTCGAGGCGAGGACGGAAGGGTCGATACGGCCCGCGAGCTGCTCACGGCGGGAGAGGAGCACCGTCTGACGATCGTGGCGAGCACGCTCGTCTACGCCGAAGTCTGCGGGCACGGGGAGGTCCGCTCGTCAGGCGCAGAAGGCGTCGATGCCAAGATCCGGACCTTCTTCGAGCGTGGCTTTCTCCGCTGGGTCGAGGTGGATTTGCCGACCGCTCGACACGCCCGAGCGCTCTCCCGCCTACACGGACTCCGCGGAGCCGACGCCATCCACCTGTCGTCGGCGATCAGGGGGAAGGCAGCGCGCTTCATGACCTGGGATACGAAGGACTTCCCGATTGGGCAAGCCATCGAGGGCGTGGCCGTGCAGGAGCCAGAAGCGTATGGCCAAGGCACGCTGCCCGTCGCATAGGGCAGTGCGCACGTGATTCCTTCTCTACGCGATGGTGGCCAGCTTGCCGATAGTGAGAGGCGCCTGCGTGAGACCGCAACGCAGGGCAGGAACGTGGTCGGGGGCTCTCCCGGGCAGGCCGTCTCCATCCACCAGAACAGCTACCTGGCCTGGGTCGGAACCGCCGAGGCACAACTGCGCAACATCTTCGTGGATCCGCTCGCCTGGGACCACCTTTACGACGAGCGGCACTGGCAGATTTACGGCTTGACGCAGAGCAGCCCACGAGCCATCGAACTGGTCAACACGGCCGCGACGGTGCAAGCAGCTTGGCTGGAGCAGCTGGCCGATCGCGTGAAGCGACTCGCCGGCCGCTTGGCTGCTGCAACGGGCCTCCTGACGGTCGTCGACACTCATGTCCTGCTTCACTTCCTGCCACCGGACCAAGTCGACTGGCCTGCCGTCGTGGGCAACCCGAGTGTGCGACTCGTCCTCCCGTTACGGGTCGTCGAGGAGCTCGACGAGAAGAAGTACATGGCTCGCGATGATCTCGCTGATCGTGCGCGCCGTCTCCTGAGCCAACTGCGCACGCAGCTCGCGCATACGGCAGGCGCTCCGACGCTGCTCCGGAGAGGAGTGACGATCGAAGTGCCCGTGGACGACGGACCCCGACGACGGACCGTGGACGCCGATCAAGAGATCCTCGATACCTGTCGCGAGCTGGGGTTGGGAGGCCAGCCGGTCGTGCTTGTCACCGACGACACGGGCATGACCCTCCGGGCCGGGGCTGCCGGAGTCCGGGTCGTCCCCATGCCAGAGCAGTACCTGCGCCGAAGGCCGCAACCCGAGGATCAAGCGAGCTGAAGCCGACGACTGAGCCGCACGACGTGTCGGAGGACTGGACCGGCTCTGGCCGGGGGCACGGACCCTGACGGTGGCTGAACCTCTCCGATGTCGGGCGGGCGCGGATCCGTCCGGCCAGCTCCACCGAGCGGCCGTCGAAGGTCGCCGGTGCCCAACCGGTAGATTGCCGGCGTGATGTCGAGCCGGCCGGTCGACATGGTGCAGCTGGAGCTGCTCGTCGCCGTGGCCGAGACCGGCAGCCTGGGCGCCGCCGCCGTGCGCTACGGGCTGACCCAGCCCGCGGTCAGCATGCGCATGACGGCCCTCGAGCGGACGCTCGGCCTCCAGCTGCTGCGGCGGGAGCCGTCGGGGACCAGCCTGACCCCTGCCGGCCACGAGGTCCTGGCCGCCGCCCGCGCCGTGCTCGACGCCGGCGCCGCCCTCACCGCGGCGGCCGAGCGCCTGCGGGCCGACGTAGCGGCGCACCTTCGGGTGGCCGCCTCGTTCACGGTGGCCGAGCACCTGGTCCCCGCCTGGATCGAGACGCTGCACGCGGCGGCGCCCGACGTCGCCCTCACCCTCGAGGTGCTGAACTCCTCGCAGGTGCTGGCGGCCGTCGACCAGCGGCGGGTGGACGTCGGGTTCGTGGAGGGTCCCGACGAGCCGTCCCCCGACCGGGACGAGCGCGCGGTGGCCACCGACGAGCTGGTCGTGGTGGTGGCGCCGAGCCATCCCTGGGCCCGCCGCCGTGGGCCGCTGACCGGACCCGAGCTCGCCGCCGCCGACCTGGTGGTGCGAGAGCGCGGGTCGGGCACCCGGGCCGTCCTCGACCAGGCGCTCCGCCCGTGGGGGGGCACGCGCTCGCGCCTCGAGCTCGGCTCCTCCACGGCGGTGCTCGCGGCCGCCATCAACGGCGAGGGACCGGCGGTGCTCAGCCGCCTGGCCGCCGACGGCGACGTCGCCTCGGGGCGGCTCTGCCAGGTGGCCGTGTCGGGTCTCTCCCTGTCACGGACCATCCGGGCCGTCTGGCGATCGGACGGCGGGCTCGGTCCCCTGGCAGCGCACCTGGTCGCCGCCGCCAGCCAGGTGAGCGGCGCCGAACGCTGAGTCCAAAGATCTGCTTTGGACCTCCCAAGCAGTCGGTAGCTAGGCGGGCGGCAGTTTCGGACGTACCGTCAGGCGCGATGACCCTCGTCGAGCCGCGCCCCGTCACGACCGACAGCGCCGCACCTCCTCGCTGGGCGAAGGTGCTCGACCAGACGAGGTGCATCGGCTGCCACGCGTGCACCACGGCCTGCAAGAGCGAGAACGCGGTGCCGGTCGGGGTGACCCGTACCTACGTCAAGTCCGTGGAGGTGGGGCGGTTCCCCCTGGTGCGGCGGGCCTTCCAGGTGACCCGGTGCAACCAGTGCGACGACGCGCCCTGCGTGGCGGCCTGCCCGACCGGCGCCATGCTCACGCGCCCCGACGGCATCGTCGACTTCGACAAGTCGATCTGCATCGGCTGCAAGGCGTGCATGGCGGCCTGCCCCTACGACGCCATCTTCATCAACCCCGAGGACCACTCGGCCGAGAAGTGCAACTTCTGCGCTCACCGGCTCGAGATCGGCCTGGAGCCGGCCTGCGTCACCGTGTGCCCGACCGAAGCGATCCTGGTGGGCGACATGAACGACCCCACCTCGAAGGTGGCGCAGATCGTCCAGCGACAGCCGGTGACGGTCCGCCGCCACGAGAAGGGCACGCGGCCGGCCCTCTTCTACAAAGGTGCCCACCAGGCGACCCTGGACCCCATCGCGGCACGCCGCCCCGACGGGGGGCTGTACGCGTGGGCCACCCAGGGCGACCGCTCGGACCGTCAGCTGGTCCCCTCGGGGCATCCGGGGACCCACACCTCGTCGGCCGCGGCCCTGCTCTCCTACGACGTGCCGCATCGCGCCCCGTGGGGCTGGCGGGTCAGCCTCTACACCTGGACCAAGGGCATCGCCGCCGGCACCCTCGCGGTGGCCGTGGTGCTCGCCTACCTCGGCCGGCTGTCCTTCTCCGGCGCCACGGTCGACCTCGCCGCCCCCTCGCTGGCGCTGGCCTTCCTGGCCGCCACCGGGGTGCTGCTCATCTGGGACCTGAAGCACCCCATGCGGTTCTGGATGATCTTCACCCGCCACCGCTGGCAGTCGTGGCTGGTCCGGGGGTCCTTCGTCATCGGCTTCTACGGTGCCGTCGTCACCGCCTTCCTCGTCGTGGGGATCCTCGGGCAGACCGGGGCGATCGGGAGCGGCGCCACCTCCACGGCCGAGAAGTTCATCGGCGGTGTCGCCCTGTCCGGCGCCGTGGGCACCGCCTGCTACACCGCCTTCCTGTTCGCCCAGGCCAAGGCCCGCGACCTGTGGCAGAGCCCGCTGCTGCCGCCCCACCTGGCCGTGCAGTCGGCGCTGGTCGGCGCGGCCGCCCTGCTGCCCTTCGCCCCGGGGACGCGTTCTGCCGCCGCGCTGGCCATCGAGGTCACCGTGGCGGTGGCCGCCGGGCTGCACGTCCTGCTGGTGGTGGGCGAGCTCACCGTGGGCCATCCCACCGCCCACGCCCACCTGGCGGCCGAGCAGATGACCCGCGGCCGGTTCGCCGGATTCTTCTGGCCCGGCCTGGTGCTGGTGGCCGCGTCGGTCGCGGCGCCCTGGATCGGGACGGCGGCCACGGCACTGGCGCTCACGGGGCTGGTCCTCCACGAGCACGCCTACGTTCAGGCCGGCCAGTCGGTCCCCCTCGCGTGACCACCGGTCCTGCCGAACCGGGCCCGGGCCGCGCCGGCGCCCCCGCCGGCCCCTCACCAAGGAGGGCAGCTCCCTGATGGCTCGCCGACGGACCCGCCAGCCCACCCCCGCCCCCACGCCCGACCTCGGAGCGCTCGGCGAGCGGGTGTCCGCGGCCCGCGCCGCCGCCGAGGCGCGAGGCGACACCTTCTACCAGGGGCCGTCGCAGACGCTGCTGGCGTCGTTCCCACCGCCCGAGCGGTGGGACGAATGGGCGGAGCTCGACTCGCGGGCCTGGCCGGAGCGGGTCGAGCGGCGGTCGATGCTGGTCCCCACGACGTGCTTCAACTGCGAGTCGGCGTGCGGGCTGCTGGCCTACGTCGACCGCGACACCCTCCAGGTCCGCAAGTTCGAGGGAAATCCGGCCCACCCCGGGTCCCGGGGTCGCAACTGCGCCAAGGGACCGGCCACCATCAACCAGGTGACCGACCCGGACCGCATCCTCTACCCGCTCAAGCGGGCGGGGGCCCGGGGCGAGGGCACGTGGGAGCGGGCCACCTGGGACGAGGCGCTCGATGCCATCGCGTCGCGGCTGCGGGCCGCCATCACCGAGGGCCGCCACAACGAGATCATGATCCACATCGGCCGGCCCGGCGAGGACGGGTTCACCGAGCGGGTGCTCGCCTCGTGGGGCGTGGACGGCCACAACAGCCACACCAACGTGTGCTCGTCGGGCGGTCGGACGGGCTTCCAGTTCTGGACGGGCATCGACCGGCCGAGCCCCGACCACGCCAACGCCAAGGTCATCTACCTGATCAGCGCGCACCTCGAGACCGGCCACTACTTCAACCCCCACGCCCAGCGCATCACCGAGGCCCGGGCCCGCGGCGCCAAGGTGATCGTGCTCGACACCCGGCTGTCGAACACCGCCACCCACGCCGACCACTGGCTGTCGCCCCGGCCCGGCTCCGAGGCGGCCATCAACCTGGCCGTCGCCCGCCACATCATCGTGAGCGGCCGGGCCAACTGGGACTTCATCCGCGACTGGTGGAACTGGCAGGAGTACCTGGCCGCCTGCCGCCCCGCCAGCCCGCAGACCTTCGAGACCTTCCAGGAGGCGCTGGCAGAGGAGTACGACGGGTACACCTTCGACCTCGCGGCGGCCGAGTCCGGCGTCGACGCGGCGGTGCTGGCCGAGGTCGCCGAGCTGGTGGCGGGGGCCGGCACCGCCTTCTCGTGCCACTCGTGGCGCTCGGCGGCCGCCGGAAACCTCGGTGGTTGGCAGGTGAGCCGCACCGTGTTCTTCCTCGCGGCGCTCCTGGGGGCGGTGGCCACGCCCGGCGGCACCTTCCCGAACGCGTACAACAAGTTCGTGCCGCGGCCCATCCACGTTCCCCCGCACCCAAAGGTGTGGCAGGACCTGTCGTGGCCGCTCGAGTTCCCCCTGGCCCAGAACGAGATGAGCTTCCTCCTGCCGCACTTCTTGCAGGACGGCCGGGGCCGGCTCGACACCTACTTCACGCGGGTCTACAACCCGGTGTGGACCAACCCCGACGGCGTCAGCTGGATGGAGGTGCTCGCCGACCCCGAGAAGGTGGGGTGCTTCGTGGCCCTCACCCCCACCTGGAACGAGTCGGCCTACTTCGCCGACTGGGTGCTCCCCATGGGGCACTCGTCGGAGCGGCACGACACCCACTCCTACGAGCAGTACGACGGGCAGTGGGTGGGCTTCCGCCAGCCGGTGCTGCGGGCCGCACGGGAGCGCCTCGGCCAGGAGGTGACCGACACCCGCCAGGTCAACCCGGGCGAGGTGTGGGAGGAGAACGAGTTCTACATCGAGCTGTCGTGGCGGATCGACCCCGACGGCAGCCTGGGGATCCGCCAGTACCACGAGTCGCGGGCCAACCCGGGGCAGAAGCTGACCGTGGACGAGTACTACGGATGGATGTTCGAGCACTCCGTGCCGGGACTGCCCGAGGCGGCGGCGGCCGAGGGGCTGACCCCGCTGCAGTACATGCGCCGCTACGGCGCCTTCGAGGTGACCCGGGGCCAGGGTGCGGTCTACGCCCAGCCGGTCCCCGAGGAGGAGCTGGCCGACCTGCACGTCACACCGACCGGTCGGGTCTACACGGGAGCGCCCAAGCCGGACGGGCCCAACATCGCCCCCGTGGGCGCACCGGCCCCCGACGACGAGGGGCGCCGCGCGGTCGGCGTGATGGTCGGCGGCACCGTCCGCCGCGGCTTCCCCACCCCGTCCGGCCGCTTGGAGTACTGGTCGTCGACGCTGGCCGCCTGGGGCTGGCCCGAGCACGCCCTGCCGGGGTACATCCGCAGCCACGTGCACCCCGACAACATGGCGCCCGACCAGATGGTGCTGCTGTCGACCTTCCGCCTCCCCACCCAGATCCACACCCGCTCCGCGAACAGCAAGTGGCTCGACGAGCTGTCACACACCAACCCGGTATGGATCCACCCCACCGACGCGGCCCGCCTCGGCATCGCCCGCACGGGCGACCTGCTGCGGGTGGCCACCGACATCGGCTACTTCGTGGCCAAGGCGTGGATCACCGAGGGCATCCGCCCGGGGGTCGTGGCCTGCAGCCACCACATGGGCCGGTGGAAGCTGGTCGGGCACGACGCCGTGGCGTCGGGCGGCATGATGGCGACCGTGTCGCTGCACGAGGACGGCGACAACTGGAGCATGCGCACCCGCGAGCGGGTGAGGCCCTACGAGTCGTCCGACCCCGACACCCGGCGCATCTGGTGGTCGGACACCGGGGTCCACCAGAACCTCACCTTCCCTGTCCACCCCGACCCCATCTCGGGCATGCACTGCTGGCACCAGGCGGTGCGCGTCACCCCCGCGACGCCCGGTGACCGCCACGGCGACATCGCCGTCGACACGGCCCGGGCCCGCGAGGTGTACCACCGGTGGCTGGCCGGGACCCGGCCAGCCGGGTCGTACTCGCCCGACGCGACCCGCCGCCCGGCGTGGCTGATGCGGCCGCTGAAGCCCGCGGCCGACACCTTCGCGATCCCCGAGCCCGCCGCCGCCTTCTCCGCCGCCGGGGCAGACCCCGGGGCCGTCCGGACCGACCGGTGACGCCGGCCGCCGGGGTCGTCACGGCCGACCCCGCCGAGCCCGCCGCCGCAGACCCCGCCGCCGCAGAGCCCGCCGCCGCAGAGCCCGAGGGAGCCGACCGGTGGGAGCTGCTGCGCGCCCTCGGGGCGCTGGCCGCCACCCCGCCTCCGGCGAGCCGCCCTGTCAGCGAGGCGCTGGGGCTGCCACCGAGCGCTCCTGCGGACCACACCCGGCTGTTCGTCCAGGACCTGCCGCCCCACGCGTCCATCCACCTCGGGCCCGAGGGGAAGCTGGGCGGCGAGGGCGCCGACCGGGTCGCCGGCCTGTGGCGGGCCCTGTCGCTCGAGCCGCCGCCGGATGCCGACCATCTGGCCTCGCTGCTGTGGCTGTGCGCCGAGCTCGGCGCCGCCGCCGGGTCGTGCCGGACCGCGGTGGCGCAGCGCCGGCTGGAGCACGCGCGGTCCGTGCTGCTGTGGGAGCACCTGGCGTCGTGGCTCCCGGGCTACCTCGCCGCCGCCGCCCCGTACCCCGCGGCGGGCGGGTGGTCGGGCCTCACCCTTGCGGCGCTCCGACGCGAGCTGGCGACCACGGCGGCGGCGGCGGTGCTGCCGGCCGCCCTGCGCGACGCGCCGGCGCCCGTCGACCCCCACGAGCGCGCCGGTGACCTGCTGCAGGCCATGACCGTGCCCGTCCGCACGGGCTTCGTCCTGACGGCTCGGGACCTGGCCCGGGCCGGCGCCGATATCGGGGTCGGCGTCCGCGTGGGCGAGCGCCGCTTCGCCCTCCAGGCCATGGCCGATCAGGACCCCCGCGCCACGCTCTCCTGGCTGGCCGGCCACGCCCGGCGCTGGGCCGGCGTGCATGCGGCGCAGCCGATCGCCTCGTTGGCGTCCGAGTGGTGGGCGCAGCGCGCCGCCGCCACTGCCGCGACCCTCGAGCGCCTGGCGGGCGACGCGTAGCGCCTCGGGTCACCCGCCGTTCCCGGCAGCGAGCTCATCCGAGCCGCCCGTTCTCGCAGAGAGCCCGCAGCCGCTCGAGCCCGGAGCGATCCGGCATCTCCACGACAGCGTGCACGGGCTTGCCCGGGCCCGTCACCGCCCTCAGCGCCTCTGCTCCCGCGCTCCCCCGAGCGGGGGCGCCCGTGGTGAGAACGACGAGAGGTGCGACGGCCGCCTCGTGGATGACCGCGGCCGTGCCGAGCACCTTCCAGAGCGCGTCGGCCCTCTTCAGGCCGGAGCGGTGGCTCGTGAAGCTCCCGCCCACGGCGAACAGCCAGAGCGCCCCCGCGCGGTCGCGGGCGGTGAAGTCCACCTCGACGCCTCCGGGCTGGCGCTGGTCGCTCCGGACGTCGACGAACCCCGCGGCGTCGATCACCGCCCGGGCGAGGTCTCTCGCCGCCCGTCCTTCCCGTACGGCCCGCGACGCGTCGTCCTCCTCCTCGTCGACGCCCGCGGGGGTCGGGTGCGCCGGCACGCGCACGCGCAGGGGAAGAGACCGCTCGCCGGCCGCGACACGCTGCCGCTCGTCGGCGACTCGGGACTCGGCGAGCTCGACGTAGGACTCGTCGAGGTCGTAGCCGACGTAGTGGCGACCCGTGCGCACCGCCGCGACCGCCGCGCTCCCCGACCCGGCGAACGGATCGAGCACGAGGTCGCCGCGGTAGGTGTACAGGTCGATGAGGCGCGCCGGGAGCTCCACCGGGAACGGCGCCGGGTGACCGACCCGGGTCGCGCTCTCCGCGGGGATCTCCCAGACGTCGAGAGTGTCCTCCATGAAGTCCTCTCTCGTCATGGACGCCTCCGACGGGAGCCCCGATCGGGCGCGTGACCTCGCCGGCACCGCCCGGTCGAACCGTCCCTTGCTCGCCACGACGACGCGCTCGGTGAGGTCCCTCAGGACCGGGTTTCCCGGACGCTGGAAGCTCCCCCACGCGCACGAGCCCGACGCGCCGCGCTGCTTGAGCCAGATGATCTCCCCGCGAAGGAGCAGTTGCAGGTCGTCCTGCAGGATCCCGATGACGTCGGCCGAGAGCGACCGGTACGGCTTGCGGCCGAGGTTCGCCACGTTGACGGCGATGCGACCGCCCGGCTCGAGCTTGCGAACGCACTCGCCGAAGACGTCGCGGAGCAGGCCCAGGTACTCGAGATAGGTGGCGGGCACACCGTGCTCGCCGAGGGACTCCTCGTACTCCTTGCCCGCGAAGTACGGGGGGGACGTGACGACGAGGGCGACGGACGACTGCGGAACCTCGTCCATGTGGCGCGCGTCGCCGACGATCAGCTTGTCGACGGCGCGCTCGGCGGCCACCGACGACTCGCTCGACACGGTGGGTGGAGTGAAGCGCCCGTAGAAGCCGCTCGCGTCGTGACCCTCGCGCCGAGACACTCCGAAGGCCGAGGTCGACGTCGAGCGGCGGCTCATCGCGTCGAGATCCTATGCCAGCCGCGGTCCGCCGCACGCGACGCCCGCCCGACGCCCCTCGGCCGTCCTCGGACGCCACGTCGTCCCCGAGACGCGTCCGACGGCGGCCGGCGTGGGGCACGCGGCGCGTGGCGCGGCACCCCGCTCAGGCGTCCATCGCCTCGCGCAGCTCGGCGAGGCGCGCCCGGTCGAGCGAGTACCAGACCCACTTGCCGCGGCGCTCGCCGCGCGCGAGGCCCGCTTCCGAGAGGATCTTCAGGTGGTGCGAGACCGTCCCCTGGCTCCTCCCGACAGGGCCGACGAGCTCGCACACGCAGATCTCCCCGGCGGGCGCCGCGGCGAGCATCGAGAGGAGCCGGAGCCGGACCGGGTCGCCCAGAGCGGCGAACCCCTTCGCGAGCAGCTCGGCCTCTCGGACCTCGAGCGGTGCGGCGGGCACCGACGGGTAGCACGCGTCCGCGTCGGCGGGCTCGAGGACGACCACGGGCTTCGCGACCACGGCGCCTCCCATTGACAGATGTCGTTGCGTCGACCAGTATCGACACATCTACAGTCGTCGATCTTAGTGAGAGGACGCGGTGTCCCGGGTGCAGCTGGCGCGCAAGGTGCCCGACCTCGACAGGTCGGTCCCGCCCCGGTCGGCCCCGCCCCGGCCGACCCGGGCGGCAGTCCGCCCGAGGTGCGCGAGCCTCGCGGTTGCCGGCCCGCGTCTCGGGATCGTGGCAGTCGAGGTCTCCGGGCGGGCGTCGCGGTGGTGAGCGAGCTCCTCCAGGAGCGGCCGGTCGACCGCGGGGACGACGGGCACGTGATAGCCCGGCTGTCGGTCGTCGACCGGTTCCTCCCGGTCTGGATCCTCCTCGCGATGGGTCTCGGGATCGGGCTCGGGCGGGGCATCCCGGGGCTGAACCGTGCCCTCGGCTCGGTCCAGGTGACCTCGGGCACGTCGCTCCCGATCTTCGTCGGGCTTCTCGTGATGATGTACCCGGTGCTCGCGAAGGTCCGCTACGGCGAGGCCGGCGCCGTGACGAGGGACCGGCGGATGCTCGCCTCCTCGCTCGTGCTCAACTGGGTCGTCGGGCCGGCGGTGATGTTCGCTCTCGCGTGGCTGCTCCTGCCGGACCTCCCGACCTACCGGACCGGCCTCATCGTCGTCGGGCTCGCGCGCTGCATCGCGATGGTCCTCGTGTGGAACGACCTGTCGTGCGGGGACCGGGAGGCAGCTGCGGTGCTCGTCGCGCTGAACTCGCTGTTCCAGATGCTCATGTTCTCGGTGCTCGGCTGGTTCTACCTCACGGTCCTGCCCGGATGGCTCGGGCTGTCGACGGTCGGCCTGCACCTGTCGATCGGGAGGATCGCCGAGACGGTGGCCGTCTTCCTCGGGGTCCCCCTCGTCGCGGGGTTCCTCACGCGGACGATCGGGGAGCGCACGAAGGGAAGGGAGTGGTACGAGAGGCGCCTCGTCCCCCGCATCGGGCCCTTCGCCCTCTACGGGCTGCTGTACACGATCGTCGTCCTGTTCGCCCTCCAGGGCCGCACGATCACGGACCATCCCGGGAACGTCGCACGCATCGCGCTCCCGCTCCTGTGCTACTTCGCGCTCATGTGGACGGGCTCGTTCCTCCTCGGGCGCCGGCTCGGGCTCGGCTACGCGCGCACCGCAACGCTCGCGTTCACGGCCGCGGGGAACAACTTCGAGCTCGCGATCGCCGTCGCCATCGGCGTGTTCGGGGTCACGAGCGGCGAGGCGCTCGCGGGAGTGGTGGGCCCGCTCGTCGAGGTCCCGGTGCTCGTGGGCCTCGTGTACGTGTCGCTGTGGGCACGACGCTTCTTCCCCGCCCCGAGCGCGTCCGGAGGCCGTCCGGGTCGGGACGGAGGCGTCAGGGGGCACGGGGACGACGCACCGGCGCTCCGGGGCCCGAGGGCGAGGGCCGGAGGCGCACGATGACCGGGCGCAGGCCCGTCGTGCTGTTCCTCTGCACCCACAACGCGGGACGGAGCCTCGCCGGGAAGGTCCTCCTCGACCACTACGCGCAGGGTCGTGTCGAGGTGAGGTCCGCCGGCTCGGAGCCCGCGACGGCTCTCAACCCGTCCGTGGTCGCCGTGCTCGAGTCCCGCGGGCTCGACCCCTCGAAGGAGCTCCCGAAGCCCCTGAGCGAGCGGGACTCCCGGGACGCGGACGTCGTCGTGACGATGGGGTGCGGCGACGCGTGCCCGTACTACCCGGGGAAGCGCTACGTGGACTGGGACCTCCAGGACCCCGCGGGTCTCACCGTCGAGCAGGTCCGTCCGATCGTCGAGGAGATCGACCGTCGCGTCCGCGCTCTCCTCGCGGACCTCCTCGACGCCCCCGCTCCTGGCGTCCGGGAGCGAGCACACGGCCCGGGGACGGTGTAGCCGGGGACTCCTGTCGACGCCGCGTCGCGACCGGACCGGGCGAGCGGCACCCCGGGGGATCGACGCGTCCGTGGCCCGGATCGGTCAGTATGAGCAGGCCGTGCATGACGTGACCCCCGACCGGGGGGACCCCGGCGCGACGCGCCTGTGCGCGCGACCGCGTGCCCCCGGGACGGCGGACGCGTGAGCGCCCTCCCGGCCGCGCCCGCTGCCCACCCCGATCGGGCCGCGAACGATCCCCCACTCGCCGCGGAGCGGCCGTGGCGCGACGTCCGCAGGGAGCTCGCGCACGACGTGTCCGCCTACCTCGCCCTCTCCGCGGTCGTCCTCGTGGTCGCCGCCTGCCTGCTCGCCCCCCTGTACGCGAGCCGGGTCGCGCACCGGGACCCCCTCGCGGCGAACCCGTCGGGGACGACGATCGTCCACGGGGTCGTCACCCCGGTGCTCGCGGCCCGGCACACCCCGACCGGGCGCTCCGCCACCCCGATCGGCCCGACCTGGGACCTCGGCCACTACGCGCTCGGAGCGGACGCGCGTGGCCGGGACCTGCTCGGCCTCCTCCTCTACGCGGGGCGTACGGGCCTGCTCGTGGCCGGCGCGGCCGCGCTCGTGTGCGTCGCCCTCTCCGCGCTCCTCGCGCTCCTCGCCGCCCTTCTCGGCGCGTTCGTGGACGGGATCCTCGCACGGGTCGTCGACGTCTCCTGGGCGTTCCCGGCGTACCTCCTCGCCCTCGTGCTCGCGTACTCGCTCGGGATCGGGGGGCTCCACGTCGGCCCCGTGGACCTCCCCCGGTCGAGCCTCTGGCTCCCCGTGCTCGTGGTCGCGGTCGTGCACGTCCCCTACGTCGCGCGGCCCGTCCGCTCCCTCGTCCGCGCCCTCCAGCGGCGGGAGTACGTGCGTGCGGCGAGGCGTCTCGGGGCGTCGCGCGCGAGGGTCGTCGCCCGCGAGATCCTCCCTTCGGTCGTCGTCCGCCTCCTCGCCCTGTTCCCGACGGTCGTCGCGCTCTGCCTGCTCGCGGAGACGGCGCTGTCCGTGTTCTCCGTCGGCGTCCGCCCCCCGGAGGTGAGCTGGGGGACGATGCTCGGATCGGGCCTCGTCCTCGCCCCCGAGCGACCTGGCGAGCTCGTCGCCTCCGGACTCCTCGTCGCTGCGACGGCCGGCTCGCTCCTGCTCCTCGGGTCACGCCTCTCGCGTGCGCTCGACCCGGGCGTCACGATCCGCGGGGCCTCGTAGATGGCGACGTTCGTCGTCCGCCGCTTCGCGGCGGCGCTCCTCCTTCTGTTCGCGGTGAGCGTGGTCGTGTTCCTCGTCCTCGTCGCCCCCGGCGCCCACCCGGCGACCCGGATCGCAGGACCCGGCGCGACGCCCCGCACCCTCACGCGGGTCGGCCAGCTGTTCGGGATCGGTCGGCCGCTCCCTGTCCAGTACGCGCTGCTCATGGAGCACCTCTTCGTGACCCGCGACCTAACGTCGTCGCTCGGAACCGGTCGCGAGGTCGTCCCGGAGATCCTCCACGCCGCTCCCGTGACGCTCTCGCTCCTCGCAGGCGCCGTCGTCGCCTGGATGCTGGTCGGCGTCGCAGGCGGGCTCCTGGCGACACGGATCCGCGGGCGGGTCGTCGATCCGCTCGTCGTGCTCTCGGGGGTCGCCGGCGCCGCAGTCCCGGCGTACTGGCTCGGCGCGGTCGTCCGGACGGCCGTCGCGACGCACCGCCACTCGCCCGTCTCGTCCCTGTTCCCGGTGTCCGGGTACAGCTCCCCGTCCCACGGGGTCGGCTCCTGGGCGCTGCACCTCGTGCTCCCGTGGCTGTCGCTCGCGATCCTCTACGGCGCCGTGTACGCGCGCGTCCTCCGCCGGGGCCTCGTCGGCTCCCTCGACGAGCCGTACGCGACGACCGCCCGGGCGAAGGGGCTCGGCGAGTGGCGTGTCCTCCTCCGTCACGCGCTTCGCTGCTCGGTCGCCCCGCTCGTCGCGCGGCTCGGGCTCGACGTCGCCTCGCTCGCCGGGGGGGCGGCCCTTCTCGTCGAGGTCGTCTTCGGGCTCCCCGGCGTCGGGTCCCTCCTCTACGAATCAGTGCGCCGGGGCGACACAGCGACGATGATCGGCTGCGTGATGTACGTCGCGGCCTTCGCCGTCGTGGTGCACGCCCTCGCGGACGTCGCCGCGCGGGCGCTCGACCCGGGAGCACGACGTGTCTGACCTCGACCACCCCCGGACCGACGAGCGCCCCGACGTGCTCGCACCGCCGCTTCTCGAGCTCGACGGGCTCACGGTGCGGGCGACGAGCCGCGCCGGGACCGCCACGCTGGTGGACGGGCTCGCCTTCCAGGTGGAGCGCCGGGAGACCGTCGCCCTCGTCGGCGAGCCCGGCTCCGGGAAGCGGGTCGCGATGCGCGCGGTCCTCGGGCTCGTGCGCGGCCGGGGCGTCGAGCTCGGCGGATCGGCCCGCCTCGCCGGGGACGAGCTCGTCGGGCTGGACGAGCGAGCCCTCCGGAGGATCCGGGGAGGGGACGTCGCGCTCGTCCCGAGCGACCCGGAGAGCGCGCTCACCCCGTCGCGCTCCGTCGGGCACCAGGTCACCGAGCAGCTCCGCGCGCACGGCCGCGCCTCCCGGCGCGCGGCGCGCGACCGCGTCCTCTCGGTCCTCGCCGAGGTCGGGATAGGCGACCCCGCGCGCTGCGCGGACAGCCGGCCACACGAGCTCTCGCTCCCCACGGCGTTCCGCGCGCTCATCGCGCTGGCGATCTCCTGCGAGCCACGCGTCGTCGTGGTCGACTGGCCCGCGCACGCCCTCGACGCGACGAGCGGAGGACAGGTCCTCGACCTGCTCCGCCAGCTCCAGGACACCCGCGGGCTCGCGTACGTGGTCACGACGCGCGACCTCCCCCTCGCGGGTTGGTTCGCGGACCGCGTCGTGGTCGTCCACGCGGGCCGCCCCGTCGAGACGGGTCCCGGGGACGCCGTCCTCTCCGACCCCCTGCACCCCTACACCTGGTCCCTCGTCGCGGACCTCCCCCCCGGACCCGGCGAGGGGTCCCGCTCCGCCGCCGCACCCGGGCGCACGCCCCTCCTCGGCCTCCTTCCCGGATGCGCGTTCGCCCCGCGCTGTGCCTGGCGCTTCGCCGAGTGCGACTCGCGACCGCCCCTCACCGTCTACGGGACCCACCGAGACGCCTGCTGGCTCGAGCCGCGCGACCGAGCCCGGCTCCGCGCCGAAGGCCGTCCGGTCGTCTCCGGGACCGTCCCTTCCGCGTCCCGCAGCGGCGACGCGACGATCCCCGACGGCCCTCCGGCCGAGGAGACCGCGGAGACCGAGGAGACCGAGCCCGAGGAGACCGAGCCCGAGGAGACCGAGCCCGAGGAGACCGAGACCGAGGAGACCGAGCCCGAGGAGACCGAGACCGAGGAGACCGAGCCCGAGGAGACCGAGCCCGAGGAGACCGCGGAGACCGAGGAGACCGAGCCCGAGGAGACCGCAGGCGAGGATCCCGGGGTCGGGACGGAGACGGCCGACGGGGACCGTGCCGACGACGAGGGGCACGCGACAGGGGATCCCGCGGAGGCCGACGCCGGCGTGACAGCCGTGACCGCCGCTTCCGACACCGAGCCGTGGCCGCCCGAGCCGAGCAGTCCGGAGGAGACGAGCGGCGCCGGTGACGCTCACGCGTGGGGCGAGGGGGGAACGCACGAGCCCGACGCGAGCCCGGCACGAGCGAGCATGCGGCGTCGGACCGACTCACGGCCCTACGAGCCCCCGCTCGTGCACGGGTTCTACGTGGAGCCCGTCCCGCCCTACCCCGGGCCGACGGACCCCTGGCCGGCCGAGCTCGGTCCCGCGGGGGCGTGGGCGCGGAGCGAGGCGGGGGCGGC
>JAJZBW010000270.1 GCA_021798745.1 Actinomycetes bacterium
GGGCGGCCGGCAGCGGGGCGAGCGCCGCGACGGGGAGCTGGGGCGTGCGGGAGCGCGATCTCTTCATCTTGGCGACCCTCCCCGATCCCGCCCCATCCGCCCCGCGGGCAGGGCCACGTCCGCTACATCAACACCATACTATGCTAGCACAACGAGCGTCTGAACTCTGTAGGATGATCTTCCCAGCACG
This sequence comes from Actinomycetes bacterium, assembly GCA_021798745.1. Taxonomy (GTDB): domain Bacteria; phylum Actinomycetota; class Acidimicrobiia; order Acidimicrobiales; family Bog-793; genus JAJZBW01. The sequence goes on from JAJZBW010000270.1 coordinate 191, forward strand.
GCAGGCGCCGCTCTGACCGGTTGGAAGGCCACCGGAGGGGAGTTGGGAGACGGGAGCAGGGGAGACAATGGACACCTTGGAGCACGTGGTGACCCGTGAGTCCCCGGCGGCGGGCGCATCCCTGCTCGACGCGCCGGCCGGGGCCGAGATCACCTTCGCCACCCACCCGGGCCGCTACCGGCACTGGCGGCTCTCGTTCGACGGGTCGGTGGCCACTCTCGCCCTCGACGTCGACGAGGGCAAGGGGCTGCGGAAGGGCTACGAGCTCAAGATGAACACCTATGACCTCGGCGTCGACATCGAGTTGCACGACGCGGTCCAGCGGCTGCGCTTCGAGCATCCCGAGGTCAAGGTGGTCGTGCTCACGAGCGCCAAGGAAAGGATCTTCTGTGCCGGCGCCAACATCCAGATGCTCGCCGAGTCCGAGCACGCGTTCAAGGTGAACTTCTGCAAGTTCACGAACGAGACGCGCAACGGCATCGAGGACGCGAGCCTGCACTCCGGCCAGCGCTACCTCTGCGCGCTGAACGGGTCCGCAGCGGGCGGCGGCTACGAGCTCGCGCTCGCGAGCGACCACGTCCTGCTCGTCGACGACAACGCCGCGGCGGTGTCGCTGCCCGAGGTCGCGCTCCTCGGCGTACTGCCTGGTACGGGCGGGCTCACGCGTCTTGTCGACAAGCGCAAGGTTCGCCGCGACCTCGCCGACGTGGTGTCGACGCGCGCCGAAGGCACCCGGGGCGCGCGTGCTCTCGAGTGGGGCCTCGTAGACGAGCTCGCGCCGCGCAGCGCCTTCGCCGCGGCGGTCGTCCACCGCGCCGCAGATCTCGCGCGCACCTCGACGCGCGCCGGCGGCGGGCCCGGTGTGGCGCTCCCGGTCCTTGAAGCCGACAGGAGCGACGGGCTGGTCGCGCACCGGCACGTGCGCGCCGACCTCGATCACGCGGCGAGGACCGTCACGATCACCGTCGCCGGGCCGGATGGCCCCGTCGCCAGCGACGCAGCGGGCGCGAACGCCGAGGGCGCCGACTTCTGGCCGCTCAGGATGGCGCTCGAGCTCGACGACGTGCTCCTCTGGCTGCGCTTCAACGCGCCCACGTGCGGGACGTGGCTGCTGCGGACCTCCGGTGACCCCGCTGATGTCGCCGCGTTTGACGAGTTCCTCGCCGCGCACGCCGATGACTGGTTCGTCAACGAGGTCATAGGGCTCCTGCGCCGCGTGCTCCGCCGGCTCGAGACGAGCGGGAGGAGCCTGTTCGCCCTGGTCGAGCCGGGCAGCTGCTTCGCGGGGACGCTGCTCGAGTTGGCCCTCGCGGCCGACCGCAGCTACATGCTGGACGGCGTCCCCGACGCGCCTGCCGGTGCCGAGCCAGCACGCGTCCTGCTCACGGAGATGAACTTCGGCCGTCTCGAGATGGACAACGGCCTCACGCGTCTCGAGACACGCTTCCTCGGCGACCCAGCCCACGTCGAGGAGCTGAAGGCGGCGCTGCCGACTCCGCTCGACGCCAGGGCCGCGGCGGCGGTCGGTCTCGTCACCTTCGTATACGACGAGATCGACTGGGAGGACGAGGTCCGCGTCGCCGTCGAGGAGCGGGCGAGCTTCTCGCCCGACGCGCTCACTGGGATGGAGGCGAGCCTTCGTTTCGCCGGTCCGGAGACCTGCGCGACGAAGATCTTCGGCCGGCTCAGCGCATGGCAGAACTGGGTCTTCCAGCGGCCGAACGCGAGCGGGCCGGAGGGTGCCCTCCGGCGCTACGGAACGGGCAGCGCGCCCGTCTTCGACCCCGTGCGCACCTAGCCGGGTGCGGCCGCAGGACGAGAGGAGAGGACGCGTGATCATCCAGGGACACGAGACAGGGAGGGCGCGGTGACGAAGGTCGACTACGCCGAGCTGATACCGAACAATGTCGGCCTGGGCGAGGACAAGCGCCTCGAGCGAGCGCTCGCGTCCTGGAAGCCGCGCTACCTCGAGTGGTGGCGCGCCGCCGGCCCGCAGCACTTCGCGGCGTCGGAGGCCTACCTGCGCACGGCCGTGTCGGTCGGGCAGGGCGGCTGGGCCAACTTCGACTACGTGCGGATGCCCGAGTACCGCTGGGGCATCTTCCTCGCCGAGCCCGAGGTTGACCGGCGCGTCGCGTTTGGCGAGAGCAGGGGCAAGCCCGTCTGGCAGGAGGTGCCGGGCGAGCACCGCTTCGACCTGCGGCGGCTCATCGTCGTCCAGGGCGACACCGAGCCGGCCTCGGTCGAGCAGCAGCGCCAGCTCGGCCGCACCGCCCCGAGCCTGTATGACCTGCGGAACCTCTTCCAAGTGAACGTCGAGGAGGGGCGGCACCTCTGGGCGATGGTCTACCTCCTGCACCGGTACTTCGGCAGCGACGGGCGCGAGGAGGCCGAGGCACTGCTCGAGCGCCACTCGGGAGACGTCGACCGCCCCCGCCTGCTCGAGGCGTTCAACAAGCAGACGCCCGACTGGCTGTCGTTCTACTTCTTCACCTACTTCACCGACCGGGACGGGAAGTTCCAGCTGCACGCGCTCGCCGAGAGCGCGTTCGACCCGCTCGCGCGCACCACCCAGTTCATGCTGAAGGAGGAGGCGCACCACATGTTCGTCGGCGCGACCGGGATCGGTCGCGTCGTGCGCCGCAGCGCGGAGCTCATGCGCGCCAACGACACCGACGAGGTGTTCGAGCAGGGCGGCATCGACCTCGCAACGATCCAGCGCTACTTGAACGCGCACTACAGCGTCACGCTCGACCTGTTCGGCAGCGAGGGGTCGTCCAACGCTGCCTCGTACTACGCCACGGGCGTGAAGGGACGGTTCCACGAGAGCGCCCGCGAGGACGACCATCGCCTGCTCGACGCGACCTACCCAGTCGAGTCGATCGAGGACGGCCGCATCGAGGCGCGCGAGGTT
>JAJZBW010000036.1 GCA_021798745.1 Actinomycetes bacterium
GTCCCCGCCGCGACGGGCACCCGGGGAGCGGGCCCCGAGCCGGTCCTCCTCGCGCTCGGCGACTCGCTCGCCTCCGGGTACCAGCCGACCTACGGGCGGAACCCGCCACCGGTCGACCCCGCGACCGGCTACCGCGACGTCGGCTACCCGGGCGGGTACGCGTCCGACCTCGCCGCGGCGAGACACCTCGCTCTCGTCGACCTCGCGTGCCCGGGCGAGACGACGGTGTCGATGACCTCGACGCCCGCCCAGCCCGGCTGCGCCGGGACGTACCGGGCGGAGCTGCACGCGAGCTCCCAGCTCGCCGCAGCGACCTCCTACCTCGCGGGCCATCCCGGACGGGTCGCTCTCGTCACGATCGACCTCGGCGCGAACGACGTCGACGCGTGCGTGTCGGCGAGCGGGGCCTCGCTCTCCTGCCTCTCGTCACGGGAGGCCGAGGTGGTGTCCCGGCTCCCCGCCATCCTCGCGACGCTCCGGACGGCGCTCTCGCGGTACGACCCACGAGCGCGCCTCGTCGGGATGAACTACTACGACCCGTTCCTCGGGGTCGCCTACTCGCCCGGGGGCCTCGTCGGGACCGTCGGCGCGACCTTGTCGCTCGCGGCCATCGCGTCCTTCGACCGCCGCCTCGGCACGGTCTACGCCCACGCGCACGCCGCAGTCGCCGACGTGGCGTCGGCGTTCCACACGGCGGCCGCCCTCCCCCTCCTCTCCTACCGAGGTCACCGCCTCCCGGCCGACGTCGTCTACGTCTGCCGCTGGACCTGGATGTGCCCGGCCCCGCACAGCGCGATCCACCAGGACATCCACGCGACCACGGTGGGCTACCGGGTCATCGCGTCCGCCTTCGAGAGGGTCCTCGGGCCCGCCTGACGTCAGGGGCGCGCGCTAGCGTTCCGGGGGTCGGAGGCCGGACCGCCTCCCTTCCGAGCGCCCCGGGCAGCTGCACGGGGCCGGAGCCGGCCCCGTGCCGGAACCTGGAGGCCCGATGTGCCACGGCGCCCGTGACGAGCGGTCGGCCGCGCGCGACCGAGCGGTCGTCGCCCTGTTGGAGGCGCTCCCCGAGCTCCTGCCCGTCGTCGTCGCGCTCGCCGAGGACTACGGCGACCTTCCCGGGGCGCACGTCGTCTTCCGCGAGCTCGGCGAGATCACGGCTCTGCTCCTCGGGCGGCTGCGAGACGAGGAGCACGAGGAGCAGCTCGAGCGCATCTTCGAGGCGGTCGAGGTCGTCGCGAGGACGCCCGGAGCGGAGACCACCGAGACCGTCGCGTACGGGTTCGTCGCCGCGCTCGACCCCCGCGCGCTCGACCTCGCGGTGCCGTACCTCCACGAGGAGAGCGAGAGGATCGTCGAGGCGTACCTCACGCGCTCGCTCGACGGCGAGGGAGACGACGCGTGCGACGGCCGGTGAGCGGGCGCCCGCTCAGGCGCGAAGCACCGCTCCGAGCTCCCGCGACGCCACGTCGATGCAGACCGACCGGAGAGAGGCGACCTCCGCGTCCGTGAGCGTGCGGTCCGCGGCGCGGAAGCGGAGCCGGACCGCGACGCTCCGCGTGCCGGCGTCGACTCCCGGGCCGCGGTAGACGTCGACGAGTCGGCTCGACTCGCACAGCTCCCCGGCGGCCCGCTCGAGGACCCGCGCGAGCGCGTCCGCGGGAACCTCGTCCGGGACGACGAACGCGAGGTCGACGTCGCTCGACGGGTACCGGCTCACCGGACGGGCGCGCGCGTCGCGTCTCGGGACCTGCTCGAGCGCGCCGAGGTCGCACACGAGCCATCCGACGCGCCGGCCCGGGTCGAGACCGAACGCCTCGAGCACCTCCGGGTCGACCTCGCCGACCGCACCGAACGTCGAGCCCCCCGAGACGATCCGCGCGCGGCGAGTGGGGTGGAGGCCGACGAGGAGCGCGGCCTGCTCGTGCGGATCGTCTCCCCGCTCGCCGGCGAGCGAGCCGAGGTGCTGCACGAACGAGCACGCGTCCGGAGCGACCCCGATGCCGTCCGCGACGCAGCGCCACGCACGGACCGCCGCGGGCGCGTCGTCCCCGTCCGACGCGAGGAGGAGGCCGAGGTGCTCCCGCTCGACGGGCAGCGCGTCTCCGTCCGCGAGGAACACGTGGCCGATCTCGAACAGCCGCACCGGGCCGTTCCGGTGCGCGACGTTGAGCCGGAGCGACCCGAGCAGGCCCGGGAGCAGGTGCGCCCGAAGCGCGGACTCCTCGCTCACCATCGGGTTCGCGAGGGACACGACCGGCGCGGCGGACCCCGCACGGCGCAACGCGGACGGGTCGACGATCGAGCTCGTCCACGCCTCGTGCGCCCCGAGGCCCGCGAGCAGGCGACGGACGCGCCGGCGGAACGCGCCGGCCGGGCCGATCCCACCCACGTAGGGCGACCGGCGTCGGGTCACGGGGATGTTCTCGTATCCGTGGTGGCGCGCGACCTCCTCGACCACGTCGACCTCGCGGGCGACGTCGGGCCGGAAGGTCGGGACCGTCACGGCGAGCGTCCCCTCGGCGCCCGTGGGCTCGACGGCGAACCCGATCGGCTCGAGGAGCGCCGCGACGCGCGGAGCGTCGAGCTCGATGCCGAGGAGCGAGCTCGCCCGGCCGACCCGCAGCTCGACCGTCCGTCGCTCGACCGGACGGGGGTGCTCGTCGAGGTCGCCGGGGGCGACGACCGGAGAGGGCACGCCCGCCGCGGCGCAGGCGCGTGCGAGCAGGTCGCAGAACCTGTCCGCGGCGCGCGCCAGGCCCGCGGGGTCGACACCCCGCTCGAAGCGCGCGGACGCCTCGCTCCGAAGAGCGTGACGCTTGGCCGCACGCGCGACGACGAGCGGCGCGAACTGCGCGGCCTCGAGCAGGACGCGGTTCGTCCCCTCGGTGATCTCGCTCGACTCCCCACCCATGACGCCCGCGAGCCCGACCGGAACGTCCTGCGCGTCGCAGATCACGAGGTCCTCGACCTCGACGGGACGCCCGAGCGCGTCCCGGTGGCGCCCGAGCACGCGCTCGATCCCGTCGAGCGTCACGAGCCGCTCCCCGGGGCGCGCGAAGCGGACGGATATCCCGCCCCCGCGGAGCCGATCGAGGTCGTACGGGTGGGTGGGCTGGCCGAGCTCGAGCATCACGTAGTTCGACGCGTCGACGACGGAGTTGACCGGGCGCATCCCGGCGAGAACGAGCCGTCGGGCGACCTCCGGCGGGGACGGCACGACCGTGACGCCGGTGACCACCCGGGCGACGAGGTGCGGGCACGCCGCGGGGACCTGCACCGAGAGCGACGCGACCGACGACGCGGGCGGTCCGGACGTCCCCGCCGGCGGGACGTCGACGGAGAACGGGAGGCCGAGACGCGCCGCGAGGTCGCGCGCGACTCCTATCACCGAGAGGCAGTCGGGGCGGTTCGGCTCCACCGCGAGGTCGAACACCGCGTCCGGGACGACCCCGAGATAGCCGGCGAGCGGCGCACCCGGCACGAGGGCGGAGTGCAGGGGCGCGTCCGCCGCGCCCGTCGACGCGAGGACGAGAAGACCCGACCCGTCGTCCCCGAGGCCGAGCTCGCGCCCCGAGCAGAGCATCCCGTCGGACACGACGCCTCGCATCGTGCGCCGGGCGATCACCATCCCACCGGGGAGCACCGCGCCGACGGTCGCGAGGGGGACGACGTCCCCGACCGCGAAGTTCGAGGCGCCGCACACGATCTCCTGCCGTCCGCTCCCCGCGTCGACCACGACCTGGCGGATCCGGTCCGCCCCCTCGATCGCCCGGATCTCCTCCACCCGGGCGAGCACGACGCCGTCGAGGCCTCCACCCACGTGCTCCACGCCCTCGACCACGAGGCCGAGCGAGTCGAGAGCCCGGCCGAGCGCGCGCACCTCGGCGCGGTCTGCCGCGTCGGTCGTGAGCGGGGTGAACTCTCTCAGCCAGGAAAGTGGGACGCGCACAGCACTCCTTCGTCGCTCGGACCGCGGCCGTCGCGGCCGACTGCCTCGGCCGTCAGAACTGCGTGAGGAACCGGACGTCGTTCTCGATCAGGCTCCGGATGTCCTCAACCTCGTGGCGCATCATCGCGAGGCGGTCGATGCCGAACCCGAACGCGAACCCGGTCCACGTCTCCGAGTCGACGCCCGTGGACTCGAGCACCGCCGGGTGCACCATCCCGCACCCTCCGAGCTCGATCCACCCCGTCTGGCCGCACGTCCGACAGCCCTCGCCACGACAGATCGTGCAGGTGATCTCAAACTCCGCGGAGGGCTCGGTGAACGGAAAGTACGCGGGCCGCAGGCGCGAGGAGATCCCGCTCCCGAATATCGCCGCCACGAACGTCTCGATCGTGCCGGCGAGGTCCCCGAAGGTGACGCCCCGGTCGACCGCGATCCCCTCGATCTGGTGGAACACCGGGAGGTGGCGCGCGTCGGACGTGTCCCGCCGGTAGACGCGCCCCGGGGCGACCGCGTAGAGCGGGAGCACGCCCCTCTCGAGCAGGCGAATCTGCACGGGAGACGTCTGCGTTCGGAGCAGGTGCGATTCGTGGTCGCCCGTCGCGAGGTAGAAGCTGTCCTGGTTCGACCGTGCCGCGTGGTCGCGGGGCATGTTGAGCGCCGTGAAGTTGTACCACTCGGTCTCGGCCTCGGGACCGTCCGCGACCTCGTATCCCATTCCCACGAAGACGTCCTCGAGCTCCTCGCGGACCTGCGTCACGAGGTGCAGGTGCCCGGGGAGCGGCCCGTCGAGGACCTCCGTGAGATCGAGCCGGTCGAGAGCGACCCGCTCCCGGCGCTCTGTCGCGGCGAGGTCCGCGCGCCGGAGCGCCACGAGCGCGTCGACCTCGTTCGCCACCTCGTTCAGCACGAGCCCGACCGCGCGGCGCTCGTCCGGCGCGAGGCCCGCGAGCGCCCGCTTCCACCCCGCGAGCGGCGACCGCTTCCCCGTGAGGCTCGGGACGGCATCCTCGAGCTCCGCCAGGCTCGCGAGCTCGGCGACGCGCACGGGCGCGTCCCGGCGGAACTCGGCCATCTCCTCTGCGACGGACGACGCGGGCTCGGACATGGCGCTCATCGTACGGGCTCGTCCGCGGACGGCTCGCCACCGGAGCGCACGACGCCGCCCGGCGCGCCGCCCGCGGGACCTCCGGTGCCCGCATCGGAGCCACCGGGCCCGAGCCGGTGCCGGCGGGCGAGCTCGAACGAGACGACTGCGGCGGCGATCGCGACGTTGAGCGACTCCGCGCCCCCCGCCATCGGGATGGAGACGCGCGCGTCGAGAGCCGCGAGAAGCACGTCGTCGAGCCCGTGCGCCTCGTTGCCGAGCACGAGCGCGACCCGGTCCCCGAGCTCCGCCGCCGCGTAGTCCTCGCCGCCGTGCGCGACGGCCGCCACGCACCGATAGCCGGCGTCACGAAGGACGCGCAGCACGTCTGCCGCGCCCACGTCGACCACGACGGGCACGTGGAACAGCGAGCCCGCCGAGGCACGGACGGCCTTCGGGTTGAACACGTCCGCGCACGTGTCGCAGCAGACGACTCCGCACGCACCCGCCGCGTCCGCGACCCGCACGATCGCCCCGAGGTTCCCCGGGTCGCGCACGTCGACGCACACCACGAGCGGTGCTCCTGACGGCGCCCGTGCGAGCACCTCTCGGAGAGGACGGTCGACGTTCCCGACCACCCCGAGCACCGGCTGGGGGCTGACCGCGTCCGCCACGCGCTCGACCACGCCCCGCTGGAGCGCGAAGACGCGGACCCCGCCCTCTCGGGCGCGCTCCACGACGTCGAGAGCGCCCGGTGCGCCCGCGGCCTCGGAGGAGTAGTAGACCGCCTCTACCGGCGCGCGGGCGTCGAGCGCCGCGCCGAGCACCTTCACGCCCTCGGCGACGAACGCACCGTCCGAGCGCCGGGTCGTGCGCTGGCGGACCAGGCGCCGGAGCCGCTGCACCCTCTGGTGCCGCGGACCGAGCACCGCGTCGTTCAGGAGGCCGCCCCTTCGGAGGCCTCCTCGGCCTCCGCGGCCGCCTCGAGCCGGTCCGCCTCGTGCTCCGCGGCTCCGACGGCCGCCGCGTCGGGCTCGTCGCCTGCGAGCGCCTCGCGCGCGACCGCGACGAGCGCCGCGAACGCCTTCGGGTCGCGCACCGCGAGGTCCGCAAGGATCTTCCGGTCGACCGCGACCTCCGCGCGGTGGAGCCCCGCGATGAGGCGCGAGTAGCTCATTCCCTCGATGCGGGCCGCTGCGTTGATCCTCTGGATCCAGAGCTTGCGGAAGTCGCCCTTGCGGGCCCTGCGGTCGCGGTACGCGTACTGGAGCGAGTGCATGACCTGCTCGTTCGCGGCGCGGTACGAGCGCGACTTGTTCCCGTAGTAGCCCTTCGCGCGCTCGAGTACCGCGCGGTGCTTCTTCCTGCCATGGACGGCGCGCTTGACCCTGGCCATGGGTGCTCCTTTCGACGAGTTCTCCCGCGCCCCCGGAGCATCCGGGACGGCGCGCGCTTCGATCCGGGCGCGCCCACGCGCCCGCTACGACCCGGCCGGCGCCTGCCGGACGGGTCAGGCCGGGCTCAGATACCGAGCAGGCGCTTCACCTGGCGGCGGTCGCCGCTCGACACCTCGGCAGCGCGCCCGAGCCGGCGCGTCCGCACGGACGACTTCTTCTCGAGCAGGTGACCCCGGTTCGCCTGGCGGCGGAGTATCTTCCCGCTCCCCGTCACCTTGAAGCGCGCGGCGGCACCCCGGTCGGTCTTCATCTTCGGCATCGTCTCAGCTCTCTTCCCTGCTCGAATCCCCGTCGCCCGCGTCGGGGGGCGACGCCCCACCGTCCTCGGGCGCACCTCCCCCGTCGTGCGCCGCCTCGCCGACCTCTTCCCCCGCCCCGTTGGACCGGGCGCCTGCCCTCGCGGCCTGGGACTGGCGCGCCCTCTTGTCCGGTGCGAGCACCATCACCATGTTCCGCCCGTCCAGCCGCGCCTCGGACTCGACCTTCGCCGTCCCGTCCACCTGCTCCGCGATCCTGTCCAGGATCCGCTTCCCGAGCTCGGGGTGAAACACCTCGCGTCCGCGGAACATGATCGTGACCTTCACCTTGTGTCCCTCGCCGAGGAAGCGCGCGACCTGCCGGGTCTTCGTGTCGAAGTCTCCCTGGCCGATCTTCGGCCGGTACTTCATCTCCTTGATCCCGACGTTGCTCGCCTTCCGGCGTGACTCCTTCGCCCGCTGCGCCTCGTCGAACTTGAACTTCCCGTAGTCCATGATCCGGCACACGGGGGGCGACGCGAGAGGCGCCACCTCGACGAGGTCGAGGTCCATCTGCCTTGCGATCGACAGCGCCTCGGGGAGGAGCTTGATCCCGAGCTGGTTGCCGTCGGGATCGACGAGGCGGACCTCACGAGCCCTGATCCGGTCGTTCATGCGAGGCTCGTTGATGGTGGGGGCGGTGGAGATCTGGCATCACTCCTCTCGGTGGGGCCGCGCCCGCGGCGGGAGCCGCACGGCACGGGAACGCGACGCCTCGCGGCTCGACCACCGAGAACCCGGTTCACCCTCTGTCGGACTCGCGCCTCCGGCTCTCGCCGTGGGCCCGCTCCGACCGCCCGATTGCTCGGGCCGCGGCGGCCGGGTGGGAGTCGCGCACCGGCGCGGCCCCGCTTTCCCCTATTCGTTTTCGCCTACGATAGCAGCCGTGAGCAGCCTCTGGACGCCCGAGGGGGAGCACCGCGTCCGGCGCCCCTCCTCCGAGGCGCCCTCCGAGAGCATCTCCCACGCGGGTGCGGGCGAAACAGGCCCGACCGACCCGACCGGCGACGAGCCGGGCGCGCGCGAGGAGCTCGCCGACCTCGAGCGCCAGCTCCTCGGCACGCCCGTGAACGACGTCGTCGCGAACCACTGCTACGGGCTGTTCCAGCTCGCCGCGCTCCACCTCGGCCAGCGCCCGCCGCGTCTCGACGACGCGCGGCTTGCGATCGACGCGTTCGCCGCGCTCGTCGACGCGCTCGGCGAGCGCCTCGGGCCGGCAACAGGGACGCTCCGGGACGGGCTCGCACAGATCCGGCTCGCGTTCGTCCAGATCGCTGCCGGCGAGCAGCACGACGGGGACGTCGCAGCACAGGCCTGACCCTCCGCGTGACCGGTCCGCGCCCAACGGGCTGGCTCCGCTTCGAGAGCCCGGGCGCGGGGCACTCGACGCGCCCGCGCCGGACGGAGGGACTGGGCGCGCGCGCCACACGATCGGACCCGCCCGCCCGCGAGCGGCGCTAGCCCTCGAGGAACAGCTCGGGAGTGGCGGTCACGGCCGGGGCGAGGTCCCGTGCCTCGACGGTCCCCCCGTGCGCGCCTGCGAGCGAGAGGCGCACCCACGCGCCGACCTCGACGTGACGGCTTCCGTCGGCGACCGCGGTGCAGTGGAAGCGGTAGCGCCGACCTCCGACGACCGAGACCGTGCCGAGCCCCCGGTCGTCGTCGAACTCCTCGACGACCCCGCGGAGCGAGCGGCGCGACTCGGGCCACGGGCCCCCGGACGGCGTGCCCGCGTCCGTCCCGTCCTCGGGGGCGCCGTCGAGCGGCACCTCGGGGGCCACCGGTCAGCGGACGATCTTGAGGAGCGGGAGCTCGAGGATGTCCGTCGCGCCCCGGTCCTTCAGCTCGGGGATGAGCACGTTGATCGTCGACTTCGGCACGACCGTCTCGATGGCGTAGCCGCTGCCCCCGAAGAGCTCGGACACGGTCGGCGAGCGCATGGACGGGAGGACGCCGATCACGCGCTCGAGGTCCGCTGCGCCCACGTTCAGCTTCACGAGCACGTTGTGGCGGGCCTCGAGGGCTCCTTGGAGGAGCGTGAGGATCTGACGCATCGCGTGGGCCTTCACCGGGTCCGCCGCGGCCTTCGGGTGGGCGACGAGCTCCGTGTAGGACTCGAGGATCGTCGCCACCACCCGGAGCCCCGCGGCACGGATCGCGCGTCCCGTCTCGGTGATCTCCACGACCGCGTCGGCGATCTCGGGGATCTTCGCCTCGGTCGCACCGTGGGAGAGCCTCACGTCGGCCTCCACTCCGTGGTCCGCGAGGAACCGCGACGTCAGCGACGGGTACTCGGTGGAGACGCGCACCCCGGGTGGGAGCTCGCCGACCGACCGCCACGGTGCGTCCTCGGCGACGGCGAGCACGACGCGGATCGGGTGCGTCGTGACCTTCGAGTACTTGAGCTGTCCGAGGGACACGACGTCCGCGCTCGTCTCCTCGATCCAGTCCCTTCCCGTGATCCCGAGGTCGAAGATCCCCTCGGCGACGTACACGGGGATCTCCTGGGGGCGCAGGATCCGCACCTCGTAGACCCGCGGGTCGTCGATCTCGGCCCGGTAGTCGACGTCCGAGGCGCGCCGGACCGCGAGGTCGGCGGCCGTGAACAGCTCGAGAGTCGCGCGCTCGAGCGACCCCTTCGGAAGGACGAGTCGCAGCATCGCCCTAGCGTGGCCTCCGCGGCGCCGGACCGCCAGCCCGCCCCGGGCCGCGCGGGCGCGTGACGGTCACGGCTGCTCCTCGCGCGAGCGGGTCGGCGGAGCGGCGGCGCGCATGCCGGCCGCCGCAGACGCGGCGGAGCGGATCCGGCCGACGGCCTCCCACGGTCGAGGGTCGCGGAACACGGCGCTCCCCGCGACGAGGAGCCGCGCTCCCGCGGACGCCACGAGGGGCGCCGTCGTCTCGTCGATGCCCCCGTCCACCTCGACGACCGTCGTGAGCCCACGCGCGTCGATCGTCTCTCGCAGCCGCGCGATCTTCGGGAGCACCTCGCCCATGAACCTCTGCCCGCCGAAGCCCGGGAACACGGTCATCGCGAGCACGAGGTCCACGTCGTCGAGGAAGGGCTCGACCGCCTCCGCGGGCGTGTCGGGGTTGCACGCGACCCCGACCCCGAGCCCGAGAGCGCGTGCGGCGGACACGAGCGCCGCGGTCTCTCCGACCTCCACGTGCACCGTGACCGAGCTCGCGCCCGCCTCGTGGAACGCGCGAAGGTAGCGGGCGGGCTCGGTGATCATGAGGTGGCAGTCGAGGTGCGCCCCGCTGTGGCGACGGAGCGAGGCGACGACCGGCGGGCCGATCGTGATGTTCGGCACGAAGTGCCCGTCCATGACGTCGACGTGGAGCCACGGCGTCGCGCCCGCGACCTCGCCCACCGCCTCTGCGAGGTTGCCGAAGTCCGCCGCGAGGATCGAAGGGGCGACCTGCACGTCGCCGGGGGGGAGCACCGCGCCGAGGCTACCGTCTGGTCGCCTGCGACGCGCCCGACGGCGCGAGCCTGCTCGGGCGGGCCGCGCCGTCCCTCGGCACGTCGCGCGCTCCCGTCGCTCCTCGGGTCGCGTGGTTGACACGGGGAGGACCCGTTCGTACCGTGGCCCGGTCGGAGGGAGCGGCTCGTGCCCGGTTCGGTGATCGTCTCGGGGGCGCGGACCCCGATCGGCAGGCTCGGAGGCGCTCTCGCCGCTCTCGGCGCCGTGGAGCTCGGCGGGTACGCGATCGCGGAGGCGCTGCGTCGCGCCGGCATATCCGGCGAGGTCGTCTCCAGCGTCGCGATGGGCCAGGTGATCCAGGCGGGCCAGGGCCAGAACCCGGCCCGACAGGCGGCCGCACGCGGGGGCGTGCCGCTCGACGTCCCCGCGGTCACGCTCAACAAGGTGTGCATCTCCGGGCTCGCGACCGTCCAGCTCGCCGACCTCCTCATCACCTCCGGCGAGGCGGACGTCGTCGTCGCGGGCGGGATGGAGTCGATGTCGCGCGCGCCGCACCTCGTCGACGCCCGGCGCGGCATACCCTTCGGGGACTCGGCGCTCCGGGACAGCCTCGCGGACGGCCTGACGGACGGGTTCTCCGGGCTCGCGATGGGCGCGGCGACCGACCGGGACGCCGCGGGCGCGTCGATCACGCGCGAGTCCCAGGACGCGCTCGCCGAGCTCTCCCACCGCCGCGCCTCGATCGCCGTGGGACAGGGGCTGTTCGAGGGGGAGATCGTGCCGGTCGCCGTCCCGCAGCGCCGCGGCGAGGACGTGCTCGTGACCGCGGACGAGGGGATCCGCGGCGACACGACCGTCGCCGCTCTCGGGAGGCTCCGGCCTGCTTTCGACCCGGACGGCACGATCACCGCAGGGAACGCGAGCCAGATCTCCGACGGAGCGTGCGCGATGGTCCTCACCTCCCGGCGGACGGCCGAGCGGTGGGGCGTCCGCCCGCTCGCCGAGGTCGTCTCCTACGGGACCGTCGCCGGACCCGGGACGTCGCTGCTCACCCAGCCCTCCCGCGCGATCGAGGTCGCTCTCGGACGATGTGGCCACACGCTCGACGAGCTCGAGGTGATCGAGGTCAACGAGGCGTTCGCCGCCGTCGCGGTCGCGTCCGCCCGCGACCTCGGAGTCACCCCCGACCGCTTCAACCCGAACGGCGGGGCGATCGCGCTGGGCCACCCGCTCGGCATGTCGGGCTCCCGCCTCGCCCTCACCGCGGCCCTCGAGCTCCGTCGGCGGGGAGGCGGGCTCGGGGTCGCGGCCCTCTGTGGGGGCGGCGGTCTCGGGGACGCCCTCGTCATCCGATCCGTCGCCTGACCGCGGACGGGATCAGCCGAGACGCTCCCCCGGGAGGGGACGCGCGCCGCGGGCCCACTCCTCGACGCTCTGCGCGCTGCGTCCGGACGCCTGGACCTCTACGAGCTCGAGCCCCCCGTTCGCGGTCGCGACGACCGCACCCTCGAGGACACCCGGCTCTCCCGACCCGCCGACGACCCGCGCGTCACGCACGACGAGCCGCTCGCCCCGGAACGTCGTCCAGGCCCTCCCGACCCGGACGCGCCGGTGGCACGGCTCTGCTCCGAGGGACCAGTCGAGCCGGACGTCCTCGGGCGTTACCTTCTGCGCGTAGGTCGCCGCTCCCTCCTGGGGAACCGGGACGGGAAGGGATGCGGCCCCGTCGGAGAGCAGCTCGACCAGGAGCTGCGTGCCCATTGCCCCGAGCCGCTCGGTGAGCGCCGCCGCCGTCTCGTCGCGGCCGATCTCGGTCGAGGCCGCGCCGTACACGGGGCCCGTGTCGAGCCCTGCCTCGAGCGCCATGATGCTCACTCCGGTCGTCGGGTCCCCCGCGAGGATCGCACGCTCGACGGGCGCCGCTCCGCGCCAGCGCGGAAGGAGAGAGAAGTGGACGTTCACCATCGCGAGCTCCGCGAGCACCGCAGGCCGGACGAGCTGTCCGAACGCGACGACGACCCCGACCTCCGCGCCGCTCCCGACGGCGTCCGCGACCGACTCCGAGACGGGGATCCCGAGCTCTCGGGCCGCTGTCTTCACCGCGCTCGGGCTCGGTGCGGCTCCCCGGGCACGACGCCTGTCCGGTCCGGTCACGACGAGCACGACCTCGTGGCCCGCGCGTGACAGGGCGCGGAGCGCCGCGGCAGCGACCGGAGGAGACCCGAGGAACGCGAGACGCGCCAGGACTGCTCGCCGGTCGCTAGAGCTCTCGGCCGGGCGCGTCGCGGCGGCGCTCCCGCCCCTCCGCGACGGCCACGGGCTCCCCGAGGGCGCGCTTCCTGAGGACCCGCATCGCCTCGCGGCGCTGTGCGTCGTCGAGGCGCTCCACGACGAGGATCCCGTCGAGGTGGTCGATCTCGTGCTGGAAGCAGCGGGCAAGGAGCTCGTCCGCGTCGACGTCGACCTCGTCTCCGTCGAGGTCGACCCCCACGAGACGCACGGTCTGCGGGCGGACGACCTCCCAGCTCAGGCCCGGGATCGAGAGGCACCCCTCGTCGTAGGTCCACTCCCCGTCGGACTCGGCGATGCGCGCGTTGAGGACGACGGAGGGGCCCTCGCCGACGTCGTACACGAACATCCGGCGCTGCACGCCGACCTGGGGCGCGGCGAGCCCGACGCCGGGGGCGTCGTACATCGTCTCGATCATGTCCTCCGCGAGGCGCACGAGCTTGTCGTCGACGTCCTCGATCTCGAGCGCCCTCTGGCGCAGGACCGGGTCGCCGAACGTGCGGATGTCGTACGTCGCCACGACCGCGAGACTACCGGCCCGACCACCGCCCACCCGCGTCGGGCCGCGTGCGACCGGGCACG
Source organism: Actinomycetes bacterium (assembly GCA_021798745.1). Lineage (GTDB taxonomy): Bacteria > Actinomycetota > Acidimicrobiia > Acidimicrobiales > Bog-793 > JAJZBW01. The sequence goes on from JAJZBW010000036.1 coordinate 13,086, forward strand.
ACGGCTCCCGTCACGAGGACAGGAACCCGACGACCGCCCGCGTCCCGAGCGAGGGGCGGGCGGGCGGCTCCTCGCGGGACGCCTCGAGCACGAGCGTCCCCGGGCGGTCGTCCGGGACGCGCACGCCGACCCTCGGCGCGTCGGGCCGGCCCGTGCCCCCGGCAGCGGCGACCGCCCCCACGTAGCGGCCCGGCCGCGGGACGACGAGACCCGGCACGACCGCGAGGTCGAGGTCGGGACCGGGCCACCCCGCCCGCTCGAGCTGGCCCGGGTCGAGCACCTCGAGCTCGTGCGGGCGCCCGAGGAGGCGGGCCGCGTCCTCCACGCGGCCGTCCGCGAGCAGCGACCGGATCCGAGACGACGAGACCGGGAGGTCCCCGTCCCCCGCGTCCGCGTCGACGAGGTCGAGGCAGTCGACCGCGAACCCGAGCTCTGCGCCCATCGTCTCGAGCAGCGCGACGTCCCCCTTCTGCCCGTGCCCGAACCGGAAGCTCGCCCCGACGACGACGACGCGTGCGGCGAGCTCTCCGAGCAGGACGGCCTCGACGAAGTCCTCCGCGGGCTCCGAGGCGCGCTCCTCGTCGAAGCGCAGCACGACGACCTCGTCGACGCCGCTCGCCCGGAGGAGCTCGAGCTTGCGCGGGACGCTCGTGAGAAGCAGCGGAGCGCTCTCTGGCCGCACGATCGTCGCCGGGTGCCGGTCGAACGTGAGCACGACGCTGCGCAGGCCGCGCGACGACGCCGCCGCGACCGCCCGTCCGACGAGCATCCGGTGGCCGACGTGGAACCCGTCGAAGTTCCCGATCGCCACGGAACTCTCGGGGAGCGACCCGCTCCGAACGTCGATCGCGTCCACCTCCGGCGACGCTACTCGGCCGACGCCGGCCCGCCGGGCACCCGACCGTCGGGGGACCGCGTGGCTGCGGGCCCCTCGGAGGGCCCTGCGACGACCACCTCGGGCTTGGCCTTGTCCTCGCGCCACGACCCGTACACGGCGAGGAGGCGTCCGTCACGCCCGGTCACCGCCCACGGTCCCGGCCCCGACGCGCCGAGCTCGCGACGGTCGAGCACCCGCCCGTTCGCGACCTTCTCGTCCAACGCGGGGTCGAGCACGAGCGACGCGAGGTGCGCGACGAGACCCTCTGCAGGACGAACGTGGTCACGCGAGACGGACCCGAGCGGAACGGCGTCCTGCTCCCGGAAGCCCCCGACCGCGCGACGGCGCAACCCTCGCAGGTGCGCCCCCCCGCCGAGCTCCTCGCCGAGGTCGGCGGCGAGCGATCGCACGTAGGTCCCCGAGGAGCACTCGACCGTGATCGCGAACACCTCCGGGTCACCGGTCGCGTCGACGTCGTAGCGCGAGACCTCGACCGGGCGGGGCACCCGCTCGACGACCTCGCCGGCGCGGGCGATCTCGTGGAGCCGGCGACCTCCGACCCGGACGGCGGACACCATGGGCGGCACCTGGAGGATCGTCCCCGTGAGCACGCCGGCCGCGCGTCGGACCTCCTCCAGCCCGACCCCGGCCATGTCGAAGCGCGCGACGACATCGCCCGCCGAGTCGAGCGTCGAGGTAGAGACGCCGAGCACGACCTCTCCCGTGTAGGACTTCCGGAGCCCGCTCGCGTACCGGAGGAGCCGCGTCGCACGCCCGAGCCCGACGACGAGGACCCCCGTCGCGTCGGGGTCGAGCGTCCCCGCGTGCCCGGCACGCGGCTGGTCGAGCAGCCGACGGCAGTGCGCGACGACGTCGTGCGAGGTCATCCCCGCGGGCTTGTCGACCACCACGTACCCGTCCAGGCCGGCCGATGCCCGTCGGGCGCGTCTTCCCACGAGGACTAGCCCTCCCCGCTCTCCCGGGCACCCGCTCCGCCCGCGGGCTCGCGCTCGTCCCCGTCCCCGTCCCCGTCCCCGTCCCCGTCGGGGCGGTCGACGATCGGCTTGGCGCGGCGCAGGGCCTCCTCCACGGCCGCGCCCGCACGGACCGCGGGATCCGCGACGAACCCGAGCGTCGGAGTTCGCTTGAGCCGCGCCTCGTCGGCGATCGCGCGCTGGAGGGCGCGCCGGTGCTCCTCGAGCGCCTCGCCTGCCGCTGCGGGGAGCGACGAGAGGAGCACGACCGCCTGGCGCAGGCTCGGGTCGCACTCGACCGCGGTCACCGTGAGGAGCCGGAGCCGCTCGTCGACGTCCGACAGCCGCTCGATCTCCTCTCCGACGATCTCTTGGAGCAGGGCGTTCACCCGTGCGACCCGGGGGTAGGGGCGCTGCGGGGCGCGCCGACGGGATCCGTCCATCGCTCGACCTCCTCGCTGTCGCGCGCCGACGACCGTGGGACCGGGACGAGGTGCGCCCGGCCCCGGTCTCTCAGGTGCGGGGAACCTCGCGGTCCTCGTAGGTCTCGATGATGTCCCCCTGACGGAGGTCCTGGAAGTCGGTCAGCCCCACGCCGCACTCGAAGCCCTCGTGGACCTCCCGGACGTCGTCCTTGAACCTCCGGAGCGAGGAGATCGCGCCCTTCCAGATCACGACCCCGTCGCGAAGGAACCGCACCTTCGAGCCGCGCGTGATGACGCCGTGGCGCACGTAGCACCCGGCGATCGCCCCGACACGCGGGACCCGGAAGATCTCCCGCACCTCGGTCTCGCCCGTCACGACCTCCTCGAAGGTCGGAGCGAGCATCCCGACCATCGCGGCCTCGATGTCCTCGAGGAGCTTGTAGATGATCTCGTAGGTGCGGATCTCCACGTCGTGCGTCGCGGCGAGCTCTCGCGCGCGCCTGTCCGGGCGCACGTTGAAGCCGATGATCGTCGCGTTCGAGGCCGCTGCGAGCGTCGCGTCGTACTCGGTGATCCCTCCGACCGCTCGGTGCACGAAGGCGATCTTGACCTCGTCACGCTCGAGCTTGCGCAGGCTCTCCGTCACGGCCTCGAGAGAGCCCTGGACGTCCGCCTTGAGCACGATCCGGAGCGTCGCGGTCTCGCCGCGCTGGATCTGCTCGAAGATGTCCTCGAGCTTGGCCCCCGCTCCGGGCGCGACCGGGGCGCTCGCGTAGCCCGCGAACCGGATGCGCTGCTCGCGGGACTCGCCGATCGTGCGTGCGACCGAGAGGTCGCTCGTCGCGCGGAGCTCGTCGCCCGCGGTCGCGGGCTCGGACAGCCCGAGGACCTGCACCGGACTCGACGGCGGTGCTTCCTTGACCTGGTCGCCCCGGTCGTCGATGAGCGCCTTCACCCGCCCCCATGCGGGACCGGCGACGATCGGGTCCCCGACGCGAAGCGTGCCGCTCTGGACGATGACCGTCGCGACCGGGCCGCGACCGATGTCGAGGTTCGCCTCGAGCACGGTCCCGCGCGCGCGTCCTTCGGGGCTTGCCTTCAGCTCGAGCACCTCGGCGAGCGCCGCGAGGTGGTCGAGAAGGTCGTCGATCCCGAGCGACTGGAGCGCGGAGACCTCGACGGTGATCGTGTCGCCGCCCCACGCCTCGGGCACGAGCCCGTGCTCGGAGAGCTGCTGGAGCACTCGGTTCGGGTCGGCGTCCTCGCGGTCGATCTTGTTCACGGCGACGACTATCGGCACGTCCGCGGCCTTCGCGTGGTTGATGGCCTCGACCGTCTGGGGCATGACCCCGTCGTCTGCCGCCACCACGAGAACGACGATGTCCGTGACCTGCGCGCCACGCGCGCGCATCGCCGTGAACGCCTCGTGGCCGGGCGTGTCGATGAACGTCACGAGCTGCCCGTCGCGCGAGACCTGGTAGGCACCGATGTGCTGGGTGATGCCTCCCGCCTCGCCCGCGACCACGTTCGCCGCGCGGATCCGGTCCAGAAGGAGCGTCTTTCCGTGGTCGACGTGGCCCATGACCGTCACGACGGGCGGGCGCGGCCGGAGGGACGCGGGGTCCTCGGCCTCGTCGTCGTCCTCCGCGAAGTAGCGCGCCTGGAGGGCAGCCTCCTGCTCCTCCCCCGGGTCCACGAGCCGGATGCGCGCACCGAGCTCGGCGGCGAACAGCTCGATCATGTCGTCCGAGAGCGACTGTGCCGCCGTGACGACCTCGCCCTGGAGGAACAGGAAGCGGATGACGTCACCGGCAGACCGGTTGAGCTTCGGCCCGAGCTCCTGCGGAGTCGACCCCCGCTCGATGATGACCTCGGCGTCGGGGACGGGCGCGTTCGACGGCGAGTACGTCGCGACCTGGATCGGCTCGAGCTCCTCTTGGATCCGGCGGCGACGCTTCGCGCGGCGCTGGGGGGGACGACCCCTGCCTGCGGGCCCGCCCCGCAGCCCTCCCGGAGGGGGCGCGCCCGTGCCCGAGCGCGCGCCCGTCGAGGGCCCGCCGGCGCCTC